>NZ_KI270996.1 GCF_000469305.1 Faecalitalea cylindroides ATCC 27803
TACACGCATTTCAGCGATCTTGTTTACTGTATCTCCGTATTTTTCGCGAATCCATTTGATTGTATTTGCCTGCCATGCAGAATATCCTTCACTTGAATCAATACATAAAATATCTACACCAGCATCTACTAGAGCAGGAACACGTGTTTCATAATCACGTGTATTGATACCAGCACCAACGATATAGCGTTTATCCGCATCCAATAGTTCATTTGGATTATCCTTATGTGATTCATAATCTTTTCTGAACACAAACGCTTTTAAATGTTGTTCATCATCTACGATTGGAAGCTGGTTCAATTTATGATCCCAAATCAAATCATTTGCTTCAGATAATGAAATATCTTCTTTACCTACGATCAATTTTTCAAATGGTGTCATAAATTCTTTTACTTTTGTTGCCTTATCCATTCGGGTGATGCGATAGTCACGACTTGTTATGATACCTACAAGTTTTCCATCCGCTTCCCCATTATCTGTAACTGCCATCGTAGAATGACCTGTTTTTTCTTTAAGGGCAATTACATCGGCAAGTGTTGCCTCTGGAGAAATATTTGAATCACTGCCTACAAAGCCAGCTTTTGTCGCTTTTACTTTTCTAACCATAGCCGCCTGGCTTTCAACAGACTGGCTGCCAAAGATAAAACTGATTCCACCTTCTCTAGCCAATGCGCATGCCATTTCCTCTCCACTGACAGCCTGCATTACAGCCGATACCATAGGGATATTCATGCTCAAAGAAGGTTCTTCCCCTTTTTTAAATTTAACGATTGGAGTTTTTAAACTCACTCGATCAGGGGTACAATCCTCAGATGTATAACCTGGAATCAATAAATACTCACTAAAAGTTCTTGATGGTTCTTCAAAAAATTTTGCCATAAACGTCTCCTTTTCTTAAGTTTTATCTATTATAAATCTTACACAAAAATTCATCAAGTTTATTTATGCTTAAGCTTAAAATTTAAAAACAATAACACTGTACGGAGCCACCAATATCTTGTTGGTATTGCTAGAATTGCATTGTCCATTGTCAAACAAGATCCTTGCAGCGGCATTAAGATCATAGTTAAAATAACGATTCGTTGGATTAAAAATGACACCACAGCTATCATCATCTTTCTTAGTATAATAAACCAAAGCTGAACCTTCGATATCATTAAATGATACATTTTCCAATTCTTCTTTTGTACTTAAACGGAAACATTCATGTTCTTTACGAATACTTATGAGCTTTTTAGTATCATTCACGATTTTAATATGAATATCTCGTCTTTGATAATCGATACAGTTATAATTATCACTTCGATTATAAGAATTGCCTAGATTTTGTTTGGTACGACCAAATTCCTGCCCAGCGTGAAGTAAAGGAACTCCTTGTGCTAACAACACCATCGCATTGGCAAGAACTTGACGTTTTTCACGTATTTCTCTTCCTTCTTCTCGGCAACAAACCCTGTTTTTATCCCATAACGTATGATTGTCATGACACTCCACATAATTGATTGTCTTTTCCATGTTGTCATAATATCCAATATCTACACAACCACATAAGGCATGAGAAGCCGCTTCAATCATTTCAACAGCGCCATTCGAATACCCTTTTCTTTCTAATTCACCATTCGAGCCTCGAATATGCTCTCTAAAATAATCATTGAAATGACCTACATGTTCCATCTTATGTTGATTTAATTGACTTGCTCGACGATCTTCCGACAAAAAGCTAGGCATGTTCCATCCTTCGCCATAGACCATAAAATCAGGTTTTAGCTTACGACACTCCTGCTCAATTTCATTCACAAGATCAACATCTAAGATTCCCATCAAATCAAAACGGAATCCATCTATATCAAACCATTCCACGATTCTTTTACAGGTATCGACAAAATATTTATGTGACATCCTTTGCTGGGTATCAATGTCATTGCCGCAATAACTGCCATTGGAAAACTCTCCTTGTTGATTCATCAAGAAATAATAATCTGGAACGAGTTTTTCTAAAGGATAATTTTCTTTCTCATAGACATGATTGAATACAAGATCCAAATTAACTCGTATACCGGCCATATGACAATTTTGAACGAGTTGAGCAAACTCTTCTACTCGACATAGTGCATCTTTAGGATTGGTGGAATAATACCCTTCCAGGCAGCGATGCGCCACTGGATCATAGCCCCAGTTATAAAAGATATTTGGATACACTTCATCAACACTGCCAAAATCAAATACCGGTAAAAGTTGAACATGAGTGATACCAAGGCTCTTTAAATACGAAAAACCGGTATTTAAAGCACGCGTTTTTTCATTTTCTTCCGTAAATCCTACAAATTTTTTTGGATGATCAACACCAATATTGGCTTGTGATGTCATATCACGGATACTCGCTTCATAAATGATCGCATCTGTTGCTTTTTTCATTGGTTTTAATTTGATTTTTTGTGGTATAGACAAAGTATTTGGATCAACTACCACGCTGGCCAAACCATTTTGGTTACAGAAAGAAGAATATGGATCAATGGTCTCATTCCATTGACCATTGGTTCGCACCATAAATGTATAATGATAACCTGAAATATTTTTGTTGACACGAACCTCATAGATTCCTCTATCTTTTCTCTCCATTTCATAGATTTCACGTTTGCCATCTGATTCTAGACAAAGCTGAATACGATAAGCCACTGGAGACCAAAGCTTAAATGTCGTTACAGCTGGAGCATATAAGCATCCAAGATCATTTCCATCATAAAAGAATTCATCGTTAAATCGATTGGTTTTGACAATATGTGAATAATGACAAACAGCTCGTTTACAGTGCTCATCATATAACGTATATTCCTCACCAACATTGATCATCCCATTAATCGATAATCGATAATGCGTATATCCGTTATATAGATCGCTCATTGATTGAATAGTCAAAGGAATAATGTGATCTTGTGTATCTTTTAAATGGAAGATGCGACTGCTTCCATTAAAAAAGTTCTTGGACATATACACATTTAAAATATCATAATCATCTAAATAAGCCTCATAAGGTTCTTTCATTCTCATGATTCATATCTCCTTTATTTGCTAGTATCATTCTATCATATTGAAAAGACAAAGCTCAAAAAAAATGGTATATTATACAAAGACAAGGAGGATTTGTATGAACAAATATCGTATCGAAGAAGATTGCCTGGGGCAAGTTCAAGTAGAGGCCGACAAATATTGGAAAAGCCAGACTCAAAGAAGCATTGAAAACTTTAAAATTGGCTATGAAACAATGCCTGAATCAATGATTGTAAGCTTTGCGATCCTAAAAAGTGCCTGTGCCAAGGCAAACCTGCATTTCAACAAGATTACTCAGGAGCAATGCAAGCACATCATGAAAGTCTGTAAAGAAATTGAAGAAAAGAAACATATGGATCAATTCCCATTAAAAGTATGGCAGACAGGTTCAGGAACACAAACAAACATGAACGTCAACGAAGTGATCAGTATGATGGCTAATGAAAGAGCTGAAAAAAATCTTTGCCATCCTAACGATACGGTGAATTGTTCACAAAGCTCAAATGATACATTCCCGGCAGCCCTGCATATCATGATTGCCAAAAAGATCTTGGAAGATTTGATCCTAGAGCTGGATGAAATAATCGAAACCTTCAAAAAGCTGGAAGAAGAAAATAAAGGAATCATCAAAATCGGACGTACCCATCTTCAAGATGCTACCCCACTTTATTTCTCACAAGAATTAAGTGGTTATCGTTCAATGATCGAACATAGTAAAAATCAAATCCTAAACAGCTTAAATTACGTTTATGAACTAGCCTGTGGGGCTACCGCTGTTGGTTCTGGTATCAATTGTCCAAAAGGATTTGATGAAATTATCTGTTCAATCTTGCAGGAACACACAAACATTCCATTTAGACCCGATCCAAATAAATTTCATGCCCTTACTAGTAAAGATGCCTGTGTCTTTGTCAGTGGTGCACTTAAAGCTCTTGCAGCCAACTGCATGAAGATTGCCAACGATATTCGATGGCTTGCCAGTGGACCTAGATGTGGTATTCATGAAATCGATATTCCTGCCAATGAACCAGGTAGTTCCATTATGCCTGGTAAAGTCAATCCAACACAGTGTGAAGCCTTAACAATGGTAGCCGTTCAAGTTATGGGAAATGATACTGCGATTGGCATCGCAGCCAGCCAGGGAAACTTTGAATTAAATGTATTTATGCCTTTGATTGCCTATAATATGGATCAAAGTATCCAGCTTTTAAGTGATGCAATCCATTCCTTTAATGAACATTGCCTCTCTGGATTAAAAGCCAATCAAACTGAAATGGAGAAAAACCTTCATAACTCCTTAATGTTGGTAACATGTTTAAACCCAGTCATTGGTTATGAAAAAGCCGGAAAGGCAAGTCAATACGCCTATAAGAACGATCTAACGTTAAAACAAGCAATTCTAGAGTTAGGTTATTTAAGTGAAGAAGAGTTCGACCTTTACGTCGATCCTAAAAAGATGATCAATGAATAAACGCATCTACACGATGCGTTTTTTTTATAAACTCAAAAGATCGCCATTTAGCGATCTTATAAGATTGGACTAAATACTTTTAATACATTTCGATATGTGCGGACAATGAAATTTGTCTTCATACATTCTTCCAATGTAACTAAATGACTTGCTTTAAAGATTTCTTCAAAGTCATCCTTGATATCCTTAATACAATCTACATCATGTACCCAGACACCACATTCATAATGAAGATAATAACTTCTAAAATCCATATTAACAGTTCCTACTAAGGCACTTCGATCATCTGCCAAGGCAACCTTTCCATGAATAAAGCCTGGTGTATATTCATAGATCTTGACACCTTTTTTGATCAAGATATCAAAATTGGCCTTCGTAACTTCATAAACCATCTTTTTATCTGGAATGCCTGGAACGACGATACGCACATCTACACCATTGCTGATGGCAAGTGTTAAAGCTGATATCATTTCCTGATCTAAGATCAGATATGGGGTCGTGATCCAAAAATAATCTTGCGCACAGTTGATCATATTCAAGTGCATCAATTTTCCTGTATCATTTTCATCAGTAGGAGAATCTGAGAACGGAATCACATATCCGTTATAAGGTACTTTTGTTTTTTTGTGTGGTAACAAAAACTCCTCATATGGCGTATTAGTTTCTGCCTGATAATTCCAAATCTGTAAAAAAGAGATTGTAAACATTTCAACCGCTTCTCCACTGATCATAATACCCATATCTTTCCAATATCCAAACCTTTTTTTAGTATTGATGTATTCATCACTAATGTTACATCCACCTGTAAAAGCTACTTTACCATCAATAACCAAGATCTTACGATGATCTCGATTGTTCATCTGCATAGCTAACTGTGGCTTCATTGGATTAAACAAATGTGTTTTGATTCCTCTGGCATTCAGCCAATCTGGATAATCAGGATCTAGATAGGTAATGCTGCCAGCATCATCATAAATCAAACGTACATCTACACCCTCACTGGCTTTATCTAGAAGGATCTGTAGGATCGTATTCCACATGACACCTTTATTAATGATGAAAAATTCCATAAAGATAAAATCTTTGGCTTTCACCAATTCTTCAATAAACATCTTATACTGCTCTTCTCCACTTGGAAAATAAATCGTTTTGCAGTTTTTATAAACAGGAAAGAAACCATTAGACCATGCCATAGATACCATTTTATCTAAAACATAATCATCTTCATGTGATTCATTCATTAATTCGATATTTCTTGTCGCATAAATCTTATAATCTGAATAGGCTTGTCTATCTTGTATCATCAAAGCTTTTGGAATCTTTCTTTCTCCAAATAGAAGATAAACAAGACCTCCAAAGAATGGCAGTGACATGATCAATAAGATCCATAACATTTTTGAACTTGTATCCGATTCGCGATTGATGACTCGTAAAGACACGATCCAAGATAAAAGCACTAGTATATAGTAAATCCCAACAAATCGCTGTGAAAAATATGTTACCAGTAAAAATAATGCAATCAATTGAATCAACAGAGCAGAGGCGATATAAAATGTTTTTGATTTTAAGAACTTAATAATTTTATTCATTATCACAACACCTCTAATACGTGAATTCTATCACAAATAGAAATATATACAAGGGTCCGTTAATAAAGATTTTCTTAAGAAATCCATTAATAAATACATTGATTTTATATAAAAAAGCCATCAGATAAAAATCTATGGCTTTATGGCTCTTAATTGTTCGATTTCTTCCTTGTATGGAGCTTTTCCATCTATATAAGGTGTTTCTAAGATCTTAGTAATGTTATCTAAACGAGGATGATGAACGATTTGCGCTAAGATATCAAATCCAATATATCCTTTGCCTAAATTTTCATGACGATCCTTATGCGCACCAATCGGATTTTTTGAGTCATTGATATGTAAGACTTTTAAGCTATCCAATCCTAAAATTCGATCAAACTCATCCAATACAGAATCAAAGTTAGTTAAATCATAACCCGCATCGTGAATATGACAAGTATCCATACAAAATCCAATACGATTCGATTTATGAACTCCGGCTTTAATTATCGCAAGTTCTTCAAAATTACGACCACATTCACTACCTTTTCCTGCCATTGTTTCCAAGGCAATACAAACGTTTGAATCATCCTGATCTAATACTTCGTTTAAGCCATCTATGATCCATTGTAATCCAACCTCGGCACCTGCCTTAACATGACTTCCAGGATGTAAGACAAGATATGAAGCACCTAGATACGATACTCGTTTTAATTCCTGTGCTAAAAATTCAGCACCAAACTTCGCTGTATCAGGATTCATAGAATTGGCTAAGTTTATGATATATGGAGCATGAACAATGATATTTTTCATCTTCATTCCACTTTCTTCCATTAATGACTTAGCTTCTTGAACCTTCATCTTGGAAATATCAACTCGACGCGTGTTGCTAGGAGGACCGGTATAGATCATACATGCATTGGCTCCATAGCTTAACGCCTCTTTGATCGAACCTAAGAAATAATCGGGTGCTTTTAAAGAAACATGACTTCCTAAATACAACATATTTTATCCTTCCCTTTTCGCTCTCTGTTTTTCCATTGCGCGTTCTTTTTTCTGTCTTTGAATATCCTTTTTGATCATAGCTCTACGTTGTTTACGATGAAGTCTTTCTATTTCCTGTTTCTGTTTTTTCTTGTAGTTTGGCTTTACCTTTTTATTTTTCTTTTTGACAATTTTTTCAATATCCTCTTTTAGCGGATCTTTTTTCTTAACAGCTTTATGTTCTAAAGGTTTCAAATCGATCCATTCATTGTTTTTTACATCCTTATGTTCAAAAACAATTCCATCTTTTGTCAATGTATCGATAGCGCGTTTATCTTCTGGGCGATATAGGGCAATACATTGTCCATCACGTTTAGCACGACCTGTTCGGCCTGCACGATGAATATAAAATTTAAGATCTTTTGGGAAACCACAACTAATAACATGTGTAATTCCCTCAATATCAATTCCTCTTGATGCAATATCGCTGGCTACAATATATTTTTTCTTCTGAGATTGAATCATTTTAATTGCCTGCATACGCTCTCTTGATTCTAAACCGCTGTGCAGTTCCACAAGATCATATCCATTTTCACGTAATGTATTGGCCATGCTGGAAGCTTGTTCCGTTGTATTGGCAAAAATTAAACATACATATGGTTGAATAACAGGCAATACATCCAATATCTTTTGTTCATAGGTCTTATGCTTACATGGCACTAAGAAGTGTGTAACATCTGATTGAAATTCATCATTTGTATCAATCTGAATTAATTCTGGATCATATAAATACTTTCTTAAGAATGGTTGAAGTCCTTCAGGGATCGTTGCACTAAAGACCATCATCTGCACTTTTTTATCCATTTTAGATAAGATCCTATCAATATCTTCCAAGAAACCAAATTCCAATGTCATATCGGCTTCATCAACCACAACAATTTTAGCTGTATCAAGACGTAATGTTTTATCTTTTAAGAAAAGATCTTTCATACGTCCAGGTGTGCCAATAACGATCTGAGGAACATGTTTTGACCCACTTGTTTTCTGCATTCCTCCTGTTACCAGTTTTGTGCGTACATTAAAGTAAGCCGCTATCTTCTTACAACGTTCATGTAACTGAAACGCTAGTTCACGTGTTGGAGCAGAAATAACCGCCTGTACTTCATTCTTTTCAAAGTCTAACTGTTCAAAAATAGCCATGAAAAAAGCATGTGACTTACCTGATCCCGTACTAGAAATACCAATTAAGTCTCGATGTTTGTTTTTTCTATTAACAACTTTTTCCTGAATTGGAGTTAACTTTTTAAAGTGCTCCAATTTCATTATCTCTTGAATACGTTCCATCATTACGCCTCCTTTTTTATTATCCCACAAACCGAATTCATTTACCAAAGAAACGAATTCATATATAATATTTACATGAAAACATTTGAAATTATTAAAGTAGATCCTCAAGGATATTGTGGCGGTGTTTTACAGGCAATTGCCATCGCAAAAAAAACCAGACTTGAAAATCCAGACTCTAGAATAACAATTTTAGGCAATCTTGTCCACAATCAATATGTAAAAAAAGCTTTGTCTTACGATAAGTTAGATACTATTGAAGATAAAAGTAAAACAAGATTGGAACTCTTAGATCAAATTGAAGAAGGTATCGTAATTTTTACAGCTCATGGCATCAGCCAAGACGTTCGACAAAAAGCATTGAATAAAGGATTAAAGATCATTGACGCTTCCTGTCCTTTCGTCCTTCAAACACAAAAGATCATCCAACAAAAACTATCAGAAGGATTTGTGATCTTCTATATCGGCAAATATCGCCACCCTGAAGCAGAAGCCATCTATTCAACAAGTAATAAGATCTATCTTATTGAAAAAGAAGAAGACATTCCAAATGGTATCCAAGAACCAATCTTTGTGACCAATCAAACAACAATGTCAATTTTTGATATCCAGTTCCTGTTTGATGCGATCAAGCAAGCATATCCTGAGGCTGAATTTCATGATGAAATATGCAACGCAACAAGAATTCGCCAACAAGCCATCCTTGATTTAAAAAACCAGAACATTGATACTTTGATCGTCGTTGGAGATCCTTCCAGCAACAATACAAAACAATTAGCCAACATAGGAAAAAAAGCAGAGATAAAACAAGTAATACGTATCAATGATGTTAATGAACTCAATGTTGATGACCTACATGAAGCCTGGCGAATTGCCATTACAAGTGGAGCAAGCACACCAACATACCTTACAAATCAAGTCATAGAATATCTAGAAAACTATCCTTGTCAAAAACCAGAAATAAAGATACAAGACATACTTTAAAAGGCGCTAACTATAGAGTTAACGCCCCTTTTTTATTCGAATGAAATGGTCCAGATCCAATAATCTTCATCTTCTCCTATTGTACTTCTAACTTTGTCTAAATTATAGAAGTCATCTAGTTCTGGTCTTACGTCCTTATCCTGTGGATAACAACAATATGCAAATACTGGTGTTTCCTTGGTTACATCTAAATCAACAGTTCCTATTTCGTCTACTTGTGAAACATAATTTACCCCATAAGTCTTTTTATTCTTTTCAATATCTATATGGTGATAAGTGCTCGCAAAGTTTTTATTAGTCATACCAAGTATGACTCGGCTTTCACATGTTCCCAAAATTGAAATTTCAATTGGTTTTGTATATTATTGAATTTCAATTTCACTCTTATAATGACTAATCCATTCCCCATTTATATATTGATAAAATTTAAAATACATTGTTTGGATATTTTCTTTTATCTTGATATCATAGACAAAACCATTACGTCCACCACCTAATGCATATAAAAAGAATTCCTCTTTTTCTGTTTGTGCTCATACCATTGGATCGTTGATTTTTCAATAACTTCTTCAGATTGATCAACTTCAGAAACATTATATGTTGCACAACCAACCAAAACCAAACATAAGCTAAGAAGCATCAATCCTTTTTTCATAGGAATCACCTCCTCAATTAAATTAAACCATATTAATTAAATAAATTTGTTAGCATTTTCTAAACGGTTGTTGAAATGGAAAATTGGTCAAAAGAAAAGCGAAGACTAGCTTCGCTTTGATAATATATCAATAATTTCATGAACTTGATCCAGTGTTAGATTTTTGATACCACTGGCGCATTCATGACCACCACCATGATATTCCACAGCGACATCACGAATTGGAATCGTTCTTGAACGTAAAGAAGCACTATAGTGAATGCCATCTTCCATTTGTGTAAATAAGGCCCAAATTTCAATTTCATCAATGCCACTTAGAACATATACTTTCTCTTTAGCTTGAGAAAAAGTAAGTCCTGCTTCTTCATATTCTTTTTGATCAATGATCGCATACATAAACTTATTTGAAACAGTTGCATGCTTACGAACAAGAGTTTCATATTGATAATCTAATAAAGAGCTGTTAAAGTTAACTCTTTCTGCTTCGATCACATCCACACCTTGTGAATAAAGATACTTAGCAGCATCATAGGTTTGTTCTCTGACCGTTGAGATCGTAAAACGAATATTATCCGCAATTAGCCCTTCATAAATCAACTGGGCACTTTGTTTTGGCAAATAAGCTTGAATATGATCAAAATATAAAGCTAACATCTCACACGTTGCACTTGCATGATCATCGATCCATTCTTGATCACAGAATGATTCAACTTGAACGTGATGATCGACTCGGCATGTTTGTTTACAAAGAGTAAATCTTTGATCATCTACACGAGATGCATTGGATGTATCTAAAATAATTCCTAAAGAATCTTTTAAAACATCTTCCGTCACTTCATCCATTTGAAACCCTAGTTTATTCGACAGAGAATTGTTCTGACCTAAACAATATATCTGTTTTTGAGGATAACGATTCTTTAGCCATAAAGAAAATCCTAATTGAGAACCCAGAGCATCCATATCTGGAAACACATGGCGAAATAATACGATGGTTGAATGTTGTTCAATTAAATCGATTAGCCAATTAGGCATTGTTTACCAAGTCCTTATAAGCATCACGTGCAATCATTAATTCTTCATTTGTAGGAATCAACCATACTTGCATCTTGCTGGCATCACTAGATAGTTTTGCTTCTTTTCCACGAATGCCTTCATTTAATTCAACAGGAACATCTACACCAAAAACTTTTAAACCATCGCAAATCTTTTGGCGCATTTTCCAATCATTTTCTCCAATACCACCAGCAAATACGATAGCATCAGCGCCACCCATTAATCCATAATATCCACTTACAGTTTCAACGATTCTTGAAACATACATTTTCTGAGTAAGAATGGCTCTTTCATTTCCTTCATCTGCTGCTTTTTCAACATCACGTCCATCGCTGGAAATACCGCTAATTCCTAACATACCTGATTTTTTATTTAAGATGTTATCTACTTCATCTGGTGTATAACCATATTTTTTCTGAAGATAGATAACGATAGCTGGATCGATGTCTCCACTGCGAGTTCCCATCATGATTCCTGATAAAGGTGTAAATCCCATAGATGTTTTAAATGATTTACCATTCTTAACAGCTGTAATGCTGGCACCATTACCTAGATGGCAAGTGATAATATTCATTTCTTCAACAGGTTTGTTTAAGATCTCAGCCAATCGATATGTTAGATACATATGACTTGTTCCGTGCATACCATAACGACGAATTTTGTCTTTTGTATAATATTCGTATGGAATCGGATAGATGTAGTTTTCTTCAGGCATGCTTTGATGGAAAGCTGTATCAAATACAAAAGTATGAGAACAGTTTGGCAAAGCTTTCTTAAATGAAAAATATCCTGTTAGACCAGCTGGGTTGTGCAGTGGAGCTAATTCGCTGCATTCTTCTATCTTATCTACAACATCCTGACTTGCTGGTACAGATTTAGCATAATACTCACCTGCATGAACCATACGATGTCCGATGGCTTTGATATCATCCAAACTGTTTACGACCTTGTGTTCGATCAAAGCATTGATCAAATGTTCTACGGCTTGTGCATGATCCTCAATATCCTGTACAGTCTCAAACTTTTCTCCATTTACTTTCATTCCAAAGATTGAATCTTTTAAACCGATTCGCTCAACGTTTCCCTGTGCCAAGACTTCTTCTTCTGGCATCTTGAAGACCTGGAACTTCAAAGATGAACTTCCTGCATTAACACTCATTACAATAGACATTTTCTTTTTTCCTCCTATAATATCTCCTGTATTTTTTCCAAAAGGATCGAATCATCCTTAATTAATTCAAAAACTTGATTTCGATGTTCGATGTAATGGATACAGTCTTCATATTTCTGTAACGCATTGCATCCTTTATGTACCGCATCCAATACGGCAGCACGAGAAATAGAAAGTTCTTCGCTGATTTCTGCATAGGAGAAGTCTTCCTGAAAATACAATTGAAGGATCTCCTGTTGACGTTTTGTCAGTAAAGAGCCATATATATCATAAAGTTCATTATAATAAACTTTATTCATCCGAATCCATACCTTTCGTGATTCCCATCAAGAAAGCATTGATATCAAAACTTTTTAGATCTTCCGGTTTTTCACCTAAGCCCAAGAAGCGAACTGGTAAATGTAACAAATCTCGAATAGCCAAGACTACCCCACCCTTTGCGGTACCATCCATTTTGGTCAGGACGATTCCACTTACATCTGTAGCCTCTAAAAAGATCTTTGCCTGTGAAATACCATTCTGTCCAGTTGTCGCATCAAGAACAAGCCATACTTCATGAGGTCCACCTTCAATTTCTTTTGAAACGACACGACGCATCTTAGAAAGTTCATTCATTAAGTTTGTCTTATTTTGTAAACGACCGGCTGTATCACAAATCAAAATATCAACGTTATGTTCCTTGGCATAACGACAACCATCCACGATCACACTGCTTGGATCTTGATTTGGTTTTCCTTTAATACATGGAACGCCTAATCGATTTGCCCATGTATCAATTTGATCAATAGCGCCAGCCCTAAAAGTATCGGCAGCCACCACAGCTACTGATTTTTGTTGTTGAAGATAGTGACGGATCAATTTAGCCGAAGTTGTTGTTTTCCCTGATCCATTAACACCAACCATTAAGATAACTGTAGGACCATCTTCGTTATAATTGATTGGCGCATCCTGTTCTTCATCATAAAAATCATAAAGAATACTGATCAAATAATCCTCCATTGAATCATAGTTCTTCAAATCTTTGGCATTGGATTCAAACGCATCTACGATTTTTTGAGCTGTATGAATACCAACATCGCTTTCCAATAGTATCACCATGATTTCTTCTAATAATTCATCATTGATTCCATGAAAATTATTAGATAGAGCTCTTAATCTATCACCAAAGCTTTTCTTTGAACGATCAAGCCCACTCAAATATTTGTCTTTATCTTCATTTTTAATAAATGCTTCTTTAATCTTCTGAAAGAAAGCCATTATTGTTCTGCCTCCTTGTCTGTATAATGGATTGCATCTTTCAATTGTACACGCAACAGTTTAGATACACCATCTTTTTGCATGGTTACACCATACAAAGTATCACATTGTTCCATAGTTCCTGGCCTATGTGTTACCACAATAAATTGAGACTGACCACGATAATGTGATAAATACTTCGCAAATCGTTCAACATTAGCCTGGTCTAATGCCGCTTCCACCTCATCGAAAATACACAATGGTATCGTTCTTGCCTTTAATATCGCAAACAAGACACTGATTGCGATCAAAGCTTTTTCTCCACCCGAGAACGCCTGAATGTTTTTAACAAGCTTGCCTGGTGGCTGGACATCAATATCAATACCAGTATTCAAGATATCATCTGGATCCACCATGGAAAGTTTTGCCTTACCTCCACCAAACATAGATTTAAAGATTCCATCCAGCTCTGCATTGATCTTATCAAACATATCTTTGAATTGCGTGATCATTGTTTGATCCATTTCATCAATAGCCGCTAAGATCTGTTCACTGGCTTTTTCCAAATCTTCTTTTTGACTTGTCATGAAATCAAAGCGTTCCTTGATTTCTTCATATTCTTTTGGTGCATCAAGGTTAACATTTCCTAATTTATTAATTTCCTGACGTAAGAATAAAACTCTTTCTTTGGCCTGTTCAATATCGATATCTTCTTTTTGCGATTTCGCATTTTCATAGGTCATTTGATAATCAGTATTTAAACGCATCAATGCGTTTTCTAAATACGTTTGTTGTTGAGTAAGCTTTAATTCATCTTGATGAATCTCGCTTTGTAAAGAACTCATTTCACGTCTTGTCAAACGAACTTGATTTTCCATTTCTTCGACTTGATTGCCCTTATTAAAACGTTTTTGACGAAGAGATTGCATATTTGATGTAATTTCATCAATACGTGCATGCATCTTAGACATCAAAACGACAATTTCATCTTCAACAAATTCTTTAGATTCATCTAATTCTACACCTAACTGATTCAGTTCAGCTGCATAGTCATCATACTTTTGTTTTTTTGTAGCCAATATATTTTCTAATTTAGCTTGTTCAATTTGTAAATGGACACATGTATCCGTTTCATCATCAAGGCGAGTATTTAATACACGGACTTCTTCTTTTAAAGTATCAACCTTTAATTTCTGACCATCAATTTGAGACTGAATCGATTCAATTTGAGAACGAATGGTCATTGGAGTTGTCTGATTTTTGGTAATACCACCTGTCATACTACCACCCGTATGAACAATATCGCCATCTAAAGTTACAACTTTAATTTGATAATTTAACATTTTGGCAGCTTCGTTGGCATTTTCCAATGTATCAATTACCAATACATTTCCCAACAGACGATCTCTTAGATCCCCATATTTTTCATCGCAGTCTACTAAATTGCATGCCCAATCGATAAATCCATTACAATTTGAAGCAATGAGTTGTTGATTATTTGAAGCAAAACGAGGTTTACATACAGTCATTGGTAAGAACGTTGCACGCCCACTGCGATTTTTCTTAAGAAAGCGAATGGCTTCTCGTGCAGATCTTTCATCTATTGTGACAATATTATAAACACTACCGCCTAAAGCCGCATTAATTGCATTCGCCATATTATTATGCGCCTTCAGCAATTCACTGATAACCCCTTCGATCCCAGATAAAGAACGTCTGGCACTCATAATGGCTCGTACACCAGCTTGATGCTGGAATGGCTGTTTGGCAAGATTTTCCAAGATCTGTTTTTGATTTAACAACTGTTGATATACATCATTAGCCTGTCGAAATTCATACTCTGCTCTTTGTGTTTTTGATTTTAAATCATTCATGCTCTTAGTATGAAGTTCTAATTCAGCCTTTTGTTTATCAAAACGAGCTTTACGATCAAAATACTCAAAGCGAGCTTCATCTACTAATGTTTTTAACTGTTCTTTTCGTTTAGCATTATCTGCCATAGACATCGCATATTTACGTTTTTCATCCAGTTCGACCTTCCTTTTTTCCAACTGGTAACTTTCTTCCATAGCTTTTGTATATTCGCCTTGAAGCTCATTGATTTGTTTATCTAAAGCATACATCTCTTTTCTTAGATCCATGATATCCAGATCTTGTTTAGATAAAGATGCTTCTTTTGAAGTATAGATCGTTTTGTTTTCAAACAAAGATTTCTGTAATTTTTCTATTTGTGAATTTAAAGATTCAATCTCTTCCGCAAGAACACTAATTTCTATTTTAGAAAGTTCTTCTCTTAATTTAAGAAATTTTTCAGCTTTCTTAGCTTGTCTTGATAATGGCGTTAATTGTCTTTCTAATTCATCTAAGATATCTTGTAAACGATCTAAATTTTCTTTTGTTTGATTTAATTTATTTAAAGAAATTTTCTTACGCTTTTTATACTTAGATACACCCGCTGCCTCTTCAAATAATAAACGTCTATCTTCTGGTTTTGCATCCGCAAAAGAAGAGATATTCCCCTGTGTGATGATACTCAATGAATCTCTTCCCAATCCTGTATCCATTACCAGATCTGTTATATCTTTTAAACGGCACGGTGTTTTATTGATAAAATAACTAGCCTCATTGGTAGAACGCTGTAATTGACGAGTTATTTCAATTTCCTCAAATGGAGAATCAAATACTTTTGTAGAATTATCAAACACAAGAGTAACTTTCGCCATATTTACAGGTTTACGATATTCACTACCAGAGAAAATAATATCTGCCATTGAACTACCTGAACGAAGTGATTTAACACTTTGTTCACCAAGTACCCATCGTATCGCATCGTTAACATTGCTCTTACCACAACCATTTGGTCCAACGATACCAGTAATATCATTTTCAAATTGAATGATCGTCTTATCGGCAAAACTCTTGAATCCTTGAAGTTCGATTCTTTTTAAAAACATGGATTCACCTCATTCTAAACCACTAAACATTATAGCAAGAAACCCTCTTTTTTAGAATATGTAGCCACAAAAATTAACACTCTTCTAAACTTTATCAACAAAGTTCAAAAGAAAAGAAGAAGAATTTCAATCCTTCTTCTAATTTAAACATATATCTTAAAACTCAGTCATTCATCTGTTTGCTCTGTAGAAAGACTTTTATCTGTTTTCCCTTTTCGAAAATATGCCAAACCTATTCCTATTATAACAAAATAAGCTGGTAAAAAATCAATCTCAGAAATGATTATTGAAATTATATTTACGTATGTTGGCCATGGAAGAGTCCATTGAAGTAAAGGAATCATGCACCAAGGCATCATAAAAATTGTATATGAGATCAATAACGCTACAAATACTATGAATATTTTAAAATTTGTTTTTTGAAGTCCTAGAAATCGAATTAAAGACCATCCTAAACACAAAGAACAGAACGGCATTACAAGCGGTCGATTTACCCATAACAAATATCCAAGTTGATATGATGTTTGCATTTGTCGAAGTTGTATATATTCTAAAATATCAAATAATGGCAAGGACAAGGCAAAAACGAGCACAAGAATTAAATATAAAGTACGATGCTGTTGTTTCATGAATATTCCTCCCTTCAAAATTAGCTCTAAATTCTTTATAACAAATAAATAATGAACCCTGTTAGATAGATTTCATTATATAGTAAATAAAATCAACCTTTTATAGACGGTTGCATACTAAAATTTATCTCGGTTAAATTTTATCTCTGCATGTACAAAAAGAAACATTCCTGTAACGAAACCAACAGCTAGAAAAAGAATGCCATATGATACATTTGTAAAGTAATTGATTAACCACATAAAAATGAAACTTAGGCCAACGATTATCAGTGCCACACCTATTTCTGCACAATATATTTTTCTATCTTGATCTCTTACTCTTTTATAATGGTACCTACGAATTAAAGAAATCTTTTGTTTTTTCCAAATTAAGTATCCACATACAATTAAAATTGATCCTAGAGATATATTCATAATTAATGTAAATAACCATTCCATAGAATTCTCCTAAAGCGATAGCTTATATTAATTAAACATTATTCTTTATATTATTTTGCTCTATACAGTATAGAATACTTATCTCACCATCATTCAATATTATTATATAATAACGCTATATAAAAATAAATCATCGCAAGAGATGCAACAAAAAAATAGTTTTAATATGTCATCGTTTGATAATCAAATCTTTTTTTTAATAGTTGAAAAAGTTAACAATTAAGCCTATAGTATACCTATGAAAAAAAGTAAAAGTATGAAATACACATATCCATTACGCTTTTCTGAAGAAGTTGGTAACTCAATCAGTCATGGTGTAATGGGTCTATTATTGTTGTTTACCTTGCCATATTATTCTATATACGCATATCTAAAAGGTGGTCCAAAATTCGCAACTGGAATCGCAATTTACTTTATTTGCCTTATCTTCATGTTCATGGTTTCATGCCTGTATCATGCTATGAAACATGAAAGTATGCATAAATATGTGTTTAGAAAACTCGATCACATTATGATCCTTCTTGCGATTGCCGGAACATATACACCTATTTGCTTAACTTTAATGGATGATTTTACTGGAATTATAATCCTTGTCATTGAATGGATCATGGTTTTATTTGGTATTTTATTAAAATCAATTGCAAAGAACAGTCATCCAATTTTATCAATGGTCATTTATATGGTTATGGGATGGCTTGCGATTTTTGTAATTCCTGTATTGATTCAAAAAAGTTCACCAATCTTCTTAGGACTTATTATTGCAGGAGGTGTTCTTTATACGATTGGTGTGTTCTTTTATTCCAAACCACAAAAATATATGTTTCACTTTACCTGGCACATTTTTATTGTTCTTGCATCGATTTGTCATTTAATCGCAATCTTATATTTCATGATTTAATCTATTAAAAAGATGGATATCAAAATTGACTAGATATCCATCTTTTATATTTTCGAATTTTTTATTTGCGAACAATCATTTTATCTTAAACACATAGACATCAATATTTAATCATTGACCATCTATTCCAAATCCTCCATCAATTGTGAGTAAAATTCATAGGTCTGTTCATCGCCTTTTTTATTTAATAAAATATATGAATCTTTTGTCTTGATTGCAATATATGAACATTGATTCCAAAATATATATACTTTGCAATTGCCAAACAACTCACTATACCCTTCTCCTGCTGCAAATTCTCTAGTATCAACACCTCTTGAAGATGCTACATTTTCCTTCATAATTTGGCTTCTAGGTATTTTTTTATGTGGTTTTATTGGTCCTCTAACTTTAGTGGAATCAGATAATAATACATCATTTTCAATATATTCTATTTCTTTTACTTCATCTAATTTAATTATCTCTTCTAAATTGTACCCTTCTTCTTTAATCACGATTTCATCGTTACCATATTCAATTTGAATCGTTTGCAATGAAGTAAAATAGAAAATGCAAATAAGTGCAATACCTATACCTAGTCCAAAAATAATACATGGTATTAAATAAGCCTTTTTCATATTTCCTCCAACAACATTTATAAAGATTTATCATTTACGTACAGAATAATTAATCAATCTGATTTATAGATGATCTTATTTTATCATAGAATTGTTTTGTTGCTTCTTCTGTTTCCAAATTAAAAATAAATTTTTCATTCTCTTTATCCGTATAAACATAAATATAATTCTTAACGACATAAGTTATATAAGCTCTACATTTCGGCACGGATAAAAGAGTCGTATCGTCATCTGTGATATTAAAAGCTGCATCACCAGAATAATAAATACCATCATCCCATCTATATCCATTTGCAGATAAATCGAGTTCTACATCTTCAAAATATGTAATATTTTTAATATTGTTAAATCGAATAATTTCATCTTTCTTAAAGATTATCCGATTCTCACTCATCATTGCTTGAATAGGAGGATTATCAAAGCGAGCGAATATCATAGTAGAACATATAAAAGTTAAAATCACACACAAAATAACAATAATTCGTCTTTTCTTTTGTTTTATGAATACTTGACAAAAAAATGCAATTATTATGCACAAAACAGAAATTATTATTGTTAATTGAGTATGATTTATTGGCATTACGATTTTCCTCACGAAATTTTAATATAGTAGTATTTAATTTTATTATACCCCCTGATTTTTGTATTACAATAAATTTTCAAACAAAAATTTTGGTATTATCTTTGTTTCAAAAAAAATTTTAAAGTATATACAAATATTAAAAGATATATCTTGTTAAAAACAAAAATACTCTACTATACTTTCAGTAAGGAGATGTTGCTTATGATCAATAAATGTAAACACGGAGTTTCTATTTTCTTAGATGTACTCTCTTCTTGTTTAATGCCATTAATTCCTATGTTAATTGCTGCCTCAATGTTTAAAACACTTGCAGCTATTTTAGGCCCTGATATGTTACACTGGGTATCCGATAAAGACGCTTTATACATTTTATTAACTTTTACCGGAGATGCTGGATTTTATTTTTTTCCGATCATGATTGGATATACGGCAGCGAAACATTTTAATTGTAATGTCATTCTTGGAATGTTTATCGGCGCCATCATGCTGCATCCAACTTTTGTACAAATGGCCGAAAACAAAACGAATTTTAATGTCTATGGAATCCCTTGTCATGTACAAAATTATTCTTCAACAATTATTCCCATCTTATTATCTGTTTTTGTATTCTCGTACATTGAAAAATTCTTTAATAAATATATTCCTCAATCTTTATCGGCTATTTTCTCTCCCACTTTATCAATTGCCTTGATTTTACCAATAGCTCTATGCGTTTTAGGACCCCTAGGTTCCATTATAGGAGAATATATAAACTACAGTTTAATTACGTTAGGAAATTTGGGTGGATTGGCTACAATTCTTTGTACAGCCTTAATTGCTGCTTTTTGGGAATATATTGTCATGGCCGGCATGCATTGGCTTTTCATTACTACAATATTCATGATATTAGCGCAAGAAGGTGTTGAAACAATTATTGCTCCATCGGTTTTGTTAGCTGCATTTACTGTAGGAGGAATGTGTTTTGGAACTTTACTTAGACTGAAAGAAAAAAAAGAAAAATCTTTAGCTGTCTCATATATTATTGCACAAATGATTGGAGGTGTTACAGAACCTGGATTATATGGAATTGGTGTAAAATACAAACGACCTTTTATAGGGATGATGTGCGGTGGATTTGTTGCTGGTTTATTCGCTTCCATCGTTGGATTACAAGTATATAACTTTTTACCGGTTGCTAGTTTTTTGGCGCTTTTAAGTTTCGTCGGAGGTAGCACCTTAAATCTTATTTATGCCATCATCGGTGCAATCATTGCTTTTATAGTTTCCGCATTAGTAACATATATCTTAGATATTAGAGAAAATGAAAATATACAAATTAAAGAATAATACCATTCAAGAATAATTATATTTATCTATAGAACACATTTTGTAATGCCTCTAATTTAATATTCCATTATATATAATAAATTCGTATATAAAAAAGCCCAAATACTTCTATACATATTTGAGCTTTAATAATAATTTACACTAATATTCTTAAATGTTCTTTATTCAATAATGGTGAGGCCGATGAGACTTGAACTCACACGGGATACCCCACTACCCCCTCAATTTGACTTAATATTAGGAATTTTAAGTACTTTTAACTATTATTTGAGATTGGAAATGAATTAACAGGAATATAAAGGATTTTTTCAATTAAAAGTATTTCACTTACATAGCCAATCCACGCGGTTGGCTAACCGGAAAGGGGTGTATAATTTGCAAATTGAACAACATTACCAATGTTTAAAATTTTTTTACAAACATTGAGCTATTTATTTCCTAAAGATTTTAAAATACGATCTATTCTCTGTTCAATATTCCTTATCCATACTTGTATTACCGGATCAAATTGAGAAGAATCGTTTAATTCCTTCATTCTAACTTTAAGTTTATTCAAAGATTTAAGATTTTCCTGGAGAGCAGTATTATTGTTCCACTCATTAATTTGAGATAAATATACTTTATATAATGAATCAAAAATTTTTCGTAACTCTGAACCATACGTTGAGTGCTTAATCACATTCAACATTTTGTCAATAATTTCATCGTTCAAATAATTTATATTATGTATAGTAAAATCATCTAAATAATGTACTTTTTCTTTTTCAGATGTAAAAAAACTATTAAATGGATTGATAATAGATATATCCGTGTTATTAACCGATTTTAGTATCTTAATATAATTTTCATATATATCCATCTCAATATTGTTTTCTAGAACAATATGTCTTAAATCTTGGATTACAGTTTTTGATTGATTTCGACCATGAATTATTATTCTCAATTGATAAAGGAATTCCTGTATCAACTCTTTTTTAACTATATTTTGTTCTTGTAAATACACGAAACTATTCAAAATTCTTTTATACATTAATGGATCAATATCTTTCACATGCATAGTTAAATATATTATTTTTTCTCTTATCTCTTCTGCATTCCAATCAGACCAATTGTAGATATGTCTAATTGCTAAGTCTATCTCATTTTCAGAATTAACTGTATCGTAAAATTTCCAAATGTTCTGAACAAAATTGATATCATCAACATTAACAAGCCCTCTAATATAGTCGACCAGATAATCTTCTAACAGATTTAACTTGTCACTTCTTTCGACACTTGCCTTAAAAAATAAGCACTCTTGAAAAAACTTAACATTTATATCTTTAATCAACATAGATATTTCTTTATTTAAAGACGAATTTGTTAAGCATTCAAACAGTCCTATTATTTTACTTAAATAAAATTGATAGGTTCGTAAGTTTTTATGATTGTAGGTAGTCATAATTTTAGCAATATCATCTATGGATCCATCAAATATACTAACTAACTGCTTATAATAATCCTTATTGCTTTTTGTCGATAGGACACTATCATGTATTTGTTTAATTGTATCGTTTAACGATACATCAAAACTATATGTTATTCCAATCACTTTTTCCTTAATTAAAAAGTATTTACTCTTTTCAGAGAATAATTTTTTCACTCGTTCTTTTAATTTTTTATCATCAATCTTCTCTTTAGGTATATCATTTTGATACCCATTATTATTTCCTCGACATTTTTCCTTCATCAACTGTTCCACCAATTCAGTTAAAGCGTCTTGTTCTTCCTTAATAATTAAATTCGGATCTTTTGCGATTAAATACTTCAATTCTAAATTACTTGTTTCATAATCTATTTCTTCTTCATTACCCAAAATGATTACTTTATATTTTTGATGTTCAACTAATCCATTAATATACCCAAGGACTTCAACGACTGGGATTGTAGATCTCTCTAAATCATCTAATATCAATACGAGATTATTCCCTTCAAGAGAATTCTTTTTAATCAAATTTAATGCCTGATCAACATACTTTTTATCTACTCCTTTTGATTCTAAAAGATCTAATGCAATAGAAGTTCCAATTTTTGTTATTTCATATTTCTTCTTATATTTTTCACCAAAAACATATTGTAGTTTTATCTGTTTATTCAAATCATTAATACTATCCAGTCCATATAACGATATATAAATACATTTCTTATTTTTAGCGATAAAGGACTCACTTATATATTTTTTTATAAAGTAAGTTTTTCCACATCCCCATACACCATCTATCATTATTGCATATGAATATGTATCATCTTTTAAATATCTATCTAGTACTGAATTTAAACTATTTTGAATTATCATGCTATTCCTCCCTCTTATTAAAGTATATAGCACATTCATTATATTTTACATAGCCTACCCAAGCGGTTGGCTTTTTTGTTAGAAAGGAGGCAAATACTATGCAATCGAACGGTAATGTAATTGTCATTGCCAATCAAAAAGGAGGTGTTGGAAAAACGACTACGACCGAGAACGTTGGAATAGGTCTCGCAAAAGAAGGTAAGAAAGTATTACTCATCGATTTTGATCCACAGGCTGATTTATCTGCTAGTCTAGGAATAAGAAATTCTGACAATATGGAACATACGATTTGTGAAGCTTTAAATGGAACTATTAAAGACATTCCAATTAATTTTGATGACCTGATTATCCACCATGATGAAAATGTCGATATCATTCCAAGTAATATTGAACTTGCAGATTTTGAATTAAAGCTTGTTAGCGTCATGAGCAGAGAACGAATATTAGATATGACACTTGAACCATTAAGGAAGAAATATGATGTCATATTGATAGATTGTCCACCTTCTCTAGGAATGTTGACAATTAACGCATTATCTAGTGCAGATAAAGTATTAATTCCAGTACAAGCTCAATATCTACCTGCAAAAGGCATGACAAAACTACTTGGAACAATTAACAAGGTTCAGCACCAAATCAATCCACGTATTAAGGTATTAGGGGTTGCTATCACTCTTGCTAACATGCAAACAAATCTGGCAAAAAGCACTGCAGATACACTACGAGAACACTTTGGGAATCACATCAATGTATTTGATACGATCATTCCCATAGGTGTAAAAGCTGCTGAAGCAACGGTGGTTGGTAAAAGTGTTTTTGAACATGCAAAAGACAGCAATGTTGCCAAAGCATATGAAAAACTAACACAAGAAATTGTTCATTCAGAGAAACTGAAACATAAATGCATCCAAGAAAGATAGATGAAAGGATGTGATCATAATGAGAAAAATTGATCTTGGGTTGCCGACTTATGAAGAATCACTCTTCTCTACTGAAGAACAAAGACAAGAAGCAAAACTAGAAAAAGTCATGAAGATTCCAATTGATGAGATTCATTCATTTAAGAATCATCCCTTCCATGTAAGACAAGATGAAGAGATGCAAAAGCTCATCGACAGCGTTCTTGAAAATGGAATCTTGATACCAGTACTCGTTCGTCCGGACAAAGATGGCAATGGGTATGAAATGATTTCCGGGCACAGAAGAAAGTTTGCACTAGAATTCAACGGTGCAAAAGAAATTGATGCAATCGTCCGTGATCTAGATGATGACCAAGCAACCATCATCATGGTCGATAGTAATATCCAACGAGAAAACATCTTGCCAACAGAACGTGGTTTCGCCTATCGCATGAAGCTGGAAGCAATGAAACATCAAGGAAAACGAACAGATCTAACTTCGTCCCAAGTTGGGACAAAGTTAAAACGTGCCGACGATCTTTTAGCTGATCAAGTTGGAGAAAGTCGTAATCAAATACAGCGCTACATTCGCTTGACCTATCTTGTAAAGCCTTTACGGGATATGGTCGATGGCATTCATGAAGATGGTTTCACGATTGCACTCAATCCAGCTTATGAACTTTCGTTTCTTACGATCAAAGAACAAAATGAGTTGGTACAAATCATTCAGGATACATTAGCGACTCCAAGCCTATCTCAAAGTCAGGAAATGAAAAGAAAAAGTCAAGATGGATCATTGAGTCCGGACACCATGATGGATATGTTGTTGACTGAAAAGCCAAATCAAAAAGAAAAACTCAGTTTCAAGATGGAGGAAATCAACAAATATTTTCCTCGATCTTACACACCTAACCAGAAAAAAGAACTGATCATCAAGCTGTTAGGTGAGTGGCAAAAAAAGAAAGAAAAAGCTCAATCCCGTTAAAGAAATGAGCCTTTTTCAGCGTAATTTGGGGGTTGTACGTTTCTTTGCGCCATGTGTGACTGAGTTTTCCCCCTATAACCCCCTTTACTTTCCGAAAGGAATCACCTGTAAAGGCTTAAACTCATATTATTTATCTTTATTTATATATAAGAAAAGAAATCATGTTATTTAGATAGGTTTTATATTTTGTCTTATCGCCAAGAATAAAAAGTTTCACATTTGAAGATTTTCAACTTCCAAATTATCGTATGGATAGAATCGATAACAAGGAGGTATTTCCATGAAAAAGGTTTTTGTCTTGATTCTCTTGTTTTCATTAACCGGTTGTGCTGCTCAAACTTCAGTTCCTAATACAGAAAATACACAGACTGACCCAAAAATACAAGTTAATGCTGCAGAGATTCAGACTGAAGATAGTGATTTGGTAAATGGTTCAGTTTTTTCATTAAGCGGTAAATCACAAAACGTTAAAGATACTGAAAAACAAACGAACACACAAGAAAGCAAAACTAAACATAAGAAGGAAGATGCAAATGTTTTTTCATCAACAACGAATCCCCTTAAAGATACAGAGGAGCCTCATAAACACAACTGGAAACAACAGTATAAAACTGTTTATCACGAACCTGTTTATGAAACAAGATATGTAATTGATGAGATCGCCTGGGATGAATCAATACCAATATATGAAATGAGAGAACATGTCATATGCAACGTATGTGGAAATGATCTTACCGTTTTAGGAAGTGAAGGCATATCCGACCATATAAAACAACACTCCCTTCGTGGCGAAGGCGGATCTTGGCGATCTGAATGGATCCAAGAAGTTGTAGACTATGAGGTCATTCATCATCCTGAAACAGGACACAACGAACAAATTGTTGTTCAAGAAAGTTTTGAAGAAAAAGTTCCTGATGGAATGATTTGTTCTATCTGCAAAAGCACGAAATAGTTACATTTTTTAGACAGTACAAAACGTACTGTTTTTTTATTTAAATCAAACAAAACAAAGTTATAAGCTCGATATTTATTAACATTGCAAAGAAAGGAGAACAAAACATGCAATATAAATTAAAATATTTCTTTATTTGTATCCTATCCTTATTTATCACATTAAATCAGTGGATACCTATACGAGCCAATGAAATAAGTGAGAATCTTGAACCAACAGTCGAATCTTTCCCTTTTTCTCTATCATTAACTGGTGAAGGTACAGCAACTGTAATCGACTTTGAAGGAAATCACGACATATCAAAAGGTCAAACATTTTCTTCGAGTTATCCATGCGGAACAGAGATTCAGATAAACATTCAAGCGAATGAAGGATATTTGATTTCAAATATTACAAATCAAGGAAAAACAATTCCAGAATTCACCGAAGATGAATGCGAAAAAGAAATTATATATACCACTACTGATATAGAATCTAATTTTCAAGTTATCTTTGATAAAAAAGGTGCACAACTCGATTTAAGTAACTCAATCTCAGACGAAAGTTCTTCTAACACCCCAAGTACAGACGAATCATATGATGCATCTTTTTTCCCAAAAGGATTCAATGGATATGGTAAATCTAAAGCTCGAGCTGGAGGATGGTCCGTTTCCCGACTTGAAGAGTTTACTTGGGCAAACGGTGCTGGTAGCATTCATAACGGAAGATGGACTTTATCGAACGGAAGTTATGCTTTTTGCGGTGAAGCATTAAATGCGTCGCCTGACCCAGGAACTCCAACATCCGAACCAACAGTTTATGACAATTCTAATGTCCGCAAAGCCTTGTATTATGGCTTCGGAGGCCCTGGAGATATATTAACTTCTCAATATGGAGAAGCCGGTGCTGTCGTCTTGACCAATGAGGCTTTATCCAATGCATATTGTGGAACTTGTATTTCCAAGGCCACATATAATGGATATCATTGGAACCTTAATGTAGGATCGATCGTAAATTCAATCTATGGAATGCCGGATCCAATCCAATATGGATATGTTGCTTATAGAGTGGAAATCGCTGGAACCGGAACAAACTGGCAAGGTCAGCCATCCCCTTTTCAAGATCTATTTTTTATCAATCCTATGCCAACAGGAGAATTACAAATTTCAAAAAAATCGTACAATCCAGAAATCACAGATGGCAATTCCTGCTATTCTCTTGAAGGAGCAGAATATGGCATTTTCACGGATAGCAATGCAACCAATCGTGTTGATACACTAACGATTGGTAAGGATAATACATCAAATATTGTTAAGAATCTAAAAGTTGGTACGTATTATATAAAGGAAACAAAAGCTCCTAAGGGATATGCGTTAGATCAAAATATTTATCCTGTACAAATTGAGTCTGGGAAACTAACAACAAGAGAATTTACCGATTATCCACAGTCGGATCCTATTAGCATTCTTCTAGGAAAAGTCGATAAAGATACCAATTTAAACAAACCGCAAGGAAGTGCTTCTCTTGCCGGTGCAGAGTTTACTGTCAAATTCTATAAAGGAATCTATGGAAACGATCCTGCATTGGAGAATATCAAACCGGACAAAACTTTTGTATTCGCGACAGATGAAGATGGATTCATCTCTATCGATGAAGAACACAAGGTATCCGGTGATGATTTCTATTATAATTCTTTAGGATTGGCCACTTTCCCACTGGGTACACTGACCATTCAAGAAACGAAGGCTCCAACAGGTTATTATCTGAATTCAGAAACATTCGTTCGTACCATCACATCCGAAGGTAACGATGAATCTGTCTACACGTACAATCAACCTATTGTAAAAGAAGAAGTATTAACAGGAGAATTTGAATTGGTAAAGACCATTACAGATGGTGATGCTTCTGAAATCGTGACAAATGAAAAAGGGGCTGAGTTTGTTGCTGTTTTAGAGACGGATTATGTAGCAAATAACAAAGATATTCAAAAAGCTTTGGAATATGCAAAAAAGAATCGTTCAACTCAAGAATATGCCGTGCTTACGACCAATAAAGAAGGACACGCTGCTTCTGGTAAACTAGCTTTTGGTAAATATGTTATCCAACAAACAAAACGTGGCACCAACGCAGAAGAAACAGATATTTTAGAAGGTGTTTTTACTTTTGAAGTGTATGAAGAAAACGGAAAAGCTGTTGTTCGAGGAACGAATACACAAGGCAATGCATTAGAAATGGGCGAAGATGGTAAAATGCACTATCATATCAACAACCGCCCAAGTGATTATTATTTAAAACTGATCAAAGTGGATGAAGAAACGGGTAAACAAATTACCCTCTCAAATGCTGTTTTTAAAGTCAAGAATTTAGACACGGATAAATATGTGTCACAAAAAGTTAGCGGTGTCTGGGTTGATGAATTTAGTACCAACAACGGATATGTCATCCTACCTCTAAAGCTAGAACCTGGTAATTATCAATTGGAAGAAATTAAAGCTCCAGAAGGTTATCTATTAAACTCAAAAAGCAAACCTTTTGTAATCAAACGAGATCAAGTTGGAAATATTGATTCCGATGGAGATTCTTATATCACGGTCAGCATGGAAAATGTGGCTGTCAAAGGAACTATTTCTATCGAAAAAAATGGAGAAATCTTAACTTCCATCAAGAAAGATGATAAAGGAAATATTCAATTCTTCTATGAAGATGCATTCCTAGCTGGTGCAACTTATAACATTTATGCAAATGAGGATATCTTAGATCCTGCTGATGGCAGCGTATTGTTTAAGAAAGATACATTGATGGATACAGTGACAACGACAACAGAAGGAAAAGCCGTCAGTAAAAAACTTCCTCTAGGAAAATACTATGTTATCGAAAAGAAAGCTCCTAACGGTTTCATCATCAATGAAGAAAAACATGAAGTAGAGCTTATCTACAAAGATCAGAATACAGAAGTTGTATTTGATGAGACATCATTCCACAATGAAAGACAAAAGATTGCTTTAAATATCTTAAAAGAAGATAGCGAAACACATACTGCTTTGGCTGGTGCTGTGTTTGGTCTTTATGCAAAGAATGATATCAAAGACAACAAAGGCAACATATTAGTGAAGGCAAATCAACTTATTGAAAAAACAAAAAGCAATAAAGAAGGAATATTGGACTTTGAAGCGGATCTCCCATTAGATCAATACTATATCAAGGAAATCAAAGCCCCTATCGGTTATGCATCAACAGATGAAGTCTTTGAATTTGATGGATCCTATCAAGGACAAGATGTTCATACGATCATCTACAACAAAACATTCGAAAATAAGATCATCAAAGTCGAAGTTTCTAAGAAAGACATAACCAATGATGAAGAAATTGCCGGTGCTTTCCTAACTATATATCCTAAAGATGATGAAGGAGCTATCTTTGATTCATGGATCAGTGGACAAGATGGTGTCAATGAAGATGGTACGATCAAGCCTCACATGATCAAAGGTCTTGAAGTTGGAAAGACATATATCCTTAAAGAAATTAGCTCCCCTCATGGATTTGCTCTTGCACAAGATATCGAATTTACTATCAGTGACACTGGAGAAATTCAAAAAATAGAGATGAAAGACGAACTTGTTGTTGGTCAATTAAAGTGGAGAAAATCCGGTGAAATCTTTGATCAAGTGGTTACAGGTCAAACGGAATTTGGAAAAACAGAAAGCCCTGTATGGAACAAATCCAACCTTCTAGGTGCAAAGATCACAATTTATGCTGCAGAAGATATCAAAATTGGTAACCATACGTATTACAAAGCCGATGAAGAAATTCAAACCCTAGAATCTGACTGGGATTACGTATTCAGTAAAGAACTTCCTGTAGGTCGTTATTACTACAAAGAAACTACAACTCCACATGGATATGTCATCGATACCAACAAACATTTCTTTAAAATTGAAGACAACCAGATCAATGAAATCCAGATCATTGAATCAACGCTTAAAAACGAACGCCCTACTTTTGATATCGATATGACAAAAGTATTGGAAGAACAAGAAATCTTTAAAGATGAAGATGCCTATAAAGATATCGTTTTTGGAATCTTTGCTAGAGAAGATATATATGATTATATGGGCAATGTTGCCATCGAACATGGAACGATGATCTCAACAACTGAAATCACAAAAGAAGGACATTTAGAAACGGTTCCAGATCTTCCTAATGGTGTTTACTTCATCAAAGAACTTGCAACCAACGATCAATATGTATTGAATGATACAGAATACGACTTTGAAATTGGATATAAAGGTCAGGATGTTTCTCATTATGTCGTAACGATCGGTTTAGATGGAAAGGTTCCTAATGAGTTAGCTCGCGGCGATATCTATGTTCAAAAGAAAGATAGCAGCGATCTAGATAAAGTCATGAAAGATGTTGAATTTAACATCTCCATTCATGAAGATATGAGCGAAGTCATCCAATCATCAAAAACTGATGAAAAAGGAATCGCAAGCTTTAAAGATCTTGAACTTGGAACATATTTTATTCAAGAAGCAAAACCAGTCGATAGATATGTTATCAATGATCATATCTATAAAGTTGAAGTCAAACAAGACGGAGATGTATTGACGATCGTCTGCGAAAACAAACCAACTGAAATGGAATTCAGTAAAGTCGATATCACAACTGGAAAAGAATTGCCTGGTGCTAAGATGCAGGTTACAGATAAAGAAACAGGAAAGATTATCGATGAGTGGGTATCTACTGATGAACCTCATAAGATCAAATATCTTGTGGAAGGAAAAGAATATATCTTAACCGAAAAAATTGCTCCAAAAGGATATGAACTTGCCGAAAGCATTACCTTCACTGCAAAAGATGGAACGAAGATCACTATGAAAGATAAACTTATTCCTGAGATTCCACAAACTGGAGACCAGACAAATCTTGGTCTATGGTTAGGATTAAGTGGAATCAGTATTCTTGCGGTGATGGCATTACTTGCTAGAAAGCGAAAGAAGGATGATGTTGATGAAAAATAACCTATCACTCATTATCCTGCTCATATTTATTATCTTATCTTGCTTGATCATTAGCCTACGCATTTGGTTTCGCATCAAGGAAGTCAACAAACAAAAAAATCATTAAACAAAGGGAGAACACATCTCCCTTTTGTTCATGATAAAGATTTATTAGAAACGATTGCTTCAAATGAAGGTGTCTTTATTTCCGATCTGCCTAGAGATAAATTGCTACAGAAAAAAGCAGTTCTATTTATCCTAAATCATACCGATGAGTATGACAAAGATGAACAAATAGAGGCACTTGACTATTTATACATGAAAAAGAAAGAAGGAAAAAATGATGAATAAATTAATTAAAAAAAATATGTATCTATTAGCTAATAAAACTGTATATGAATCACGATTGTTTATCGATCCACAAATTAAATATATCTTCATGAAGAATGAAAGAAAGCCACAATTTGTTATCGGCATTCATGATCCTGTTGATGAAATTGAATGTATATTTAACTCTGTTACCGCTGATGAATCAATATCACTAGAAGACTTAACATACTCTCATCCAATTTTCTCTGAAGAAACAGGAGTCTGTGAAGAAGGCTATCTTCTTTCTTTGATGGACGAGAAATATGAACCGGTATTCATTGATATTCCAACTCATGCAAAATTATGGGATTTTATAGACTACTATATGGATATCTTAGATCCTAAAGAAGATATGATTATCAGATATCTTGAATTTAGTCGTTCTTCTGGAATTAATTCTATCCTATTATCTGAGTATTCTGATAGCATCATCAATAATTTATATGCCATTTATTTGAAAGATGAGAAAATGATACTTTCTTACAATAAATGCGATAATTATGTTTATTTAGATCATGATGAAAATGGATATATCATCGAATCATTAGAAAATCCCAAAGGAACAACATATAGAGATTTTAAATCTGCTTTTTATGATTTTTTATCAATTGTTTTGAACGATATAACCAGCACTCATACAATTCAAGAAGAGTTGAACGAAACGTTGATAAAGTTAGGTGAAAAGAAACATGAATAATCAAGTAAAAAAAGTCATTGATATAGCAAGACAATCGTTTCACGAACATGATGAGAAAGATATGAAAATAAACTACATCTTATCAAAAAAAGGAGATACCCTATCTCCTTTTTATCTTTGTATCGCTAGTTCAAAATTGGATCCAGATGAAATACGATGTATTACATTGAGCGAAGATAAGAATGTAGCCTATCAAAATGTCCCGGATTGGGATTTTAATATTGATGATTATCTTTTATCTGATCTAGAAGATGGCTATCAGATCGAATATATACCCCTTGAAGAACATTACAATATATGGTGTGCAGTCAAGGAATGGAAAGATGACATCCAACATCAAGACGGGCTGTATTCCTACTTAGATCATTGTAAGAAAAGTGGTATCACACCAGAAGTCATCTCCTTATTAGGGCTTGAAAATGTTGATATCATGAATCTATATCAAGAAAGAAACGGAAATTACAAGATAATTGGAGAAACTAAAGTTGGTGATAAATCTGTCGTGATTGCACATAATCCAAAAGCTCCTTCCCCATTTGTTACATGGAGGACAACACCTTCTCGCATAAAAGGATTTGATATCGGACATTACCATTCAAGATTTAAAGATGCCTATGAGGACTATAAAAAAAGATGTAATGAAATGATGGAGGATCATTTGAATATACAATACAGAAAAATCAAGCCGAAGAACAAGGAGCATGTTCGATGATAGATACCATCGAGACATTACACAAAGAGAAATTCGAACAATGGCTTCTCTTTGGTCAACACGTTCTATTTACCGATATAAGAATCAGCAATAGTATCATTCCTAAAAATATATACAAATATGAACTTCAAGAAGATGATTGCCATCCGTTCGAAACGATAATTATTGGTAAGCATATTACTGTAAATTTTGAAGGAACGATATTAAGCTATCAGCCAATTCCACTAGATAAGTATCATTACCGTTTGATCGATGAAGTAAAGGACATTGAATACTTGTCCTCTAAAGCAATCACCTTAAATCAATATACACATAAAATGGCAAAAAATATCTTTCCGACCAAAGCCAGATAGTCCGTTCCTAACCTATCAGATGTAAACAACAAAATTGATTTTGTGTTAAACATTGAAAATCATCCTCATAAAATGTGCATAAAACTTTATAAATAAGCTATTTTTTTGTGTTTTATGTTGTTCATCTCTTTAATTCTGTTTATACTAATAAGTAAAGGAGCGGATATACGATGATATATTTAAAACGAAAAGTAGATAGTTATTTGTTAAATTGGAAAACAAGCCCAAATAAGAAACCTTTGATCATTAAAGGCTCAAGACAAGTAGGTAAGACAGAATCTATCACTCGATTTGGTCATCAAAATTATAAGAGTGTTGTTTACATCAACTTTGTAGAAGAACCAAATTATAAGATGATAACTTCAGATGGATATAAAGCACAAGATATCATCAAAAACATATCCAGAATCGATCCATCTAAGCAATTTCTCGAGAACGAAACACTTATTATTTTTGATGAATTGCAAGATTTTCCGGAAATTGCTACATCTCTCAAATTTTTTCAAATAGACGGGCGTTTTGATGTAATATGCAGCGGTTCTCTTTTAGGCATTAACTATCAAAGAATAGAAAGCAATAGTGTTGGATATAAAACAGATTACGAAATGTTTTCTTTAGATTTTGAAGAATTTCTATGGGCCAAAGGATACGACGAATCAACCATTCAGGAAATGTTAGATCATATGATTCAATTAAAACCATTTAATGAAATTGAAATGTCCATCTATTCTTCACTCTTTTTAGATTTCTGTATCTTAGGAGGAATGCCAGCGGTTGTTCGAGAATATATCGAAAAAGGAACTTTTGAAGGCTCTATTGACATTCAAAAACAACTTGTTGCCGATTATAAAGAAGATATAAGAAAATATGCCGATGGCATGGATCAAACGCGAATCACAAATGTTTTTGACCATATTCCTGTGCAATTGGCAAAAGACAATAAAAAATTCCAAATCACGAAAGTTGCATCCAATGCTCGATTTAGAGATTATCGAGGGTGTATCGAATGGTTAAAGGATGCAGGTATCATTAACATTTGTTACTGCATGCAATTTCCTGAGCTTCCACTCAAAGGGAACTATGACGAGACCAAGTTTAAGATATATTTTGCAGATTCCGGTTTATTAGTTTCCATGCTAGACGATGAAGCGCAAGAAGATCTGAGAGTAAACAAAAACTTAGGTGTTTATAAAGGGGCGCTTTATGAAAATATAGTGGGCGAAGCCTTGGTTAAAGCAGGATATGACCTGTACTACTATAAAAAAGACAATTCAACTTTGGAACAAGATTTTTTTGTTCGAAACAAAAAGAATCTAATTCCAGTGGAAGTAAAAGCATCAAATGGAACTGCAAGATCTTTGCGTACATTGATCACGAGTGATCACTATCCTGATATTCAATTTGGTATCAAATTTATATCAGGCAATATTGGATTAGCCAATAACATATATACTTTCCCTTATTTCTGTGCTTTTCTTTTAAAGAAATATCTAACTAAAATAAGCTAAATGTAAAAATGAACCCAAAATATCACACGCAAGAGATTTCAAATATTTTGAAGTCTCTTTTTTGTCGAAAGGAGGAACACAGTGAACAACAAATATGAATACACCCATGAGTTATGGTCAAATCAAATAGAATCTATATCCAGCTCCCCTCAACATTGGATGTCGTTTCTAAAGACTTCTGCTTGGATGTATAAATTCTCTTTTGATGACCAACTGCTTATCTATGCACAACGACCTGATGCAAGAGCCTGTGCAAGTTATGAAACATGGAACGATAAGCTTCATCGTTGGATCAAACGAGGCTCAAAAGGAATTGCACTTCTTAATGAAAATGGAACACTTAGATATGTTTTCGATATTTCGGATACACGTAGCCCAGAAAATAAACCACTTCATTTATGGTCAGTTGACATGACAAACGAGGAAGAGTTCATAGAAATGATTGTTGATAAATATGGTCCATTTGAATCAACACTCGACTATGGCCAAGCTGTCATCTTGATGTCAAAGACCATCGTTGAAGATAATTATCAAGATTATTTCTCAAGTTTAAAGAAATTTAATCAAGAAAGCATTTTATCTGAACTTGAAGATCATGAAATCGAAGGCAAATTTAAAAACCTGCTAACGAATTCCATGGCTTATCAAATCCTTCACCGTAGTGGAGTGGATCCGGATAATTATTTTACCGAAGATGATTTCTACGCTATAAGAGATTTTGATACTTTGGATACGATATCTCAATTAGGTATCGCTTCTAGAGATCTCTGCGAAATAGGAATGACAGATATTTCTTTAAAATCAAGAGAAATCATGATTCGTACATTTGAAGAAAACAAAAAAACAAGGCAAAATAAGAGCGAAGAAAAAGAAAGGAGCGTTTCAGATGAAAACAATTCAATACAATCAAGTTGGGGATTTCCTATTTCCAGATCTGAAGCCGGAACAACCAGTGTTCAACAGTCATTACGCAAGGTTGAGATACAATTACCTCAAGACAAACCATCCAGGTTATCTGTTAGCCTTGAAGGCAAAGAACGAACTCAACAATCACTTAAAAGAAATCGATATACAAGCCAAGCAGAGAATGGATATCCTGATGAATCAATTATTACAGAATCAACCCGCTCCCAACAAAGAAACACATCAAATGGAATGGGTACAACACATGAACAATCTCAAACAACAGGCCGAGGAAATGATCCTCAACGAACTGATCTACAACTAGATTTAGGATTTGGTGGTGAAGAAAATACTTTACCACCTTTTGATTTATCCGATCTTCCTACATTGCTTAGAGAAGATGTTTCTTTACAGCACACAAAAGAAGAGATTCAACAATTCTTTAACGAACATGGTGATGATGAAGAACGCGCTATCTTTCTTGAATCCTGCTATGACGATACATTGGTACAAACGTTCAGAAAACCAGAGCGATATGACTTTTCCTATATAGGGTATAAGAAAAAGGATCATGGATTAGAAGTATGGTCAGGAAATTATCTTGATCAAAAATCGTTGTCTTATCTCACGTTCTTTGAACTACAAAACGAAGTATCAAAACTGATTGAAAGTGGTGAATATCTTATTCCTACTTACAATAAGATGTCTCCAATTCAAAAAGCTTTCTACAACAAGACGATGAACAGAAATGTCGATTATTATCTGTTTGCCTATCATCCACAGTTCTTAAAGAGTTCATCAGAGATTATTTCTTACCTTAAATCAGAAACGGATAAGGATAAAAGAACCGAATTTATCAAGGAATTCTATCCGAAAGAGGTCATAGAGATTGTTGTCGATGGTATCACTTTAGGATTTAAGAAAGAAGATGACCATCTTCACATCTACATGGGACATTATGATGACCAAGCAGCTTCTACAAATTATTCATGGAGCGTTGTAGATGGAGAAATTGAAGGCATGATCCTATCACGTTATTTTGATCCAAGTGTTCAGATTCCATCCTCATTGGAACAACAAAATGCTATCTATGAAAATGAAGAACAACTCAACAACGGAATTTTCTTTTCGCAAGAAGAAATTGATCACATCCTAACAAGAGGCAGTGGATTTGACCAAGGAAAGATGCGAATCTACCAACAAATGCTTCGTCATGAATCAAATGATAAAAATGCAGAGTTTCTCAAACATGAATATGGAATTGGTGGATCTCATCCAGCTTTTGGACTTATCGATATGAATTATGATGCTAAAGGCATCGAATTATCTCGTTCAAGACAGATCGGAGAAATGGAAATCTCAGTCACGCTTAACTGGAAGAAAGTCGCAAAACGAATCAATGAACTTGTTCAGTTAGACCGTTATCTTTCACCAAAAGAAAAAGAATACTACCCTACTTTTTTGCAGGAACAGATAAATCATGAACTGGAATACGAACGACAACAGCTTGCTGATTCAATAAATATGGACACCGTGCAAGAAACAGATATAGAGGATAAAATAGAAACCATCAAGGAATACAGATGGAAAATCGGTGATACTGTCTATAAAGGTGTTGATGAATATACCATTCTTGAAGATGGACAAGATATAGCCATTCAAAATAAGAATTTTCCTTTATTCATTGATTACATGAGCCGACAGGAATTCATATCCCTTTTAAAAGAAAATCCATTAAACGACAATCTTCTGGTCGAAATAGAAGCACCTGCGGATACCGTTCAAGAAACTATTATAAGTGAAGATAAACAAGAACGATTATATGAACGTTTCAAGGACATTGCTCCTAGTCTTATCAATGGAACAAGTCCTTATCTATCTTATGAAATAGGAAACGATAGAGATCATACTTTTGTTATCGCTTTTGATCAGGAAACAAATATCATCGATATGTACCATGTTTATGAGATCGAAGGTCGTGAGGTCATGGATCCACACATGCAATTTGAATTTGATATTGAAAACAATGAAATCGTTCCTTTCTATTTCAACAATCCGATCGTTGGTCTAGAATATGATCTGCATAATGGTACGGACCCAGAATTTGAAACGGAACTATATGATTATGCGATCCAATGGCTAGGAAATATCAAACAAAAAGGATATTATATTGAGTCTGAACAGATATACAAAGATGAAACAAAGATTGGTGTTTATTTCTACGATTATGACGAGGATCACAACATCATCTATACTAACAATCCTTCTATTTCACAAGAACAACAAGATGAAACTCCCCTACCTCTAGAGAAGATCAATTATCAAATCTTAGATGAGCATCTTGGTGCAGGGACTCCGAAAGAAAGATATCGAAACAATATAGCAGCCATCAGGTTGCTTTTTTCTTTGGAAGAAGAAGGAAGACTGGCAACGAAGGAAGAACAGGATATCCTTGCGAAATACGTTGGCTGGGGTGGTCTATCCGATGCCTTTGACGAATCAAAATCCAACTGGTCTAATGAATATCATGAACTAAAGAGCTTATTAAGCGAAGAAGAATACAATGCTGCTAGAGAATCGACTCTAACAGCCTTCTATACACCACCTGTCGTCATAGAAAGCATCTATTCCATCATCGAACGATTCGGATTTCATCATGGAAATATCCTAGAACCAGCTTGTGGTACTGGAAACTTCTTAGGAAAGCTTCCTGCTTCTATGGAATCCTCTAAACTATATGGAATTGAACTGGATTCCATTACGGGACGAATCGCAAAACAGCTTTACCAAAAAGCAAATATTGCTGTCGAAGGCTATGAAAAGACTTCTTTGCCTGATAGTTTCTTTGACATTGCGATCGGTAACGTTCCATTTGGACAATTTAAAGTATCGGACAAACGATATGATCGTTTGAACTTCAATATTCATGATTATTTCTTTGCAAAGACCATCGACAAGATTCGTCCTGGTGGTTTGATCCTTTTTGTCACTTCGAAATATACGATGGATAAAGCCAATTCATCGGTCCGTAAATATATCAATGAACGTTGTGAATTACTAGGAGCAATCCGTCTTCCCAATGATACCTTCAGTGAAAGTGCCAATACCAAAGCTGTCAGTGATATCCTGATTCTAAAAAAGCGAGAAAGACAAATGGTCAATGACGCTCCTTGGCTTTATACACAGACCGACGAAAATGGACGAATATACAACACCTACTTTCACGAACATCCTGAGATGGTGCTTGGTCATTTTGAAATGGCAAAATCCATGTATGGTCGTGATGATCTAACTGTCATCCCATTTGAAGATATTCCACTCAAACAATCATTGGAAGAAGCAATCACGCACATCCATGGGCAAATTGATGAAATGGTCTTAGATGAATCCGTGATTGATGAACCAGAGGATACCATCGTTACGATACCTGCTGATCCAATGGTCAGAAACTTCAGTTACACGATGGTTGATGGAGATATCTACTTTAGAGAAAACAGTATCATGAGCAAGATCGAACTATCACAGACCGCTAAAAATCGAGTCATTGGGATGATAGAAATACGAGACTGTGTACGTGAACTGATTGAATACCAAAAAGATGACTATGATGAAAAGATCATCCTAGAACAGCAACAAAAGCTAAACGATCTTTATGATACCTTTACAGAAAAGTACGGATTGATCAACTCACGTGGAAATAGTTTAGCTTTTAGAGAAGACAGTGCCTACTATCTGCTTTGTTCCTTAGAGAACATCAATGAAGATGGAACATTAAGATCGAAAGCAGACATGTTTACAAAAAGAACGATCCGTAAACATGTCGTCGTTGAAAAAGCAGAAACTTCTAACGAAGCCTTGATGTTATCTCTTTCGGAGAAAGGACAAATCGATTTTGATTATATGTATCAGTTAACGGGTTTTGATAAAGAGAAGATGATCCATGATCTTAAAGGTGTCATCTATAAACTCCCTCACATCGATGATGAAGAGGATGTTTATGTGACTGCGGATGAATACCTAAGTGGCAATGTCCGTGAGAAATTAAAGATAGCTTCACTTTCTGCTGAGATCGATCCAAGCTATAAGGAAAATGTAGAAGCTTTAAAACAAGCCATGCCACAAGATCTAACTGCTTCAGAAATTGAAGTTCGCATCGGTGCCACATGGATAGAACCGGAAATCTATCATGATTTTCTTGTTGAAATCCTTTCCCCTTCCCCATTTATCCAGGAAAGGATTCAGGTGTCTTATTCTTCCGTAACGGCCGAATGGAACATATCCAACAAGAACTGGGATCGAGGAAATGCTAAAGCCGAAAAAACCTATGGAACACATAGAGCCAATGCGTATCGATTGATCGAAGACTGTTTGAATCTAAAAGCAACCAAGATTTTTGATTATGAATATGATGAAGATGGTAAAAAAGTGGCTGTTCTAAACAAAAAAGAAACGACGATTGCCCAACAAAAGCAAGATTCAATCAAAGAAGCTTTTGCGAACTGGATATGGAAAGATTTTGATCGTAGAGAACATCTTGTTAAGAGATACAATGAGCTATTCAATTCTATACGTCCTCGCGAATATAATGGAGATCATCTTGATTTTCCGAATATGAACAGCGAGATTTCATTACGAAAGCATCAAAAAGATGCGATTGCCCACATCTTATATGGTGGAAACACCTTGCTTGCACACGTGGTGGGTGCAGGCAAGACTTTCGAAATGACAGCGGCTTGTATGGAATTGAAACGTCTAGGAATGGCACAAAAATCCATGTTTGTCGTACCAAATCATTTAATCGAACAATGGGGTTCTGAATTTTTGCAACTATATCCAAGTGCCAATATCCTGGTCGCAAGAAAGCAGGACTTTGAGAAAAGCAAACGAAAGACCTTCTGTTCTCGCATTGCTACTGGCGAATGGGATGCCGTCATCATTGGACACAGTCAATTTGAAAAGATCCCTGTTTCTGTTGAAAGACAACGTAAACTTATCGAAGACCAGATTGAAAGCATTACACTCGGTATTCAGGAATTACGTAGAAACAATGGCGAAGGATATTCGATCAAACAAATGGAAAAGACCAAAAAAGGACTGAAAAAACGTTTAGAAAAGCTCAATAGTGATGAGAGAAAAGACGATGTCATTTCCTTTGAAGAACTTGGAGTTGATCGTTTATTTGTCGATGAGAGTCATAACTACAAAAACTTATTCCTGTATACAAAGATGAGAAATGTAGCTGGACTATCACAGACCGAAGCACAAAAATCATCGGATATGTTCATGAAATGCCAATATCTTGATGAAATAACTGGTGGTAAAGGCGTCGTGTTTGCAACAGGAACACCAATCAGCAATTCCATGACCGAGATGTATACGATACAACGATACCTTCAATATGGAACATTGAAGCAACATGGATTGGAGCATTTTGATAGCTGGGCTTCTACATTTGGTGAAACGGTCAGTGCAATCGAACTAGCTCCTGAAGGAACTGGATATCGTATGAAGACAAGATTTGCTCGTTTCTTCAATCTTCCAGAACTAATATCCATGTTCAAAGAAGTTGCCGATATCAAGACCGCTGACATGTTGAATCTTCCTACACCAAATGCTCATTATCACAATGTCGCTGTCAAACCAAGCGAAGAACAAAAAGAAATCGTAGCCGAACTTGCCCAACGTGCACAAAAGGTACGTGATGGTAATGTCGACCCAACCGAAGATAACATGTTAAAAATCACCAATGATGGAAGAAAACTAGCATTAGATCAGCGTCTTGTCGATCCTTCCCTCGATGATTATCCACATGGAAAAGTCAATGCTTGTATCGATAATGTCTTGCGCATCTATGAAGAAACAAAAGATAAAAAATCAACGCAGCTTATCTTTTGTGATATGTCCACCCCATCCAAAACATCCAAAGCCTTTCTTGAACAAATCGAACAAAATGAATCGGTTCCGTTCATGAATGTTTACGATGATATCTTTCAAAAACTAATCAATAAAGGAGTTCCTTCGAGCGAGATTGCTTACATTCACGATGCGGCAACCGATGCAAAAAAGAAGGAACTTTTTTCTAAGGTTCGTGAAGGAAAGGTACGAATTCTTTTAGGTTCGACACAGAAGATGGGAGCAGGAACCAATGTACAAGACCTACTGATTGCTTCTCATGACCTAGATTGTCCATGGCGTCCTAGTGATGTAGGACGGATTTTGCGGACATTCAAAATAAAAAAGAATGTGGAGGTAACAGACAATGGCAAAATCATTATTTGAGGAACTGGGCGGCAAATACGAAAGGCAAGGGGATTATTTGATACCGTGCTTAACTGTACCCGCCGAAGAAGAACAGGCAATAGGCATCTGGGGGCAACGGCATTTAGATTATCTAAAACAGTACCGTAAAGTTACATACACCAATCTTCTTACAAGCGGCAGGCTAAACGCCTACCTTGCCGACATCAACAGACAGGCACAGGAACGCTTTGAAAGGCTCATAGAGGGTATGAAACAGGCACAGGGCATAACGGAACAGCTAAAGGCAGAAAACGCCTTAGAATGGACAGGATGCCTCAATAACATAAGGGCTTGTGCGAGGGAGATTGTGGAAAAGGAAATTATTTTTGCATAAACAGATGATTAGTGGCAGGGGGAAATCCTGCCGCTTTTTCTGCTTTAGTTTGTCAGCTTGACAAATAAAGGGTTAAGGAATATAATTAGATTCAGTATTATACAAGGAGTTAATAAATATGCGGCAAGGTATTCTTAAATAAACTGTCAATTTGATAGTGGGAACAAAAAGTAGCAGTCCCGTTTCACTTTTAATATGGGGCTTAGTTTTTTGTACCCAGTTTAAGAATACTTTTATCATGTAATTTTATATGCCCGAAAACATATAAGTGTTTTGGGGCTATTGGAGTTATTTACCCAGTGATAGGAGTATTTATCACTGGGTATTTTTATGCCCTTTTTTGGGTGTTGATAGGAGGAAAATCACATGAAAATAATTAACATAGGCATTCTGGCTCACGTTGACGCAGGAAAGACAACATTAACGGAAAGTTTATTGTATACCAGTGGTGCAATTGCAGAACTAGGGAGCGTAGATGAAGGCACAACAAGGACAGATACAATGAATTTGGAGCGTCAAAGGGGAATCACTATCCAGACAGCAGTGACATCTTTTCAGTGGGAGGATGTAAAAGTCAACATTATAGATACGCCAGGCCATATGGATTTTTTGGCGGAAGTATACCGTTCTTTATCCGTATTAGACGGAGCAGTATTATTAGTTTCTGCAAAGGATGGCATACAGGCACAGACCCGTATACTGTTTCATGCACTACAGATAATGAAGATTCCGACAATTTTTTTCATCAATAAAATTGACCAAGAGGGGATTGATTTGCCAATGGTATATCGGGAAATGAAAGCAAAGCTTTCTTCGGAAATTATAGTGAAGCAAAAGGTTGGGCAGCATCCCCATATAAATGTAACGGACAATGACGATATGGAACAGTGGGATGCGGTAATTATGGGAAACGATGAACTATTAGAGAAATATATGTCAGGGAAACCGTTTAAAATGTCAGAACTGGAACAGGAAGAAAACAGGAGATTCCAAAACGGAACGTTATTTCCCGTTTATCACGGAAGCGCTAAAAACAATCTGGGGATTCGGCAGCTTATAGAAGTAATTGCCAGTAAATTTTATTCATCAACGCCTGAAGGTCAATCTGAACTATGCGGGCAGGTTTTTAAGATTGAATATTCAGAGAAAAGGCGGCGTTTTGTTTATGTGCGTATATATAGCGGAACATTGCATTTGAGGGATGTTATTAGAATATCTGAAAAAGAGAAAATAAAAATCACAGAGATGTGGGTTCCGACAAACGGTGAATTATATTCATCCGATACAGCCTGCTCTGGTGATATTGTAATTTTACCAAATGATGTTTTGCAGCTAAACAGTATTTTGGGGAACGAAATACTGTTGCCGCAGAGAAAATTTATTGAAAATCCTCTCCCTATGCTCCAAACAACGATTGCAGTAAAGAAATCTGAACAGCGGGAAATATTGCTTGGGGCACTTACAGAAATTTCAGATTGCGACCCTCTTTTAAAATATTATGTGGATACTACAACGCATGAGATTATACTTTCTTTTTTGGGGAATGTGCAGATGGAAGTCATTTGTGCCATCCTTGAGGAAAAATATCATGTGGAGGCAGAAATAAAAGAGCCTACTGTTATATATATGGAAAGACCGCTTAGAAAAGCAGAATATACCATCCACATAGAAGTCCCGCCAAATCCTTTCTGGGCTTCTGTCGGGTTGTCCATAGAGCCGCTCCCTATTGGAAGCGGAGTGCAGTATGAAAGCAGAGTTTCACTTGGATATTTAAATCAATCGTTCCAAAATGCGGTTATGGAGGGGGTTCTTTATGGCTGCGAGCAGGGGCTGTATGGATGGAAAGTGACAGACTGTAAAATCTGTTTTGAATATGGATTGTATTATAGTCCTGTAAGTACCCCCGCAGACTTTCGGCTGCTTTCCCCTATCGTATTGGAGCAGGCTTTAAAAAAAGCAGGGACAGAACTATTAGAGCCATATCTCCACTTTGAAATTTATGCACCGCAGGAATATCTCTCACGGGCGTATCATGATGCTCCAAGGTATTGTGCAGATATTGTAAGTACTCAGATAAAGAATGACGAGGTCATTCTGAAAGGAGAAATCCCTGCTAGATGTATTCAAGAATACAGGAACGATTTAACTTATTTCACAAATGGGCAGGGAGTCTGCTTGACAGAGTTAAAAGGATACCAGCCAGCTATTGGTAAATTTATTTGCCAACCCCGCCGCCCGAATAGCCGTATAGATAAGGTTCGGCATATGTTCCACAAGTTAGCTTAACAGCTTGCAAAAGTCATATAAAATGAGATTTGAAAGGATTAGAGACTAATTATGATGAAATGCGAATGGATATTGTGTCCTGTTTGTGGGAGCAAAACCCGTAATAAAATTAGGAAGGACACTGTTTTGGAGAATTATCCCCTTTATTGTCCAAAATGCAGACAAGAAAGATTGATTAAAGTTGACAACTTGAAGATAACTGTCATCAAAGAGCCAGACGCTTAAGACGCAGAGCCGATGAAATTGTGGAACAATTCACGAATCATCGGCTCTTTTTGTTTCGTATTTGAAAGAACAAACTCACCAAATAAAAAAAACGATATTCGGGTGGGTTATTTTGTTATACCCTAAATTACCCTCTGAATTTGTTTTTAAATTTGGAGGGATTTTTTTATGTCCTTTTTTCGGGCAGTTATCTATCTGCTCATACGAAGCAAAATTTATCAATACATAGCATATCAGAGAACGGCAGGAAACCAGTTAAAAAAATTTCTGCCAGTGCAACGGTACTTCTCACCTTGAAAGTAGAAGTACAATCTCCATACAATAGAATTACTATTTCCTATAACCGTAAAGGTCACAGAGCCTTTGCGGTTTTTCTTTTGTCGATTTTTGTTGGAAAGTGCCGTAGGGCTGTTTCTGATATGCGGTGTCGTTCTCCGCCTCTCCATCTGGATTTTTTACATTTCAAAAATTCAGATGGGAGGTATTTATGGTGAAATATGCACCAAGAAAGGTATATATCAGAGAAAGTGGCGGCTATGTGGAATTATCCTACACGGAGTTCTGCCGTTGCAGGGAATCCGACCAGACCTATATGGACAAGCTGTTTATCCCCATTCAAGGCTGTCTGCTTGAAGTCGTGAGGGAGCAATACACAGACTTCTACCGTGACAAGGAACGGTGGCGTTATCTGCAAAAATTAGATACAAAGAATAGACTGCTATCTCTCGACGGATT
>NZ_KI270997.1 GCF_000469305.1 Faecalitalea cylindroides ATCC 27803
GGGCATCCACACTTCTGCGGTGTATTGTATACCCCAAAAGATCTTCTTTTTTTATATGCAGTTTTTTGATCAACTGTGCTTCAACCTCATTTTCATAAGCACATTTTACTTGGAATACTCTAATCATAAGCTACAATAAATTTTCTAATACAGGGAATCTTCCCTTATAATACATCACAAGACTTGCAAAAGCCTGCGCTAAGGCAATCGTCAAAAAATAAACAACGATATGGGCGTTTGGCATCAATGCTAATAAAATTTTTGCGAATAAAATATGTGATGTGTAAATCAATAATGAGTCATTTCTTAGTACTTTATAAATTGGTTTATATGGCATCTTGATTGTTAACAGCCAATTTACAAGGAAATAAACTGCCGGCACTAAGAATAAATACATGCTCGTTAAATCACGCAATATGCCTGTCACATTATAAATCAACACTTCAACTACCACTAATAAAAAGCTAATTACAAAGCCTCCTAAGCTAGTTCTAGATGGTAAACGTCCTGTTTTAGCTAACAAAAGACCTAAAGACACAAAGATAGGTCCAAAAAAGATTCCATCTCGTGCTGTCACCAAAGTTTTTGTGAAAAATGCAAAAAAGAAATTAATTCCTGGAATACTTTCCCAGACTGGTGTATAAACATTGATCAAATAACCTATAAAATAAGCACCTAAGCTTACCTTTAGGGTAAACACTAAGCCTTTCTCTTTATATAAATAGAAAACGATCACACTTGCTAACATCAAAGCAGGTAAAAACCATAGATGATAATAACTTCCATTTAAGAAGAAATCTCGAATGTAAGAAAAAACACCTAGAATACTAAATCCTGCCTGATATTGATCCCATATCGTATATGGAAGATAGATTACGGTCCAAATCAAATATATTTTTAATAAGCGCATTAAATATTTGCGAAGATTCTTTGTGTTTTCTTCAGAATCATCTCCATATTTACGGAAGAAGAAAAAACCGGAAGTTGTAAAGAAAAATGGCACAGCAATTCGACATATCGTCTGCATAAAAAACGTATTGAACGTTTCACTAATTTCATAAAACGGATATGTATGAATGCATACAACCAATAATGCCGAAACATATTTAGCAATATCAATTGCGGCATATTTTCTTTTCACCTTCATAATCTACCTCTTTTCTAAACGTGGCACACGAGCAGCAATAGCGCTCATCGTTTCATTGTTGATGGTCTTGGCTAAACGACTAATCGTATCAATCGTAACTCTTTCCTGTCCCATTTGACCAACAAAACAACAAATATCTCCTTCTTTAACATTTTCTACATCTGTTACATCAACCATGCATTGATCCATACAGATATTTCCAATCACTTTACAATGTTTACCGTGAATCAACACTTCAAATCCCTGATTGCTTAAAAGACGAGGGATCCCATCGGCATATCCAATTGATACAGTTGCCACTTTGGTTGGTTTTGTGGCTATAAAATTACGCCCATAACTAACACTTTGACCTTCTTGGATCCATTTTACCAAAGAAACATTGGCATAGATTGACATGATCGGAATAAAGTCTGGATTCGAAAGAATAGGAATTTGATCATCACTTGTAACACCCATATACAACAAACCAGGGCGGCAATAATCCATACCAAGGTCCATATAATTTAAAATTCCATAGCTGTTTTGAATATGTTTGATTCCGCAATCAATACCTTCTTTTTTTAGATTGTCAATGACTTCTTTAAACAAGCGAATCTGATTCTCGGTAAATGTACGACTATCCACTCCCAGATCATCACTAACTGGAAAATGCGAAAAAATTCCTTCTACACTTAAATTAGATAATCTATATTCTGCAATGATCTGATCCATATGCTTATCTTGATCCTGATATATGATACCAGTTCTACACATTCCTGTATCAACCTTGCAATGGCAGCGAATCATCGCGTCGTTCTCTTTTGCAAATGCATTTAATTTTTGAGCATACTCGAAAGAGATCAGTGACTGTACGATATTCTTTTCGTATAAGTAATGAAAATGTTCAACAGGTGTATATCCCAAGATCAAGATATCTTGATCAATTCCATTTTCTCTTAAATTCAAAGCTTCATCAATGCTGGAGACACCAAAGAAATCAACGCCCCACTTAGCCATTTGTCTTGCACAAGCTACATCTCCATGACCATAGGCATTCGCCTTAACGATTCCCATGATTTTGGTTTTTCCCACAAGCTTTTGAATTTCATCCAAATTATGATTGATTGCCTTATAATCAATTTCACACCAAGCACGGCTATAACTCTTTAACATGCTGAAATCGTCCTTTGCATTGCTAGATCGATCAATTTATCAATTAAATCACTGAATTCAATTCCAGCTTCTTTCATCATAGATGGATAACGTGAAGTGGCGGTAAAACCTGGAATCGTATTCAATTCATTTAAGATAACCTCTTTTTGAGGCGTTACAAACATATCCACACGAGCCATACCACAACAATTCATAGCTTTATATGTTTTAGCTGCTAGGGCCTTAGCCTTGGCAAACGTTTCTTCATCGATTCGTGCAGGGCAGATGATTTCAGCCCCTTTCATCTCATATTTTCCTTCAAAATCAAAAATTCCTCCAGAAATTTGAATCTCATCACAGCTGCCAGTAAACACTTCTTCATTTCCCATAACAGCACAGCCAATCTCAAAGCCTTCAATTGCTTTTTCAACTAAGATCTTGCCACGGCCATCATAGAAGAAAGCATCTTTACAAGCCTCTTCAAATTCTTCTTTATTCTCTACTTTATGAACACCATAACTACTTCCGGCATTACATGGTTTTACGATCCAAGGTAGGGAGATCTTTTCCTGGATCATTTCAAATGAAGGATTTTCTTCATTGGCTTTTAAACAAACATAATCAGCGCAAGGTATGTTAGCTTCATCACATAAAATATGCATGATCTCTTTATCCATAGAAATTGCACTAGACATTACATCACATCCAACATAATGGATATTCATCAATTCCAATAACCCCTGCACACATCCATCTTCCCCATTTTTTCCATGTAAAACAGGGAATACACAATCTAATTCTTTTACTGTATTCTTTCCATCCAAAGCCATGATTCCTTTATGAACCCATGCAGCTTTTGTAGCCTGAGGAATCCAATGATCATGTTCTATATCATCAATCGAACCATCATAAACATAAAATTGCCCATTCTGGTCGATACCAATCATAGTAATATCGTATTTTTCATCATGAATCTGTCTTAAAAAAGAAGCAACAGAGTGTAAAGAAACAGAATACTCACTACTCTGTCCACCAAAGACAACACCTAATTTCAACATATAATTTACATCTCCTTCAATTTATCCACAATTTCATCCATATGCATTGCACGACTTCCCTTGATCAAGATTGCACAATCTTCATTTAGTAAATGTTTTAGTTCCTCAACGATTTCATCCTTTGTTTCAAACCATTTAGATTCAATATTTGTACATGCTTTAATCGTATATTTACTTAAAGGGCCCGTCGCATAGACTGTATCCACATTTTTTTCAACTGCATAGCATCCAATCATCGCGTGCAGATCGTTTTCTTCTGGTCCTAAATCTAACATATCCGCCAATACGGCTATATGTTTTTTTGCCTGTACTTTCATCAAGGTATCAATTGCCGCCTTGGCACTTTCTGGATTGGATTTATATGTATCATCAATGATCTTTGCATCATGAACCTTTAAAAGTGCTGTACGCATCTTCGTCATTTCCAAATCTTTTAATCCTTTTAAGATTGATGATGTCGAGATTTTCTGATCCAATGCCACATAAATACAAGGTAAAGCATTTTTTGCCTGAAAATCTCCAAGTGCATTTAATGTGATTTTATCAGTTAAACTTGAACAATAAAACTCAATTCCATTTTCTGTATAATCAATAGATGAAATAATGGAAATATCTCCATTAAAGCCAAAAGAAACCAGACGTTTAGATGGATCAATATCCATCTCCAGCAGGCATTCCTGAATTTCCGGACTTTCTTTGTCATATAAGAAAAGACCTCCTGGTTTTAGATTCTCTAAAATTTCTAACTTTGCCTGAGCAATTTGTTTCTTTCCTCCAAGATTTTCCATATGAGCACTGCCAATTGTTGTGATAATTGAAACATCAGGGCGTGCAATATGTGTTAAGAAATCAATTTCACCCTTATTTTCCATTCCCATTTCTAGAATGGCAACTTCTACATCTTTATCAAGATCCAACACTGTTAAAGGAAGCCCAATTTCATTATTACGATTTCCTTGTGTTTTTTGTGTTTTCTTTTCTTGAGAAAAAATACTATATAACATATCTTTACAACTTGTCTTGCCATTGGAGCCAGTGACTCCAATAACCAGACAAGATAAAGTATTTAAATAAGCCTTAGCTAGATTTTGTAACGCTTCCAGTGTATCGTCAACCAAGATACACGTTATATCTTCAGGATATGGTGTGTGATCTTTTTGCCACAACGTTGCTTTGACTCCTTTTTGAATCACGGAATCAATGAAGGTATGCCCATCCGCTCTTTGCCCAATCAAAGGGATATAAAGGGCATTATCTGTAACCTGACGAGAATCAATCCCAACTCCCTGGATCAAAGAAGTTTTATCTTCTCCAACTAGATCACAATTTAACATATCCGCAATTTCTTGAATGGTTTTTACGATCATTTCTATAAACCCCCATTTGGATTATATTATATCACACAACAATGCATTTTTTTCGAAAGATTATATACTTGCACAACTGATTCCCATTTTTTTAAATAAAACTCCATTTTTGGGATGTAAAATCTATCTTTTATGGTATTTTCCCCCACAAAATACCTATTTTTTATCATTTTGACGCATTTTCACATAATTTTCACATATTTTTAGAATTGACTTGTGTTATACTTTTAATCAAGCAAGGAGTAGAAGGCCTTGCCGGTACGAAATGATGTTCGTACAATTTTCTATCCCCTTAATTTTTTGAAAAGTCAGGCACCCCCTTAGCCTGGCTTTTCATTTTTTTTATCCATCTTTTCTAAAAGAGTATTATAATAATAAATGGAGGAATTATGAAGAAAATCCAAGTAAAAGAATTGTGCATATCTGCTTTAGGAATCTGTTTGGTATTTTGTGCCACTTTCCTAATTAAGATCCCCAATGGATTTCAAGGATATTTCAACTGTGGCGATGGAATGATCCTGGCCTTTGCCCCTTTTGTCAATCCATTGTTTGCATTTTTGATTGGTGGTGTTGGTTCAGCTATAGCCGACATCGTAAGTGGCTATGCAAGTTATGCCTTATTCACCCTTGTAATCAAAGGAATAGAAGGATTACTTATCTCTATTTTGATTTCAAAATTTAAATCAAAAATGTTTGTTTTTTCCTTAGGTGCAATTTGGATGGTAATTGGTTATTTCATTGCCGACAGCTTTGTCAATCAATCCCTTTGGATTGCGGTATTATCTATGCCTATTAACCTCATCCAGGGTATCACAGGATGTATACTTGGATTCATTCTATATCCAATCTTAAAGAAAATTCATAAGGAGGAACAATAATATGTGTGTTTTCTGTTCTATCGTCAAAGGTGACATTCCCAGCAACAAATTGTATGAAGATGACATGGTAATTGCATTTTTTGACATTAACCCTACAAGCTATGGTCATTGTCTTGTCGTTCCAAAAGAACATTGTGACTCATTCTTAGATTGCCCAACAAAAATTTTAGATCATGTTTTTGAAGTTGCACAAAAACTTGCGAATGTTCTAGAAGAAAAACTAGGTTGCGATGGTATCAACGTATTGACAAACATTCATGAGGCAGCCGGACAGAGTGTAAATCACTTCCATGTGCATCTCATTCCTAGATATGCTAACAAAGATCATGATTCTGTAACGATTGAATTTGGTGAAATTGAAAAAGTTGATTTTGAAGATTTATTATCAAAAGTAAAATAAAAAAAACGAGATCTGATATTCATATGCCTCCTATCAAATAGATAGGAGGCATATCATTTTCAGGTAAAATCTCGGTTTTTATTTAGCTCTTTCCAACCATACATTCATATCCACATTTGTTGAGATTCCATCAATCTGGCCTGTATTGGTATATTGCCACATTCTAAATTCATCATTCATCTGCGGTATGGATAGATAAGCAGCATACCAAATTTCCTTATCTTGTATCTCTTCAAAATTCAAATGGGAATAAAGCCAGTCCAGGTTCCCATAAATCATGCTTTGATATCCATTTTCTTCCATGATTTCACAGAACCTTAGCGCAAAAGAAGTTTTTTCTTCCATGGTAAGAGAATTAATTCGTCCATTGACCTCATCATAAATTTCCATATCAAACGCAATTGGATAATCAATTTGATATCCAGACACCATATCTAATACCAATTGGGCATCTTGCTCCAATTCTTCCATAGTAATTGCACTGGAATAAAAATAGACGCCGGTTTTAATACCATTGGCCGCTGCCTGCTGCATATTTTGATCAAAGTATTCATCTTGATGCTGCAAGCCTTCTATTCCTCCACGATACCCGGCACGTATCATCGCAAATTCAACAGGTGTATTCGCTACTCTTTGCCAGTCAATTTCACCTTGATGACTAGATACATCAATTCCGTGGATCAATTCTATATCTTCACCAGAATAATTTATAAATCCATTATCCATGTAGAACAAAGAATTATCTCGTGGAGCCTGATAAAACCACATTCTATATATCCCAGCACTCAAAAAAGTAACAAGAACCAAAAAGATCACCATCAATAAGAACACTCGATTATAACGTATTCGTTTTCTTCTCATATTTTTATTCTATCATAAAACAAAGGTGGAGCCTATTGCTCCACTTCTTCTTGTATATCTTCTGTATTCTGTTTATTTTGAATATATGCTTCTATATTCTTTAACAATTTCTTTGCTCGCCTTTGTGCTCTTTTGTTATTCAATTTTTCCATCATTTTAGAACTTTTGCCTTCAACCGTAAATTCGCTGATAAAATCTTCTGAATATCTAACAGTGATCTTTTTGTCTTCTAACGATTCAATCTTATATGTCATGATATCGTATCCAGTCGATCCTTCAAATTTCACTTTATAAATCGAAGGAGCTTCAAATTTTTGGATAACTACTCTTGAATTTTCTTTCTTTCCAAAACTATTTTTGATTTTTTTGGAGTATGAAAAACCTTTCTTTAAATGGCTCTTTCGAATATTTTTTCCTGTTGCCTGACATGCATCATACACAACAGATTCAATAATCGCATCAAAGAAATCACTCGCACTCACATTCAACGTTTCACTAACTTCTACCATTTTTCCATCCTCCAACAACATATATGATAAGTTTAATCCTTTCAATCTATCATTACAAGCTGATCCTTTTTAAATTCTATACTGAAAAGTCGAAGGATTACTTTTTGCGAATATTCAAGAGTATTTTTTTAAACTAAAATTTATAAATTAAGTTTCATATATATGGAAGTATCCATAGGACTATCATTATAACTGCTTATTTCATAAAATCCATGTTTTTTATACATATGTATTGCACTTTTCAGGAACGGGAGTGTATCTAACAGCATGTACGAATACCCTATTTTCTTTGCATCATCTGTGATTTTTTCAACTAACAGATTACCTATTTTTCGCCCTCTAAACTGAGGCCTTACATAGAGACGCTTCATTTCACAATTTTGACTGTCAATTTTTCTTAGCCCTATACAACCAGCTAATTTCTCATCACAATAAACCAAATATAATCTTCCATCAGGCAAACCATATTTGTTCTCCAAATGTTCCATTTCTTCACTATAATTTTAAATTTCTAAATACTTTTGGAAAGAACTATCTTTTTCAATTAGCATAGCCGTATATTCTGTAAATAGTTTACTTACTTCTTCAGCTCGATTATAAGCATATACTATTTTTATTCCCACAACTACTTGTCCTCCTACATTGTTAATTCTAGTTATCAAAATCTTCCCTAGTCTCTTTTTTCATTGCGATACCTCCAACAAAAAATCCAATTTATAGAATTATTGTACTTTTATCCCTCTCTAATTACAGTATGAAACTTTTTAAAAAGATCACCCTTAAAAGGTGATCTTATTGAATTTGTGATTTTAGATAGGCAAAGATAAACTCGTCTAAGTCTCCATCCAATACGTTTTGTACCTGGCTTGTTTCACAACCTGTGCGAACATCCTTCACTAAACTATATGGATGCATGACATAACTTCGAATCTGGCTTCCCCACTCATTGGCTGCCTGAATGCCCTTAATTTCTGCCAGTTTCTTTTCTTGTTTTTCTATTTCTAATTGATAAAGTCTAGATTTTAAGATACGCATCGCTTCTTCTCGGTTTTCGTGCTGCGACCTTCCATTTTGGCAAGTTGAAACAATACCAGTTGGCTTATGTACGATACGAACAGCTGAGTCCGTTTTGTTAATATGCTGACCTCCAGCACCAGATGCTCTTTTTGTCTCTATGATCAAATCTTCTGGCTTTACTTCAATTTCAATTTCATCATTGAACTGAGGCATTACATCCAAAGAAGCAAAAGAAGTATGTCTTCTCGCCCCAGAATCAAATGGTGAAATTCGTACTAAACGATGTACACCTTTTTCTCCTTTTAGATAACCGTATGCCTTATCTCCCTCAACCAGGAAAGTAACACTCTTGATTCCAGCTTCTTCACCTGGTTGATAATCTAAAACTGTAACTTTAAAGCCTTTCTTTTCCGCATATCGTGTATACATGCGATATAACATGCTGGCCCAATCACAAGATTCAGTTCCCCCAGCACCTGGATGCAATTCTAGGATTGCATTGTTTTGATCATATTCATGCGACAAAAGCACTTGAATTTCAAAATTCTCAAAGTCTTTTGCCATAGCATCATATTCTTCTTCTGCCAAAGCCATAAGCTCTTCATCGAATACTTCCTTAATGGCATCTGCCGTTTCATCCAAAGACTTTAAAGTATCATCTAAAGCCTGATAGCTGTCGACAATATTTTTTAGATTGTTACGTGTTCGAATTGCACTTTGAGCTTTCTTTTGATCGTTCCAAAATCCATCTTCCAAAGTTTTTTTGTCTAATTCTTCAATTTGATTTTTTTTATCAGCTAAGTCAAAGTGACTCACCTAGAGAATTTAACTTCTCCAGGTGAGTAGTCACTCCTTGTTTTAATTCATAAAGTTCCATTACGCTTTTGTCTCCCTACGAATTCTTACTTTTAATAAGAAGAAAGCAATTTCTCTATCGATACGTTTGTTCATATCTTCAAACATATCAAAACCTTCCTGTACATATTGCTGCAAAGGATTATTTTGTGCATAAGAACGTAAATAGATACCACTTCTTAATTTATCCATGCGGTCAATATGTTCGATCCAGTTTCTATCAATATTACGCAAGACAACAGTTTTTTCAAATGGCAAGAACTGCATCTTAACAGGTTCAATCTCTTTCTCATAATCATTCCAGATACGATCCAAACAATGAAGTTTGATTTCTTCATATTTCAAGCCTTCTAATTCCTGAGCATGAATAGCTCTATCTTCTGTTAAACCTGTCATCTCTAATGATTTACAAAGACCTGGAATATCCACTGTTTGTTTTTTCTCATCCAGAATATTTGCCTGTAATGTTTGATCCAATGTTTTTTCAAAAATCACATGTACCATTTCATGTACTTCTTCGCTTTCTAAGATGCGATTTCTTTGTGCATAGATGATTTCACGCTGACGACGTAATACATCATCATAATCTAACAATTGTTTACGCATATCAAAGTTATATCCTTCAACACGCTTTTGCGCCATTGTGATAGATTTCGTAACAGCTTTAGATTCGATTTGTTCATCCCCCATTTTTTCAAATAGTTTCTGAAGTTTTTCGCCACCAAAACGAACCATCAAGGAGTCTTCCAAAGAAACAAAGAATCGAGAGAAACCTGGATCACCCTGACGTCCG
>NZ_KI270998.1:0-4388 GCF_000469305.1 Faecalitalea cylindroides ATCC 27803
GCTCACATAAGCATCCTTTCATCATGATTCGTTTTTACTGATGTTTACGTTTGAACAATACAGCTAATAAAGCTCCTAGAGAAGCTATACCCAATACAGACCAAGCCATAACATTTGTCTGTGTACTTGTTTGAGCTGTATCTTTGGTAGAATTTTTATTGGAATCCTCTTTATCGGTGTCCGTGGTTTTCTGCTGTACTGTTACATAAATCGTTCTAACAACACGGATTCCATGACTATCCGTTACTTCATATACAACCGTATATTTTCCAGCCTTGGAAGTATCCACTGTATTTTTAGTGATAACAATCTTGTCCGTCAGGTCACCATCTTCTGCATCGGTTGCGGTAACATCCTTCATTGCATCAAATGTATCACCAACTGTCAATGTCTTATCTTCAGCAGTAATCTTCGGTGCTTTATTGATAACTGATACTGCAGGCACAACCTCTACTGTAATATCTACTTCTACGGTCTGATAGTTTGTCGTATCTTCTGGTGTAAAGACAGCTTTGAATGGCTGTGTTCCTAGTACATCCGCTGTTTGTGTATCATCTGCCCATGTGAAGCCATCTGGAAGACTAACTGTTGATAAAGCATCCCCCTGTTTAATAACCAAATCCTTTGGAAGTGTGAAAGAAGGTTGCGCTTTAGAGATTTCAAAGGAATCAGTTGCTACCATTCCTGTATAATTTTCATTTCCCTCTACAGTTGCCTTGACGTACCATGTCCCTGCTTCTGTTGGCACTTTACCTGTATAAGTACCATCCTTTTTATCGCTATATGTAAACACTACATTACCATATTTGGCAGTAGCAACAGGCGTACTTGCCGTCTGTCCATATGTCCAGTCTGCAATAGAAAGTTCACTGGTCCACTCGTTCGTCGTCTGGCTGATAGAAAATTCTTTTTCTGCGGTTGCTCCTTTGTAATTCGCATCTGCTTCTACACTGGCAACCACTTTATAGTTTCCTGCATTTACAGGAGATTCTTCAAGTTTTGTCCAGTCGTTTCCATCTTTTTTATACCATGTAAAAGTAACGGTATTCGTGCTTCCTGTTTTCGTCAAATCATCAGAGCCGATTGTAACTGTATTACCGTCATACTGCTTATCCAGTGAAAAACCATTTACAAATGCAATCTCACTGTCTGCTTTTTCAATTTCAAATTTTTTAATCGCTTCCAGACTTTCACCACCATAACTCACAGTTGCCTTTACATAATATGTTCCCGCCGTAATTGGCGCAGCGCTTGTATATGTTCCGTTTTCTTCAGTCGCATATGTATAAGTCGGTGTTCCTATCTTAGCAACCGCAGAAGGAGACGGCATTTCTCCATATGTTATATCAGAAATAATCAGGTCACTAACCCAACTATTTGTACCGTATATTGGAGTGACACCGTTGATACCGCTTACCGTTCCGCCATTTATTGTAATGCTGACATTTCTACAATTCTGTGTAACTCCTCCCCACTTTTGGATAGAAAGGCTTCCTGCTGAACCACTATCTGAATTAATAATTAAATTTGAGTTTGTATCGCCTGATATCGTCAAAAGATAACTTGAAGTTCCAGCAGCTGTATGGCAAACAAAAGTATTACTTCCGATTAAATTCAACGTCAATTCGCTATTTGCGCCGATAGTAACTGTGTTATCATACAAAACATATAAATCTACATTATTAAGATTTAACGTAACAGTTAGTTCTGGGTTAATTATCAGCTTAGAAAAATCTCCGCTCAGCGAAAATGCTCCATTGCCTGTTATCGTAAGAGTTCCTCCGCTATAAGTGTAGTTGCTTGTTTCTCCTGTGATCGTCAGATTATCGTAAGTAATGGTTTCATTCGCCAATGGTTGAATTTCATTTACTACACTATCTTTTTCAGCGATTTCTGCAAGTGGTTTTGGCAGACTGAGGAAACTATTGGTATCGTTCGTTTCTTCTATTTTATCCATTTCTGATATGGAAGTCTCTTCCTCAACTTCTGTTTTCTCGTTCTCACTTGTTTCTTCCGCTTCCACAGCTTCATCATTCCACTTTTCTTCAGAAAAAATAGTATCTGTGTTATCTGTTTCTTCCTGTGCATATACAGGATAATTGATATAACCTAATCCCATAGTAGTAACAAGCGATGCTGCAATTAATTTATTTACGTTCTTTTTCATTTAATTTCTCCTTCCTCTTTATACGCAAAAAGCGCAGATACTCCTTCTATCTAGGATATATCTGTACTGTCGTACGTTTTTTGTACATGTAAAAAAAGGGCAAACTCTACCTGTTCGTTTGTAATCGCGCATTAAACTAAATGTCAACCCTTTTTCCATACCTCTATTCTAAATGATTTAGATTTATTAAACAATAGATATCACTATAACCATTAAAATAATGAACAGCCTATAAACGTCTGTTCACTTTGGCAATTAAAAAATATCAAAATATTTTTCATAGAACGCATTCAGCTTTTCAGCAACTCTTTCTTTGATTGTTTTACGTTTCCCTCCAAATCGACTGATTGGCGGAAGGATATGGTCAAAATCAGTACCCGTTGTTTTAAAGTATCCGTCATTTAAAGCAACCAGCATATAATGTTCCGTTTCATTGATAATAATAAAAATTCAAAGATTAAAGAATTATTGTAGATATAATACAGTATTACGAATCAATAATAAATGAAATTATTTTTGTCTATTTTATAGTGGTTTGATTCCCTCCATCATTCCCCCTGACATTCCCCACCCTTAACCAATTCACTCAATCATCCATCGACCATCCCATCACAACGAGACCAGCAGAATAAACTGAGTATAAAAGTTTGAATTGTTCTAAAATTTTTTCAAGCTTTAATCTCAGATTTAAAGAGAAATGATTGATAAAAAATAGAAAAAAGAAAGAATTTAAAGATGGATGGAGGAAAGTCAGGAAAAAGATGGAAGAAAATAAATTATGCATACATATTAGCCTTATAAAAGTAAAATCTGTATAAATTGCACTTTTAATTTATTCACTATCGTAAAATAATACTGTATAATAAAATTGAAGAAAGACAGTACCTAAGAATAGAGATAAGTATTCTATACTGCTCTGAGCAAGATAATATAAAAAATACTGTTTAACTTATACAAGCTATCACTTTAGGAGAATTCTATGGAATGGTTATTTGTATTAATTATGAATGTTTCTCTAGGATTAATTTTAATCGTATGTGGATACTTGATTTGGAAACAAGAAAAGATTTCTTTAATTCGTAGATATCATTATAAAAGAGTCAAAGAACAAGATAAAAAAATCTATTGTACTGAAATAGGCACGGCACTCATCATCTTTGGACTAAGTTTCATTATTATGTGGTTTATCAATTACTTTACAAATGTATCGTATGGCATTCTAGTTTTAGCTATTGGTTTCATTACTGGAACGATTCTCTTTGTACATGCAGAGATAAAATACAACCGAGATTAATTCTAGTATGCAGCTATATATAGCTATATATAAAAATAAAGATTTGAGTTATTAACTATAATGAAATTTATATGTCAGTTATCTTTATCTATTTGTTATAAGATCAGAACTTATTTTTGAAGGGAGTGATATTTTATGAAACAAAATCGAAGTACATTGTATTTAATTTTAGCATGTCTTTTCGCTCTTGCTTTACCACTTTTCGATTATTTGGAATATATACAGTTTCGACAGGCCCAATCAACTTATCAATTAGGTTATTTACAATTTGCCATCCGACCATTAATTTTACCTATGTGTTCCCTCTTGCTGGGATGGTTCCTAGTACATTTTCTAGGTATCCAAAAAACAAACCGTAAAATATTTTTTCTCCTAGTTGCAATCTTAATCATATACATAGTCTTTATTTCACCATGGTGTTTAATTCCAATTTTGCAATTGACTCTTCCATGGCCAGCTTACATAGATTATCTTGCGATAATTTTTTCTCAAATTGATTTTCTACCAGCTATATTTGTTATAATGGGTATGGGTTTAGCTTATACTCGTTAGAAGAATCTATACTAAATAAATTAGATATAACTGTTTAACAAATTGGAATTTTTCAAGGAGGATTTACAATGAAATGTATGAAATGTCATAACACATTGCACTCAGAAATCGGCGAATTTTCTATGACTATTAACGGAAAAAGTATAAAGGTCGTAAATGCACCTGTATTACATTGCAAGAACTGTAATTCGGTAATTATTAGCGACGAAGTAAAAGAAAAGGCAAAAGAATTTTCAAAAGTATATTTATATCCAGACAATACTCTTGATTACGCAGAATGTGAAGCCGGAACGATTATGTCGATAATGAATATGTCGGTAATGAATTTACTGCTTTGATGACGACAAATCCTAATTTAACAATTTCATATCCAGT
>NZ_KI270998.1:4488-7136 GCF_000469305.1 Faecalitalea cylindroides ATCC 27803
CCTCTATACCCCTTTGTTTTCAGTATAGAAACAAGGAAAAGTAATCAACTATTTATGAAAAGATTATCTTCGATAGAATCCCTTACAGATATTTTAATTTATGAATTAATTTTTTGTTATATATGTACTAGAATAAAGATAAGAGAGAATTCATTATGAAAATCAAAATCTCAAATCTATTTCTACTGATTAGTGAAGTATATTCAGATTTAAGTAACAGTGCACCCTATCACGATGTATATCATAAACTACTGCACGGATATCAAGGTGTTTCCCGTAATCCAATAGTCATGACTGGGAATTTTGCAGATGAAGATAATCTACATCCTTATCAAAATGAAGAAATTGATTATGCGGGAATACTGGTTTTCTATGAGAATTATGAAACAAAACAATGGACCATTCAGGAATTTAAGGACAGGTGGACCGTAGAATTGTTTATCATGGACTCTGTTTATAATCTATGTATAAATCATCCATGTACGACCATCATAGAAGATAACGCCGTAGTCGATTATGATATTTATTATCCACATCTTTACGAGGAAGTGGTGGATGGAGAACTGGTATCTGAAATATTAAAAATCCATGAATTACATCGAGATGGCGATTACTTTGTGACAACACATGAAACAGCTGCCAGTACATTTGATAGAGATGAACTCATCTTTGACTGGGAATGCGACTATGACAATTATTAAAGGAGAAGCAAGATGGAAACAAACAACGTATTTAGATTAAATTTAAAAACAGGAAGTGCAGAAAACTATGTTGACCCAGACGAACTGTTCGAGCACTGTTTAGAAAAAAACATAATCGGAGTAGGATGGCCCGTTGATGAACCTGTTAACAGCGTCGAAGAATGGGTAAAAGAGGGAGAAAAGAAATATAATAATCGTTCCTTCATCAATGCGGCTAACAACATGGATAAAATTAAAAAAGACGACTTAATATGGATACGAAACCATGGAACTTACTATCTATGCCGAGCTAAGGGCAAAGCTAAAATAGAATACGATAAAGAACATGATTTAGTCTGTGTTGTAGATGTATGCATTACAAGAATAGGAACTTTGGAAAAAATTGCTGCAAAGATTCGAAACAGCTTTATTGCTCGAGCTGCTATTCAAAGAATTCATTCAAACACTGAAGACAACGAAATTGAACTTATTTCCAAACTTCTATACAACAAATACAATGAGGAACATTGGGCATATGAATTACCTAGCAATAAATTAATTAATCCTGTAAAGTTATTACAATCTGAAACGATTGAAGAAATATTAGGATTGTATTTACAAACACACGGATATTATATTTTTTCCGGAACCAATAAACTGTCTACACAAACTTATGAATACGTAGCTGTTAATAAAGATGAACCACACGAAAAAGTATACACTCAGGTAAAAACGGGTGGTGCTACAATTAGTATTGATGTATTTAAGGATATCCTAGAAAAAGAAACAGATAGTAAACTATATTATTATGCTGAAAAAGAAAACAATGAAGTTGCCTCATCTGATTATTCAAGTCGTTGTAAATATATATCTCCAGATGTTTTGAACGAATTTATTAAAGCGAACAGAAAAATCGTTCCGGAGTATGTAAACGAATTATTCGACTTAATTGAAAACTAATCTAAATTTGAACCTTTAAAAAAAGCGTTGGTGCAATCCAACGCTAAATTTATTTATCGACAGTTTTTCATATCATCTATACAAGATATCTATTCAAAAAAACGTGTCTAGACACACTTTATTTAATATATTTCCTCAATATTTTATTTTTAGAAATTATGTTTTCACAAACATATCGATATAATTTCTCTGAAGGCCAAATATGTTTTTCGTCGTAATAGTAATCCATTGGTAACTTAATTATTGGAAGATGAGAGTTTGATATTCCACAAAATTCCATATTTATTTCATCTCTGTAACCTATGCATCCTTCCTCATCAGGTTTCATTTTCCTATTCCGATACTTTTCAAACTCATTAGTATCACAATAAGGCTTTAATAAAGAAATTTCATATTCAGTTAATTCAGTTCCATAAGAAAAAATTAATTTCTTCCCTATAGGCAGTTCATGTAAAAAGATGGGTTTAAAATTAGTCTTTTCGTTTTTCATATACACTCCTGAAGAATGAGGACCACTTGGATAATATTGTATTTTTGTTCCATCAGGAAATATGAATTCTTCTAATGCAGGATAACTATCGATAATTGCACTAGTTTTATCGAATGTTTTGAATACTTGATAACCTAATTCTTTATTAACTAAGTCTAATAAAAGAGTTCTCTCTTCGCCTTCAAATTCTCGCCATAACCATGAATCAAATTGTACTTTTGTGAAATATATTTTTCCTTCTTCTATATCTTTCATTGTGTTGACTCCATTACTATAAGAAGTATAACATCACAAATATTAGTTGAACACAAATATCAATTAAATATAATAATTCTTGATATACAAAAATATGTACCTAATGCTTTGAAACTATAAAATAAAACAAATAAAAAGTGTTCACAATACATGAACACTAACATCAATGTATGCAAGAGAATATAGATGGAATTATCTGTTAAAAAGTAGACAACAATTACAATGTAGGTTACTACGAAGTATTCAGTAAAGGATGTCGCTAA
>NZ_KI270999.1 GCF_000469305.1 Faecalitalea cylindroides ATCC 27803
ACAGGGGAATGCGAGCCGTGCTGAATGTGCAACGATCATTATGCGATTTGTTGAAAACTATAAATGATTGATAAGATCATTTAATTAGATTGAAAATCACCAACAAATTATTGTGTTTAAAAGAGTTACACTATATTAGTTGAATTACGTGAGCGTTCTAAATTATCGTAAGGGTGTTATCCACTGATTGGGTATCCAAAATCATTTAGGGTTTTAGCGTAAACAATTGGGGTCTAATTTGGGGCCTGAAGGTTTCGTTAAAATTTGAGAAGATCAAAAGAGATGTAGAACTGTGGTTGTATAGACTACAGGGAATACATCTCTTTTTCGTTGTGTTTTTCTTATTTTGATTGTTAAAATGTCAGTATCTTTTATTCGATTTTTTTTGAAGACTGCATAAAAATAGGACAAGAAAAATAGAGAAGTCCAGAGTCAATGTGGTCTTGAAATAATTAAATATCAGAAAGTGATTTTTCTAAAATTTCTCTTCTTTTTATTTGGAATCCAATTTTAAACATACTACAATTTACCTAAGAAAAGCTGATAGAATTGCATATTTTAATAATGGAGATAAATATAGTGAATGAATCTGTAAAACAACTTAAAGAAAGAATATTAATGCTGGAAAAAGAAAATCAGATGCTAAAAGAAGAACTTTATAAAAGAGGGATTACTTTTATAACAAATGAGAAACATCTGGATAGAAATCAAAAAATAGCCGTTTTTATGGATTATTTTAAACCTCGACTAGATGTATATGAGAAGCGTTACTTTAGTAATAAACAAAATAAATTTGGTTGGACTTTAGTATGTTTTAATGAATTTAAAGATGGTTGCAGAAAAGGGAGGATAACTAATGCTTGTCGGAACTGTCCAATTAAAAGTTTGGCTCCATTAACTAAGGAAGTGATAGTTGACCATTTTAAAGGAACAAATAAGAATTTGGGAATTGGTATATATCCACTATTAAAAGACAACACTTGTTATTTTCTCGCATTAGATTTTGACGATGATAGCTGGTTTGAAGACATGTATTCTGTTTTTAAAGTTGCTGTTCGATATGGATTAGAACCAGTGATGGAAAGATCTGCTTCAGGTGCTGGTGGACATTTGTGGTTCTTTTTTTCGACAAACATCAAAGCTTCACTAGCTAGAAGATTTGGCGAATTCTTGTTGCAGGAAACCATGAAACAAAACACTAGAATTACATTCAAGTCTTTCGACCGTATGTTTCCTAATCAGGATTATTTACCAGAAGGTGGTTTTGGCAATCAAATTGCGCTACCATTGCGCTATTCTTCCTATGCACAAGGCAATACTACATTTATCAATGAACTTCAACAGCCTTACTTTAATCCTATTGAGTATTTGACAACAAGAAAAAAGATAACGCAGGAAGAAGTTGAGAAGATATTAGAATATAATACAGAGAATGATTATTTCTTTGATTCTGACCAGATGTGTTTTAATTTGAATGTGAGTCAAAAATATGTGGATCGTATAGTTGGAAAAGAATATACTGCATTAATGATAGAAAAGAAGAATCTTAATTCTTTAACATATAATACGATCAAGCGTATTTCATCTATGTATAATCCTGCATATTACGAGTTACAACGATTACATAAACCAATTTATTATAAAAATACACCAAGAATCTTATCTTATTATGAGGAAGATGATACATATATTTATTTGCCAAGAGGAACCAAAGATAAACTAATGTCTGTATTAAGAGATACACATTTTGATATAGAAGATGTAACAAGTGAAGGGCATGAAATAGATGTAGATTTTAAAGGTGAGTTAAAGCCGGAACAAAAACCAGCCGTTGAAAAGATGATAAAGTATAATATGGGAGTTTTAAAAGCCGTTCCAGGCTTTGGCAAAACGGTTATTGGTATTTATTTGATTTCACATTTTAAAGTCAGCACTTTAGTTATTGTTCCAACAAAACCAATTCAAGATCAATGGTTGGAAAGTATCAATGAATTTTTAGAGTATCCTAAAGCTTCTAAAAAGAAAGATGAATTTGTTTGTGTGTATAATGGAAACAAGAAACGAGTCAATAAAAACATAGATATCGCGACTGCCTCCTCATTATCAAGAATGGAGAACTTAGATGATTTTTTAAATTCTTATGGAATGGTTATCGTGGATGAATGTCATAGAGCTGCAAGTGATACATTTACTCACATCTTACGAAATGCAAGTTCTAAGAGAATATATGGTTTGTCAGCTACTCCAAAACGAGAAGATGGTTTAGAAAAAGTCATATATATGTTTTGTGGTCCAAAACGATTTGAAAGATCTTCTCTACAGATGAAAGGGTCATATGGATTTAGCCAAGTTCTGATTCCACGAATTACGAATTCAGTTGTGTTGGATAGAAAAGCTGGTTTTGTAGAAATATGTAATGAACTAATAAAAGATATGGCTAGAAACCAATTGATTTTTAAAGATATATTAAATGAATATAATCAAGGAAGTAAAATCATAGTTTTATCGGAAAGAAAAGAACATTTATCTTTAATTGAAGATATGTTGAATAAAGCAGCTCTACGTGTGTATTTGATGACAGGAGAACAAAAGAAGTCACAAAGAGATCTAATCATGAAACAAATAAAAGAATTAGATTCTCATGAATCTTATGTACTTCTAGCGACTAGTACATTATTAGGGGAAGGCTTTGATTTACCTGAACTAAGAACTCTCTTTTTAACAATGCCAATATCTGGAGAATCAAGACTTACTCAATATACCGGAAGAATCCAAAGAAATGATGAAGGGAAAGATGTTGTTAAGGTATATGATTATGTAGATGTACAAATACCAATGATGCAGACTATGTTTCATAAACGATTGAAACATTATCAGAACATTGGATATGGAATCTATGAACAGACAAAAGAATCTTCGATTCAACAGGTGCTATTTGAAAATTCTGAAGTTAAAAGTCAATTGATAGAGGATATAGAGAATACTAAAAAGGAAATCGTTATTTTTACAACAGCTTTATTGTTGTCTAAAATAAAAGATTACTTTAGCTTATTATCAAATAAATATTCAAAAGGCATCAAGATTTATTTTGTACTATCAGATACATTAAAAAACAAGCAATCAGAATTAAAACATATTTCTGGAATTGGAGCGAGTTACCAATTTATTGAGCATAATAAACATTTTGTAGTTATTGATCGACAGACAGTTTGGAATTTAGATTTTGATATTTTTGGGTATAATAAGGCAGATGGATATGGAATTCGAATTTCAGATAATCAATTAATTGATGACATATTGAAGGAAATATCGATTACTTCAAAAAGAGATGATCTTACATTGTTTTAAATCAATATATGAAAAAATCTTTCTCGTTAATTTATAGAATACAATAACTTTGTTTTGTGAGAAATAAAAAAACATCCTGTTAAAATGTGTAATAAAACACAAGAAAACATGCTATTTTTTATGTTGTTGTGTTGCTTGATTACATTATTCTATCTATATCTTTGAATAAAGGAGTTGATACATGAGGTCAAACTATTAGATGTGTATAGTACCTACTATTTATTATATTCTTTTGATTTATTAGTTCACATGTTAAAATGGGTATTATTAAGGATGACTAAATAAATGTATGAAAGGAAATAAAAATGTATCAGGAAAAAGATGATATTGAACTAAAAAGAGAACTCACTGATGTTATAAAGAAAGAGATTGTAGCTTTTTTGAATACGATGAATGGATGTATTTTTGTAGGTGTAGAAGATGATGGTAGTATCTATACTCCATTTCAAAAAGAAGATAAGGATTTTATTGATACTAAAGTAGCAAATTGGCTACAAGATACTATATACCCGCTTCCATCTCATTTAATTAAGCATTATTTTAACGATGATGGTGTATTGGTAATTGAAGTTGATGAAGGAAAAGACAAACCTTATTATTTGAGAGAAAAAGGTCCAAAACCTGCAGGTGTTTATAAAAGAGTAGGTCGAAGTATTAGAAAAGCAAATGAAGATGAAATACTTAGAATGATCATGTCTTCTAAAAAATATATTTACGAAAATGATATTTCAGAAGAACAAGATTTATCTTTTAATGCTTTAACAAGAGCATTCAATCAAAATAACATGGAATTAACTGAAAGAAATATGGTTTCTTTAGGGATTAAGAATTCACAAGATAAATACACTAATTTAGGCTTTATTTTATCTGATCAATCTGACGTTACTGTAAAAGTTGCTGAATATGATAAAGATAGAAATTTTAAGTTGAAGAAACAGTTTACAGGTTCACTCATTGATTTATTTCATCATGTAAAGGAACAAGCTGATAGACTTAATGATGTTTCTGCAAAAATTGACATCAAAAGCTTTAGAAGAAAAGAAAAAGTTTCTTATCCTGGAGCATCATTAAGAGAGATGATTTTAAATGCTTTTGTACATGCTGATTATTTTATTCGATCAAATATTAAGGTAGAGTTTTTTGAAGACAGATGTAAAATTACAAGCCCAGGAGGTATATTTAATGCCTCTATGGAAGAAATTATGAAAGGAACACAGACTTATCGTAATCATAAATTAGTTAATATTTTTGATAAGTTAGGGCTGATTGAAAATTTCGGAACAGGAATACCAAGAACATTTGATGCTTATAAAAATGAAGAAAAACAACCAGTATTTGAGGCTACGGAGAATTTCTTCTATGTTACTTTACCAAATTTAAATTATTCGGAAAATGACCAAATAAATGACCAAATAAATGA
>NZ_KI271000.1 GCF_000469305.1 Faecalitalea cylindroides ATCC 27803
ATGCAGGTTACCATATCGATAAGTGGGTTGATGAATCATCAACTGATCTTGGAAATGGTACAGCTCCAAAATTTGGGGATGTAACATATACGACAAATCAGACATTTACAGTAAGCTTTGCTGAATTAGAAAGTGTAACAATTCATTATGAGGCAAAAGATGGTGGTTCTGTAACAAATACAGAGGATGTAATTAATCCTGAAATCGGAACTCCTGAGGGAAGTAAAGCCGTATGTAATGATGGCTATGAATTTGATGGATGGTATCTAAATGATGAAAAGATTAGTAGTGATTTAGAATTTGTACCAACAAAGAATGCTGAAGATCGTTATGAAGAAGCTACATATGTAGCCGTATTCAAAAAGAAAGAAATTCCGGCTGATCCAGATAAGAAAGACGATGACACAAATACTTCAACAGAAACAAATATGAATGCATATATGACTATGTTAATAGGCTCTGGATTATTAGGAGGCTTACTTCTAATTCTTCGCAAAAAACGCGAACAGGAATAAAAACAGAAATTTGACTCACACTTAATGGTGTGAGTCTTTTCTTGATTTTGGTTCTAAATTGTATTTTAATCTATCTATGGAATTAATATATTTACTTGATAAAAATGAATTTGAAACACATATAGTGAAGAAAAAGAAAGAATATATCCTCTATTCATGGAATACATTAAAGTTATATGTAAATAAATGGCAGGGTGGGATGTTGATCTTAGATTCCAAAAAATTGAATATTGAGACGTTTTTTGATGAAAAGAAGCGTTTATTATATCGCTGTTTAAAACTGGATGAAGAAGCGTATAAGGATTTTATGCCTTATCAATTTAAGGGAATTAAACATTGTTTGATGAACACCAGTATGATTGATGAAAAGTGGTGTTATCCAATATTAAGAAAGTTGATCAAGCCAGATGATGAAGTCTGTGTATTAGCTTTCAGCTTTTTTAATGATACCAAAAACAGTAATGACTGGGACAAACAATATGCCAAAGGACAGGGAATCTGGTATCGTTCAAATACGGATGTCTTTTTTAAATATGGATTGAAGGAAAATCAAATACATTGGGTAAATTATTTTAAAGACTCTAAAGAAGATGTGTTAAAAAAAGTGCTTGGCAGTTCTATTTTACTTTTGACGGGTGGAGCACCTGATCTTATGATGAAAAGAATCAAGGAGTTTAAGCTAAAGAAGATTTTAAAAAGCTATCAAGGATTGATGATTGGATATAGTGCAGGTGCCATGATACAGTTAAAAGAATACCATATAACACCAGATGAAGATTATCCTACTTTTCAATATTTACCAGGTTTAGGATGTATAGAAGGTTTTAAGATAGAAGTGCATTATCACGCTTCCAATATTCAAAAACAAAGTATAGAACGAGTTCTAAAAGAAAAAGGACAACCAGTCTATGCCATCTATGAGGATGGAGGATTGATTGTCCATGATGATCAGATTGAATCTTTTGGTCATGTAGATTTATTTGAATAATGGAAGCTTTAAGATGGCTTTAAATACATCACCGTCAATTTCAATTTTAAACTGACCATCTTGAATTTCCGCAAAGCTTTTAATGATCGCAAGGCCTAGGCCACTGCCACTTTCATGTCTGGAAGCATCTCCTCGTACAAATCTTTCTGTGATCTGTTCTGGATCAAAGTCTAAGAATGTCTTGGAGATGTTTTTATATGTGATGGTCGCAAAGTTTTTTTCTTTTTTGCATGTTACGAACACACGCGTATTTTCCAATGTGTATTTTGAAATATTTGAAATTAGATTTTCAAAAATTCTGACAATTTTATCAGGATCAAATATACAGTAAATATCTTCGTCATCGTGTTCAAAGACAAGGATCAAATTCTTTTCTTCCAATAAAGACATATTTTCTGCATGAACTTGTTCCATAAATTCGATCAAATTGATTTTTTGTGGTTCTAAATCGATATTTCCGCTGTTTGCTTTGGAAATTTCAAATAAATCTTGTATCAAATTATTTAAACGGTCTGTATAGTTGGTTAATGTTGTTAGATATTCATTTCGTGTTTTTGAATCCAGATCTGGATCATTTAATAATTCAAGATAATTTTTGATACCTGTTAGAGGTGTTTTTAGATCGTGAGAAACATTTGTGATCAGTTCAGTTTTTAAATTCTGTGATTTGATCTTTTCTTTTAAACTTGTTTCAAATCCGACTTGAATTGAAGATAATTCATATTCTAAGGAATTGAAGATGCCAGCATCCTGGTTTTGCGTGATTTCAAAATCACCTTTTGCCAAAGACATCGCATGTTCAAGCGTTGATAAATAATCTTCCTGAACTTTGTTTAATTGTTTTTTTAGATAGAAGAAACAAAGGAGTCCATAACCTATCGCTAGAAGAATACCAAAAGGACCAAATAAGCATAAAATGATGCATGCAAGGGTATTGATTCCAACAAAGATCAATAACTTCTTATTTAAATCGTTTGCTAAATCAAAAGAAGCGGTCTTGTCCAAAAAGAGCTTGATATAAGAAATAAATATGCCGGTCAGACTGTTTGTCTTTAAAAAGTGCAGAGGCTTTTTCTTGATCATATTTTTAATATAGACATAAGCACAGGCTATCGTTGTAAATGTAATGATGTAAACAATAAAATTAAGTAAATAACAAATTAATTGAGGTTGAAAGATCTTATATTGTTCTAGCCATCTTAAAATAGTTCCATTCATTGTTTTTCCAGAAAGATAAATACTTCCTGCCAATAAGAGTGTTAAAGCACTTGTATAGAAAATAACCGCAATTTCTAATTTCATGCGTACAGCTGAACAAAATGGCTGTGCTTTTGTTTCAATCTCAATTGGAAATATTAAGACAAACACCAGAATTATCAATGCAACGATAATGAGCGCAAAAATTAAAAATTGTGCAAAAGCATCGGGTATATTTAGAGAGTTCACTATGATTTTTTGATTGGATTCAAGATCTTTAGGAATATAAAAAGTAAAAGATATATTTTTAGGTAAGTTAATATATACCTGATTATACGCGTTTCCATTTAAAACAACATTGGCTTGCTCATAGACATAATATAGGTCATCCTCATTTAAAAAGTCATAGTAATAATAGGAGGAATTCTGTGAAGCTTGAACGGATTCATTGTCAAAATAGATTTCATTATAATAAAGCGCCTGAGATTTATCTAACTTTTCTGGCATATTGTGTGATATCGTTTGATCATTGTAATGAATTTCATACCCAAAGTTTTCATCGTTATCTAATAGCGTAGTATATTGAGAAAACATAGAACGAAGACTGCTGTTGACACTGGCTTTTTGTTCATCAGAGATTGCACCATTACTTTCATCAAATTGGATCATCTCATAATTAGGATCTAATTCAGCGGCTTTTTCCAGCATAAGATAAGAAATAGCTTCTACTGTTTGATCTCCTAGAGCGAATTCATCGTAGGTAGCATTTTCCTGAACATTTTTGAAAAGTCCAAGAATGACCATTGTACAAACTGTGATCAAGATAAAAAAGCTGGTGATAAAAGAATATCTGTGCTTCATGTTATACCTTCTCTATTTTATATCCAATGCCCCATACAACTTTTAGATAGACAGGTTTTTTAGGATTGACTTCAATTTTTTCGCGAAGCTTTCGTATGTGTACCATGATTGTTTCTGTATTGATAGCTTCTTCCTTCCAAATGGTTTCATAGATTTGGCTGGCTGAAAAGACCCGTCCAGGATGTTTGATCAAGAGTTCTAAGATCTGGTATTCCTTGGGGGTTAAATGAATTGGTTTATCTTGAATCTTTGCCTGTTTGGTCAAAGTATCTAACTCTAAATCTCCAACGATGTATTTTCCAGTATTCTTGGTACTTGTATTTTGATTTTTAAGTTCTAGAATTTGTTCATATCTTCTTAATTGGGAACGAACCCTTGCAATCAATTCCATAGATTCAAAAGGTTTAGTAATATAATCATCCGCTCCAATATTTAAACCAAATATCTTATCCATGTCTTCACTTTTGGCGCTTAAGAAAAGGATAGGAAAGTCATATTTTTTACGAACTTCCATGACCATGGTGATTCCATCCATGACAGGCATCATAATGTCAACGATTGCAAGATGTACATCATTTTCATGGATTTTTTCAAGACCTTCTTTACCGTTTTTAGCTAAAATTACATGATAGCCTTGGTTTTTCATATAAATTCCGATTGCTTCTCGAATTCCTTTTTCGTCTTCAACAACTAATACTGTGTGTTCCATACTTCATATACCTCGCTATTTATTTTATCATTTCTGATAATGAATATAAAAGCCAAATCCAGCACATACTATTCCAATTGTATAAATTAAGATCTCTATCATAAATCCTCCTAAATAAAATGGTCGATAATTTTCAATATTTCACTTAACCCAAATGAGTAGGCAATCAAAGCTAAAGGTTTTCCTAAAATAATAATCATACTGAATTTTTTTAAGGTCATGCTGGTAAGGCCGGCAATCATGCACAGTATGTCATCTGGAGCACATGGAAAAAAGATAGCAGCTGCAAAAAATCTATCGAATTTCTTACCTTTATCTAACCATCCGATATATTTGTCATAGGTTTTTTGATCACATACTTTAAGAATAAAGGTTTTGCCATATCTTTTGACTAATAAGAAAGCCAGAATAGAACCTATGACTAGTCCGGCATAATTATAGACAAATCCCCAAATAGGTCCAAATGCAACAATTCCCAAAGCTGAACTTGCACCACCTGGAATGATTGGAATGATTACCTGAAATATTTGAAGCAGGATAAATAGTAAAGGAGCAAATATACCGGTTTGGTTTAATAATGCCTGTAATTTTGTTGAATCAGTAAAATATCCTTGACTTAAGAAATAAAGAATCAAACCAATCAAGAAGAGCGTTCCTAAGATGGTTGTCACTTGAAAAATTCTTTTTGTATCTGTCATATCTATCACCATTATTAGGATATAGAATAAAACTTAGGATAAAATGGTATAAATTCTTAAATTTTTCTAAACAAATAAAAAAGCCTTGAACTATTCAAGTTCAAAGGCTCCTGTGTATAACTGGTAGTATGTACCTTTTTGTTTCAATAACTCATCATGATTTCCACGTTCAATGATTCGACCATTTTCAAGTACCATGATTGCATCTGAGTTTTGGATTGTCGAAAGCCTATGCGCAATTACAAATACGGTTCTACCTTCCATCAGTTTATCCATACCATCCTGAACGATCTTTTCTGTTCGTGTATCGATGGAGCTTGTTGCCTCATCTAAAATCAATACAGGAGGATTGGCTACAGCTGCTCTGGCAATTGATAATAATTGTCTTTGTCCTTGAGAAAGACTTTGGCCACCCGCTGTTAACTGTGTTTGATAACCATGTTCTAGATGTTTGATAAAATCATGAGCATTAGCAAGTTTGGCAGCAGCGATACATTCTTCATCGGTTGCATCCAGTTTACCATAGCGAATATTATCCATGATCGTGCCGGTAAATAAGTTTGTATCTTGTAAAACGATGCCAAGACTATGGCGAAGATCATCTTTTTTGATCAATTTAACATCGATTCCATCATATGTGATTGATCCGTTTTGAATATCATAAAAACGGTTGATCAAGTTCGTTATTGTTGTTTTACCAGCACCAGTTGCCCCAACAAAAGCAACTTTTTGACCTGGTTTAGCATAAAGATTGATATCATGTAAAATCGTTTTCTTAGGCGTGTATCCGAATACAACATCATTGAAACGAACATCGCCTTTTAAAGGAACATATTCAATAGCTCCATTAGCTCTTGGATGTCTCCAGCACCACTTGCTGGTATTCTTATCTGTTTCATGAACATTACCATCATCATCGTAATATACACTTACAAGCGTAACTTTACCATCGTCGATTTCTGGTTTTTCATCCAGTACAGAGTATATACGTTGTGCACCAGCTCCTGCCATAACAACAGCATTTAATTGTTGAGAAATCTGTCCGATAGGTGCGTTAAATGAACGATTTAACTGTAAGAAAGCAGCAATAGTTCCTAATGTTAATCCCGCCATGTTATTGATTGCAAGAATGGAACCTACAACAGCAGTTAATACATAAGACACATAGCCGATATTCATTACGATAGGCATTAAGATGTTGGCAAACATATTGGCATTTGTGCTAGCTTCAAAAAGCTGCTCATTAAGTTTATCAAAATCTTTAATACTGTCTTGTTCATGTGTAAAGACCTTAATAACTTTACATCCTTCCATCATTTCTTCAATAAACCCATTAACAATACCTAAATCTTTTTGTTGGCGACGGAAGTAGAAACTTGATTTTTTGGTGATCAAACGACTGGTAATAACCATGATTCCCCCCATAATCAAAGTTACAATTGCAAGAGGAATATTTAAAATCAACATTGATATAAATACAGAAATCATCGTTATCAATGAGTTAATCATCTGTGGTAAGCTTTGTGACAGCAATTGACGCAATGTATCCGTATCATTTGTATAAATCGACATGATGTCACCATGAGCATGTGTATCAAAGAATTTAATTGGTAGAGTTTCCATATGTTCAAATAATTCATCACGAATTGATTTTAAAGTTCCTAAAGAAACTGTAACCATGATACGATTGAATGCATAAGTAGAAAGAATGCCTACAATATAGATACATATTAATGTCATAATTGCTTGGATCAATGGATTAAAGTCAGGTGTTTCCTGAGATAACATCGGTGTAATATAATCATCAATCAAAGTTTTTAAAAACATGCTGCCATAAACATTGGCAAAAGCAGAAACGATAATTAAGATTAATACTGAAATACATGCTAATTTATATCGATTAAACGTTTCCTGCAGAACGCGTTTTAATCCATAGATAGTACTATTCACTTAAACTACCTCCTTTCTGCTGAGCTTCGAAAGTTTCACGATACTGTTTGTTTGTTTTTAATAACTCTTCATGTGTCCCTAGACCAGAGATGATTCCATCATCTAAAACTAGGATTTGATCAGCATCTTGAATAGATGAAATACGCTGAGAAATAATAATTCTTGTTGTATCCGGAATTTTTTCTAAGAATGCCTGGCGAATCAAGGCATCTGTCTTAGTATCGACAGCACTAGTTGAATCATCTAAGATCAAGATTTTTGGTTTTTTCAATAAAGCACGGGCAATACATAAACGTTGTCTTTGTCCACCGGATACGTTTGTACCTCCTTGTTCAATATATGTGTTATATTTATCAGGCATTTTTTGGATGAATTCATCGGCTTGTGCTAATTTGCAAGCTTCAATGATTTCTTCATCTGTTGCATCATCATTACCCCAACGCATGTTTTCTTTGATCGTACCCGAGAAAAGCACGTTTTTTTGTAATACCATAGCAACATTGTCACGCAATGTTTTTAAATCATAATTTTTGACATCTTTGCCAGCTACTTTCACTGAACCGGATGTAACATCATATAAGCGAGGAATCAATTGTACAAAGCTTGTTTTGGCACTACCTGTAGCTCCTAAAATTCCAAGCGTGGAACCACTTGGGACATGTAGAGAAACATCATCCAAAACAAAGGATCCATCATCATGTTTACCCGTTCCATAATTAAAATAGACATGATCAAAAACGATATCACCGTTCTTTACCTCTTTTAAACCATTTTCAGGTGATGTTAAAGAACTCTTCTGATTGATAACTTCGGTAATACGTTGTGCACTAGCTACAGACATGATGACCATAACAAATACCATGGATAACATCATTAATGACATGAGAATGCTTGTGGTATATGTAAACAAGCTCATTAATTCTCCTGTGGTCATAGAACCACCAACAATCATATGTGCTCCTAACCATGAAATCAGCAGGATACATCCATATACGCTAAGCTGCATTACGGGAGAGTTAAAGATTAAGATTTTTTCAGCTTTTTGTTGGATTTTGAAAATCAAGTCACTTTCTTTATGGAATTTTTCGATTTCATGATCTTCACGAACATAAGCTTTCACGACACGAATTCCGGATACATTTTCTTGAACGCTGGCATTTAAATAATCATATCGCTTAAATAAACGACGGAAAATTGGGTGAACAACCATAGAAATGCCAAATAAAACGATACCTAGAAAAATTATAACTCCAACAAAGACTAAAGCTAGTTCATGATTGATCATAAATGCCATGAACAATGAGGAAATCAACATCAACGGGGAACGAACACAAACGCGAATCAACATTTGAAATGCGTTTTGAACGTTTGTGACGTCCGTCATCATACGAGTAATCAAGCCGCCTGTTGAATATTTATCAATATCAGCAAAAGCGAAGTTTTGAATGTTTTTATACTCAGCTTCGCGTAGATTTTTAGCAAATCCACTTGAAGCAATGGCGGCATGTTTTCCGCTTAAGGCACCAGCAATTAATGAAATAATAGCTGCTATTAGCATAATGAAACCATAAATCCATATGACCTTCATATCACCGTTTTCAATTCCCTGGTCGACTAAAATAGCCATTAAATAAGGAATTAAAACTTCCATGATAACCTCAATAGCAACATAGATTGGGGTCTTGATCGTATTAGATTTATATTGTTTGATCTGACTAATCAATGTCTTTAACATGGTTCTCTTCCTCCTTTATTAAATTATCTTTCACTTTCGCAAGGAGTTTAAACAACAAATTTCTTTCTTCTTGCGAAAGGCCCTTTGCAATAACGCCTTCTGAATAATCGATATGTTTTTTGATCTTTTTGTCGATATCTTCTACTTTATCTGTGATTTGAATATAGCGAATCCGTTTGTCATCTGGGCTATGGATCCTTACTACATATCCTTTTTGTTCCATACGATTTAATAAACCGGTGACAGTGGGATTAGAAATATGAAAAAACTCTTCAATATCTTTTTGATTTACATGATCTTTCTTTACGTATTTTAAAAAGCGTAAAATATCGAGTTGGCTTTTGGTAAGATCAAATTCTTTTAATTGTTCATTCATGGCTTTTTCCAATTGCGATTGGATGCACCTGAAATAAAATCCATACCCATATTTACGGTTATTCATCTTGCCCTCCTTTTTTTTCATAGCACGCTATCTATAATTCATAGCACGCTATTTATTATAGTGAACATATTATAATTGTCAATACGAATTGCACTTTTTATAAAACTCAGTTATTATACTTTTGTTATGAAGAAGAATGAAGAATATGTCGTTACTTGTATAGATGAAACAAATCAAGCCGCAGGAATTGTAAAAATTGATAATATGGTCGTTTTTGTTCCTGGTCTTTTAAAAGGGGAAAAGGCAAATATCCGAATATTAAAAGTCCAAAAAAGCTATGCTTTTGGAAAAATAATGCAACTTTTAGAAACAAGTCAAGATCGCATAGAACCAGCCTGTAAAGTTTTCAATAAATGTGGCGGCTGCCAATATCAACACATAGACTATAAAGCACAATTAAAAAGAAAACGTGATCATTTAGAGAATCGCGTTTTAAAAAGACTTGAAGATGTTGAAGTAAGAGATGTGTTGGGAATGAAACATCCTTTTTATTATCGAAACAAAGCCCAATTTCCAGTTCAAATCAAAGATGGAAAGATCTTGATGGGATTTTATCGTTTACATTCGAATGATATTGTCTGTTGTGATCACTGTATGATCCAATCTAAAAAAATCAATGAACTCTATAAGTTTATTCAAGAACATATAACTTTGGCTATGGCACAAGGTTTACGCCACATTTTAATGCGCCATGCGTATAAAACAAACGAATGTCAAATTGTATTTATAGGATCTAAACGAAATAATTTTGATGATTTGATTCAAAAATTGATTCAGAAATTTCCAGATATTCAAAGCGTTGTCTTTAATTTGAATACAAGAAAAGACAATGTAATATTAGGAAAAGACTATGAAGTATTATATGGACGAGAGTTCATTTATGAATCTTGTTTATCGAATAAGGTTAAGCTTCATTTTAAATCATTCTATCAAGTCAATCCTGTACAGATGGAAGTTCTGTATGAACAAGCTATAAAGGCAGCAGACCTTAATAAAGATATGCGCTGTATTGAGCTATATTCTGGTGTTGGTACGATAGGTATGGCTATTTCAAAATATGTAAAAGAAGTGATCGGTGTTGAAATTGTTCAGGAAGCAGTAAAGAATGCTAAAGAGAATTGTCGAATAAACCAGATAGAAAACTGTCATTATATTTGTCAAGATGCCACTGAATTTGCAAGAAAGTGCGCACAAAAAGAAGAGCAGATCGATGTTGTATTTGTGGATCCTCCAAGAAAAGGTATGACTCCTCAAGGCATTGAAGATATATCAACGATACAGCCGAAAAAAATTGTTTATATTTCCTGTAATCCAGAGACATTGATTCGAGATTTGATCTTGTTTAAAGAACAAGGCTATTCTTGTAAGTTTATTCAACCAGTTGATATGTTTTGTCAAACGACTGGTTTAGAATGTGTGGTTCTGATTGAAAGAGTTTAGTTTTAAGTGAGGTTTTGATTATGAACAAAATATTAATCGTTGAAGATGATAATACGATCCACGATATGGTGAAAGAATATTTAAATAAAAGAGGATTTCAGTGTGAACACGCATATTCTGGTACAGAGGCTCTGTTGGTACAAAAACAAGAAAACTGCGATTTGATCTTGATGGATTTGATGCTTCCGGGTCTTGATGGAAAACAAGCTTTAACAAAAATCAAGAAAGAATATGATGTCCCAGTCATTATTGTCAGTGCTAAAAATACAATTGAAGATAAAGTTTCTTTATTAGCTATAGGAGCAGACGATTATATTACCAAACCATTTGCCTTGGAAGAATTAGAGGCAAGAATAAATGTTCAACTAAGAAAACATCACACCGATAAGGATGATGGAATCATAGTACAAAATCTTATCTTATACCCAGATCAAAGAACGTTTCAGATAGATGATACAAAAGTTTCTTTAACAAAACATGAATATCGTATCATGGAACTCTTGATGCAGTATCCTAAAAGAGCATTTTCTAAAAAAGATATCTATGAATATGCATGGGATGATATTTATGCAGCGGATGACAAGACTGTGTCTGTTCATATTAGTAATATCCGTAATAAATGTAAAGGACGTGATATTATCGAAACGGTTTGGGGAATAGGGTTTAAATTAAAATTGGAAAGAGAGTAAATCTTTAAACTTTCTTTCCTTTTTCTTTGATGTTTTTAAAATATTCTTTTTTATACTTAAGTCATGAAGGAGGAATCCAAAATGGACAAATATGCGATTGAAACGAATCTTTTGACCAAGAAGTATCGCCATACGACCGCTGTAGATCAAATATCATTACAAATTGTGCAGGGAGAAATATTTGGTCTTATTGGTGAAAATGGAGCTGGAAAATCTACATTGATGAAGATGCTTTCAGGAATGGTCAATAGCACCAGTGGTGATTTTAAGATCTTTGGTCATAAACCTTCAGAAGACAAATACTTATATCGTCGAATGGGGGTATTGATTGAAGAAGCCGGATTATTAGGTTCAATGACAGCTTTTGACAATATGAAAACCAAAGCTTTAGCACTAGGATGCAATGATGACAAAAGACTTTGTGAGCTGTTAGAACTTTGTGATATTGCACACACAGGAAAGAAAAAAGTTAAAACGTTTTCTATGGGGATGAAACAAAGACTAGCGATTGCAATGACACTTATTCAAGATCCGGATTTATTGATTCTTGATGAACCTACCAATGGTATTGATCCAAAAGGTTTTGAAAGTATACGAAAGCTTTTAATTCGTCTTAATAAAGAAGAGCGAAAAACGATTCTAATTAGTTCTCATATTTTGGAAGAATTGAATAAAGTAGCAACCAGCTATGGAATCATGAAAAAAGGTAAGTTGATCGAATGTGTTACAAACGAAGAATTAAACCAACGATGCCGACAGTATTTGCAAATAAAGGTTGACTCTTCTTCAAAAGCAAGCATGCTTTTGGAGCAAATGTTAAGCATTTATTCTTACGCGGTTATAGATAAGAATACATTACATATTTTTGATGAGGTTAGCTCGGATAAAATCATAAAAATGCTTGTAATGAATGATATAGCTGTTTATTCATGCATGTTAAATTCTCAGTCTTTAGAGGAATATTTTCTAAGTAGAAATGGGGGAATTGAATAATGTTGAATATGTTAAGAAGTGATTTGTATCGTATATTGCATATTCGTTCTTTCAAGATAGGTGTTTTTATCATGTCGATCATGACGATTTGTTTAACAATGCCTTCCGTGAACGTTATGTCAAATACTGCTTTTGCGAACTACGATGCGCAGATTGGTAATTTTGCCGAATATTTATATTATTTTCCAAAGAGTGCTATTTTTATGATTATTGTTATGTTGATGTATGTTATCTATCTAAATGAAGAATATACTTCTGGATTTATAAAAAATGTGTATCCGTACCAAACAGACAAATTAAAACTATCGATATCTAGATTATTGATCTTTGTAATTTATTATATTGTATTTTCATTTATAAATATCATTTTTTCTTTGATTACAGTCGGTTTCATACAAGGTCGATTTGGAACAATTTCTATTTTTGATTATGTTATTTATTATTTGATTCAACTTTTATTAGCGACGGCTGTTGGATCATTTCTGGAATTGTTCATTCATTTAAGCAAAAAGAATATAGTCTCTACCATTCTAATATTTTTATATACATTTGGAATTTTGTTTGGGATGGTATATATATTCTTTCAAGAATGGTTTAATTTGTCAGTGTATGAAAATGCTATTTATTATTTATCTGGAACATTACCTTATCGTATCTCGGATGTTTATTTAAACACTATGATTGTAGGTATCTTTGCTCTAGGTATTGGTGTTTTATTAAACATGGTTATTTTGAAGAAAAAAGACTTAGAATAAACTTGTTTTTATGAAGTGCTAAAAATAGAATAAAGTTAAGGGTCATTGAATGGCCCTCTTTTCTATAAAAGGAGAGGTTGTTTATGGTAGAATTGATTGTTTTGGTTTTAGCGATTCTTTGTGTTTATTTGATTTTTAAATACATGGGCTTAAAAAAGGAAATTATGTCTTGCCAAGATCAGATAGAGTATATTCAAGAAAATAATAGCTCTATGCGAATTTCTTCTAGTGTACGTTATAAACCTTTGTTGAAAATCATAAAGCTTTTTGAGACGCAAAGGGAAGATAATAAATCTTTATATGTTAAACATTTGCATCAGGAAGAAACGATCAAAGAATTGATTTCGAACATCTCTCATGATATACGAACACCATTGACTAGTATTCAAGGATATGTAGAAATGCTTGAAAGTGCAAATCGAGATGAGCAGGTTCAGTATATTGATATTATCACAAAGCGATTAAACGATATGGAAATCATGTTAGATTCATTTTTCTTATATACAAAGCTTCAAACGCAAAATAAACCATTTATTTTGGAAAAACAACCAGTTTATCCTTTGTTGTGCGATGTCCTTTTATCATATTACCCTCAATTATCGAAAATAGGATTAAAGCCGAAGATTGTTTGTGAAGACGAAAACTTAGAAGGATATATCAATGCAGATCAAATGAAAAGAGTTTTTCAAAATCTACTTGTGAATGTTATTCGTTATGGTAGTATGCCTTTTCAAATCGAACTCTATAGAAAAGAAAAAGATCTAGCTTGTGTGTTTTCCAATGCGATCAAAGGAGAACATATTGAGGTAGAACATATATTTGATCGATTTTATCAAGCGGATCATTCAAGAGGTAATAATGGAAGTGGTTTAGGAATGGCAATTGTTAAAGATCTTTGTGAAAAGATGAATATTGTCATTGAAGCCAAAATCGAGTGTGGTATAATCTCCTTCGTGATGATAATTAGAGGATAGGAGGATGCATGAAAAGAATAATGGAATGGGTCAAGGAACATAAATACTGCTACTCTTTTTTGTATTTGATTCTTTATCTTTTGGCTTTTTTTCTCATGGAACAAATCAGTGAACCACAGTATTTGATTCACAGTAATTTAGATGACAAGATACCTTTTAACAGTTACTTTTTGATTTTTTATGTTAGCTGGTATATTGCTTTTGTCGGATCTCTAATCTTTTTTATGTTCTATGATAAAAAGGATTACCAGGATCTAAGCTTCATAATGATGAATGGTACAACTCTAATATTTATCATCTATTTTCTATTTCCTAATTACACAGATTTGCGTTTTGATCTAGTACCTAGAAACATTTTTGATCAGATCGTTAATCTTTTGTGGGTCATTGATACACCTACCAATGTTTGTCCATCTTTGCATGTTTCCATTTCAACAGCTGTCATGGTTGCAGTGTGGAATTCAAAAAAATTGAAAAAAAATCATCCGGTTTGGCGGATTCTGATTATTGTTTGGCAGATCTTGATCTGTGCTTCAACAGTATTTTTAAAACAGCATTCGATCATTGATGTTTTTGCGGGATGCTTAGTTACATTGTTGTTTAGTATGATTTGTTATAAAGTGAATTGGAGAAAAATGTTAGGAAAAACAATTTTTCGCTCTTTATTATGATGCTATTTACGTTTGAATACGTTAAATAGCTTTTTTTGATAAATTTATATGTTAAAATATTGCTATGAAAACAAATCAAATAACGCGGGGAGCTATGGTTTGCGCTATTTATGGCGTTCTTTTATTTTTGAATCAACAGACAGGTTTAATGATTGAAGCCAGTGCTTCATGGCTTTTTGTATTTCCTGTGTTGATCTATACTGCCATGAGTGGACCTAAATCAGGAGCAATTGTCGGTATTGCAATGGCTTTGATGACTTTTTTGTTAGGTGGATTTACAACTTGGTTTTATAGTTGGACTTCTTTGATTACTGGATATGTTTACGGATTGGGACTCTTTTATCAATGGCGAAATATGACGAACTTTTTGATTTGTCTGGTGTTTTCGGTATTATCTAATGTATGTACGGTTGTTGTTTGGTCGTATCTATTTGGCTATGATCTTGTTAGTGAGTTTGAGTCTTTTAGAGCTATTATACCATTCATTGATATGGGAGTATTTATAATCTTGTTTGTGGCATTTTTATCTTTGCTGCAGGCATTGTGCATTCATCTTGTTTCTTTGATGATCTGTATACGAATGCATTTACCATATCGTCCTTTGACACCAATTTCCCAACAAAAAAGCTCAAAAGTAGTCGGAATCGTATCACTATTCATCTGGGGTATATTCTTTTTATCTCAAAATGTGATAGAATGTTCAAAAGGGGTCTTGGATATCATTATGTTGATATGGCTCTTTGATTGTGCTTTATTGTTGTATTATGGTGTGATCTATTTTATGTATCACAGTATTAAGCATAATAATAGACAATTCTCTTTTTTGGCAATTTTTCTGGCATTTGTTCCTGGTATTAATTTATTGTGGATGCTGATGGGGGAGTTGGATTGTTTATTTCAACTAAGAAAAAAAGTTTAGGGTAGAGGTTTATATGAAACAGTTTGAAAAGTGGCGAAGTCTGTATATCGCATCTATTATCTTATCAATTTGTTTTGTGATCTATGCGATTACTCGCACAGAATACTGGTTTACGCTAATTGGAGTTTTATTGATTATATTATTTTCACTAGCGTTTATCGGTCTTTGGAGATCATTAAGGATCCATGGAGTCAAAACCGAGGTTGATATCTCCAGAGTATTGGGGAAAGATGCTAAAGATGCTTTAAGTTTTGGCCATATTGGGATCTTGACTTATGATAATGAATATATTGTAACTTGGGCTTCACCATATTTTAAAGAAAATAATATCGATATTGTGAATCACAAACTTACATCATGGATTGAAAATATTCGTACAATTTTTGATGAAGATGTGGATGTTGTGATTGGGAAATATGAAGATAAGATTTATGAGATCACACGTAAGAGCGATGCACAAATACTATATGTACGAGAAATAACTGATTATTATAATTTGCGCCAAGACTATTTGAATAACGGAATAGTTGTAGGGTTGATGCAGCTTGATAACTACATGGAATATCAATCGTATGAAGATGAAGAGTTGATTGCCAAGATCAATACACATTTGCGCTCTCCGATCATTTCTTGGGCCAAAGAGAACAATATGTTGATTAGACGATTGAGATCAGATCGTTTCTTTGTTGTATGCAATCAAGAAATTTTAAAGAAAGTACGTTCCCAAAATTTTACTATTTTACAGGTGATCAAAGATGAAGCCAATCAACTTGATGTATCAATTACTTTGAGCATGGCTTTTGCTTATGGAACCAATGATTTTAAGATCTTAGACGGCATGGTTAATGAATTGATCGAATTGGCTCAATCACGTGGTGGAGACCAGGTTGCTATTCGCGCTTCTAGTGGAACAGTGCAATTTGTTGGAGGAAATTCGGAAACGAGCTCCACTCGTTCAAAAGTTCGTGTTCGCATTATGGCACAATCAATCCAGGAAGCAATCAATGATTCTAGTAAAGTGTTTATTAGCGGGCATATCATGTCAGATTTTGACTGTATGGGTGCAGCTCTTAGTATGTCCAATTGGGTAACGGGTCTAAATAAAACAGCGTATATCGTATTAAAAGATGTACCTAGAGATTCGCAACTTCAAGATTTGATGGATAAATATCAAGATGTTTTGCATGAAAGACATAATTTTATCACGATCAGCGAGGCGATGAGCATGATGGATTATGAAGAAGATCTTTTAATCATGGTCGATCATGGAATACCGACTATTTCAAGTGCCAAGGACTTTGTTTCTCATGCACAAAGAATTATTGTATTAGATCATCATCGTCGTAATGAGTCATTTGTCAAACATCCAATGTTAACGTATGTTGAAAGTACGGCATCATCCACATGTGAATTGATTGTTGAACTTTTGCAGAATATTCCAAATCATATTCCAATTTATGAAGCAGAAGCAACGATCATGTATTTAGGCATCTTGGTTGATACAAACCGTTTCAAAATGCATACCGATGCAAGGACATTTGAAGCGGCAGCGGCACTTCGCTCCTGGGGTGCAAATGCTGCGCTTGCTGAAAAAGCTCTTTGTGAAGATTTTTCTAGATTTACCTTGAAACATCATTTGATTCAAATGGCTTCAACTTATTTTGGTAAATATCTAGTTGTATGTGTGAATGAACCTGTAGACAAGACAATACTTGCTCAAGTTAGTGAAAGTTTATTACTGGTTCGAGGTTGTGTGGCATCATTTACGATTGGTAAAGTAATCAATGAGCCAACAACGGCTGCAATCAGTGCTCGAAGTGATGGCACTTATAATGTGCAGAAAATCATGGAAGCATTAGATGGTGGAGGTCATTTCAGTGCGGCTGCTGTAGAGAAAAAATCTACAGAACCGGAAGAATTAAAAAAGGAATTGTTACAGATATTAGAGGAGGAAGAACATGAAAGTAATCTTGCTTAAGGATGTTAAAAATGTAGGTAAGAAAGATGAGGTCAAAGAAGTAAGTGACGGATATGCGAGAAACTTCTTGATCAAAAATAAAATGGCGGTTGCTTATACCAAAGGATCTGTTAAGGTTTTAGATCATCAGTTGGAAGAAAAGAAACTGCATGAAGAAGATTTAAAAAAACAGGCTGAAAAAATTGCAGAAGAACTAAAAACTACGCCAGTTGAATTTATGTTAAATACAGGAAAAGATGGACAGGCTTTTGGTTCTGTTTCCAGCAAGCAGATTGCCGAAGCATTAAATAAAAAAGGAATTATCGTAGATAAACGAAAGATTCATATGGATATTCCTGTTTCCAGCATTGGAACAACACGTGTAAAAGTAGACTTATATAAAGGACAGGTAATTGGGGAAATTGTTGTTCAAGTACGTCCGAAGGGGTAAATTATGACTAGAGAACTTCCAAACTCTTTAAAAATTGAACAGTCACTTTTAGGATCGTTGATGATTTATCCAAATGTAATGAACGATTGTCAGGACTTAGATTTAAGTCCTGATGAGTTTTTTACGCCAAGTCATCAACGTATTTTTCAGTGCATGAAAGAAATCAAGGATAATGGTCAGCCTCTTGATATCAATACGATCGTTACGCGTTTGCAGGATAAAGATGAACTTGAAGCAGCAGGAGGAGCCGATTATATCGTTAGACTGGCAGACTCTGCAATCTCAAGTGCAAACGCAAGACATTATATCGAAACAATCAAAAACAAGGCGCAATTGAGAGCTTTGATCTATGCGGCCGATAAAATTGCCCAGGAAGGATATGAATCTCCTGAAGACATAGATACGATCTTGGATGATGCAGAACGTTCGATCATGGATGTGACAAGACAGCGTCGAGGAGCAGAGTTTGAATCCAGTCAGGAGATCGTCAATCGTGTTATTGAGGAATTAAAAGCTTTAAAGTCAAAACAGGGTATTACTGGGATCCAGACAGGATACACTGATCTAGATAAGATGACCAATGGATTTCAAAGAGGTGATTTGATCATTTTGGCGGCACGTCCAGCAATGGGAAAATCAGCACTGGCACTAAATTTTGCAAGTCAAGTGGCAAAACGAAATGAGGGTTGCGTAGCAATATTCTCACTGGAAATGCCTAGTGATTCTTTAATGAAGCGTCTAATGTCCAGTGAAAGTCAGGTTCTTTCTAATAAGTTGAGAGATGGACGTTTAAATGCAGATGAAATGTCAAGACTTTATGAAGCAGGAACTCGTTTAAGTGAAAGAAAGATTTTTATTGATGATACGAGTAGTATTAAAGTATCTCAAATTTTTTCCAAGGTACGTAAACTAAAAAGTGAATACGGGTCAATTTCGCTTGTTGTGATTGATTATTTGCAGTTAATCACAGGCTCAAGAGCTGATTCAAGACAACAGGAAGTATCCGATATATCACGAAATTTAAAGATATTGGCAAAAGAAATGGAATGTCCAGTTATTGCCTTATCTCAGTTATCACGTAAGGTTGAAGAAAGAACAGATCATGAACCGCAGTTATCCGATTTGCGAGAATCTGGATCTATTGAACAGGATGCCGATATCGTTATGTTTTTATATCGAGCTAATTATTATGACAAAGATAAAGAAGGTCAGGACGAAACTGAAGTCGTTGATCTTTCTTTGGCTAAACATCGTAATGGTAGCATTGGTAAGATTCATTTAGCCTTTGAAAAAGGAATTTCTCGATTTACGAATTATGCCAGTACAGAGGAAGATATTTATGCAGGTTGATCTATTGTGTAGCGGTTCAAAGGGGAACAGTTGTCTAATTCGAACGAAAAACAGTTCTTTATTAATTGATTGTGGATCGACAAAAAAATATTTAATGAATGCATTAGGTAGTGTAAATCAAAGAGTTGACGATTTAAATGCATTGTTGGTCACTCATGCACACACCGATCATGTATCACAACTAAAGCATTTTAGACATCTTCCTGTTTATTCATATTGCGATCTAAAAGATCTAGACAATCATCGTATTGTTAGACCGCTTCAGGAATTTGATGTCAATGAATTTCATATTCAAGTCATTTCTTTATCGCATGACAGCCCAAATACCGTTGGGTATGTAATCTATGCAGATGGCAAAAAATTGGTATATGTAACGGATACAGGATACGTTTCCAATGAAGTCAAAACATATTTAGAAAATGCTGATTATTATATATTTGAAAGTAATCATGATATTGAAACGCTTATGAATACGAATCGTCCAATGTTTTTGAAACAGCGTATTTTGGGAGATAGTGGTCACCTGAATAATTTGGATGCCAGCTCTAATCTAGCTTCATTGATCAATTCTAAAACAAAAGAAATTGTTTTAGCTCATATTTCAGAAGAAGCAAATGATCCATCTATTGCATTAAAATGCATTCATGATCATTTCTTAAAAAAGGATCTTCCATATCGTGGTGTGAATATTCGTGCTGCAAAACAGCATGAGATACTTACAATCAAGTCGTTTTAATTTTATTTTAAAAATGGATTTGTTATAATAGGTAAAGATTGCGAGGTAAAAATATGTTAACAGTATTTGATCATCCATTGATCAAGCATAAGCTTACAATTATGCGTAAAAAAGAAACGGGTACAAAAGATTTTCGTCAAAATTTAGATGAAATTGGTGGCCTAATGGTTTATGAAGTTACACGAGATCTTCCTTTGAACGAAATTCCAATTGAAACACCTTTATGTCAGACAATTGGTTATGAAATGGCAAAGGATGTTGTGATCGTTCCGATTCTAAGAGCAGGTCTTGGCGTTGTAAACGGAATACAAAATTTGATTCCTACTGCAAGGATTGCTCATATTGGAATGTATCGTGATGAAGAAACGTTAGAACCACATCCTTATTTTGAAAAATATCCTTCAAATATGGATGAGGCAGCCGTTATTATAGTCGATCCAATGCTTGCAACAGGTGGATCTAGTGTTGCGGCAATTGATATGGTTAAAAAACAAGGAGCAACTTCGATCAAGCTTGTATGCCTTGTCGGCGCACCAGAAGGAGTCAAAGTTGTTGAAGAAGCACATCCGGATGTAGATATTTATCTAGCAAGTTTAGATGATCATCTAAATGAAAAAGGGTACATTGTTCCTGGTTTAGGAGATGCCGGAGATCGTATTTTTGGTACAAAGTAAATGAAGCCGTTTACGTTTTCTGGTGTACTGTTAGTAAATATTTTATTAAGTTTATTTCTAGGATATAAATTGGATGAATGGCTAAATACGACACCAATTTTTATCATTGTTGGTTTGATATATAGTGTAGTAGGTTCAATCTACATATTGTTACATAAGGCAAATAAACATGAATGAAGTTACATCAATGAACAAAAAAATCGTAATTTATTCTCTTTTAATTGGAATAAGTGTTGCGATTATAGCTGGATTGTTGTTTAATGATATCTATGTTTTGGTAGGAGTCCTGGTTGGATTGGGTACAGGACTTATAGGATATGCTATGATTGTGCAGATGGCACTTTCATTAAAACCGGATGAGAAACTATCAAAACGTCAAGGTGCAGCTAATTATATAGTTCGTTATATTATATACGCTGTAATATTTGGATTTTTCGTCTATCTAAATATTTCAATCATTGCCTTGCTTGTGGGATTTTTATGTCACAAGCTTTCAATATTTGTTTATGCTTTATTAGAGGGAAGGATGGATAAGAATGCCTAGCATTAGTGCTTTAGAGATTCATGTTGGTTCATTCACTTTGGAAATTCAGCAGTCGATTTTAGTATGGCTGATTTTATGTGTCGTTTTTGCAACTTTCTTTATCGTTGCTGGCAAAAAAATCGAGAGACAAGATCCATCGAAAGCCAGTAAGGGAATTGTTTATATTAGTGAAGAAGCATTGAATCTGGTGCTTTTTGTGATTAAAGGAAATTTAAGAGAAACCACAAAAAAATATATCCCACTTTTTGGAACATTGATCTTGATGATGATTGCATCAAACTTGATCGGATTGATTGGATTACAAAATCCGACCAGCAATGTAAGCTTTAATGCGACATTGGCTATTACGATGTGGTTGATGATTCAAGGTAATGCCATCAAAAAAGGTGGACTTATTGCTCGATTAAAAGAGCTCACAGAACCTATGGTGATATTAACACCACTGAATATCATTGGAGAAATGGCTTTGCCAATTTCTTTGACGATGCGTTTATTTGGAAATATTTTGGCCGGAAGTATCATTACGATGCTTGTATATACATTAATCAAGGCATTAATGCCTTGGGGGGTGTTGGGACTTTCAGCAACACCATTTTTACACATGTATTTTGATATATTTTCTGGCGTGATTCAAACATATATCTTCTTTACATTAGCTTCGTTCAATTTAGGACAGCAAGTGGCAGAAGAAGAATAAACAAGGAGGAAAAACAAAATGGAATTTAATGAATTTTTCGTACAGGGTATGGCACTTTTAGGTGCTGGTATTGCCATGGTAGCGGGTCTTGGTCAAGGTATTGGACAGGGATTTGCTGCAGGTAAAGGTGCTGAGAGTGTTGCTCGAAATCCAGAAGCTGCCAGCAAGATTCAGTCAATCATGGTTCTTGGTATTGCCTTAGCTGAAACAACAGGTATTTATTCATTAGTAATTGCCATTCTATTAATTTTTATAAAAGGGTAACGATTGGGTATAGATATGGATGGTTTCAATATTGATAACTATCTGCGAATTTCTTTAACGGATGTTGTTTTAGTTTGTATCTCAACTTTTTTGATTGTTATGATCGCAAAGAAGTTTTTTTGGGATAAATTGTTAACTTTAATTTCAAAAAGACAAGCATTGATCCAAGAAAATATTGATTCTTCTGTACAATTAAAAAAAGAAGCGGCAGATATCAAAGAGCAGTATGTGGAAAAGATGAAGAATGCTGGGAAAGAAGCACATTCAATCATCGAATCTGCACGTGCTGAAGCATCGGAAGAAAAACAGCAGATATTGCAACAAACCCAGAATGAAGTTTCACGCATCAAGGAACGAGCTAAAGAAGACATAGAGCGTGATAAACGTAATGCGGAAAAAGAAATGAAGGACGCCATTTCTTCAGTTGCTTTGGAAGCAGCCAAGAAGCTTGTTTCTAAAGAAATGGATGAAGAAACACAAAAGAAATATATTGATGATTTTATCGACAAGGCAGGAAATTCTAAATGGTAGAAACTTGGACGCCTTATGCTCAAGCTATTTTTGAAATTGCAAGAGATACAGGTAAAGAAGAAAAGTATATGTCTGATCTAGAAAGCTTATCTTCAATTTGGCAGCAGGAAAAAGATTTTGTGCTTGCCTTATCTCATCCAAAGATTACAAAAGCGACAAAAAAAACATGGCTTTTGAATCTGTTTGAAGATCAGCTTGATGCAACGATGATGCAAACATTACTCGTGTTTAATGAACATGATGTGATCGCAAATTTGCCGCAGATTTATCAGGCATACTTAATGTGTTATCGCGATGCTCACGATATTGAAATCATCAAGGTGGAAAGTGCTTCTGAATTAGATGCAAAACAGAAATCTTCATTAAAACAGATGTTAGAAACAAAATTGAATAAAACTGTAGAGTTGGATATTGCCATTAAACCGGAATTGATTGCTGGGATGAAGGTATGTACAAGAGATATGGTTTTAGACAATACGGTCTTATCGCGCCTTGAAGCGATCAAAGAAAAAATAAGTGGCTAGAAAGGTGATACTATGAGTTTAAATCCAGCACAGATCTCACAATTGATCAAAGCGCAAATTCAAAATATCGACCAGGATCTAGAAATGAATGAAAGTGGTACTGTTCTTAGTATTGGGGATGGTATTGCAACAGTATATGGTCTTCGCAATGCAATGATGAGTGAATTGTTATTGTTCCCTCATGATGTATATGGTATGGTCATGAACCTTGAAGACGAACAAGTTGGTGTCGTTTTGATGGGTGAAAACAACGATATCAAGGAAGGCGATCTTGTTAAGAGAACAGGACATATCGTTGAGGTTCCGGTTGGTGATGCTATGGTAGGACGCGTTGTTAATGCTTTAGGACAACCAATTGATGGAAATGGAGAGATCCATACAACAAAAACACGTCCAGTTGAAAGAGTAGCACCAGGTGTTATGACAAGAAAAAGTGTTTCGGTACCATTACAAACAGGATTGAAGATCATTGATTCTATGATTCCAATTGGTCGTGGTCAGCGTGAGCTGATCATCGGTGATCGTCAGACCGGTAAAACGGCAATCGCAACAGATACGATCATCAATCAAAAGGGACAAAATGTAAAATGCATTTATGTTGCGATTGGACAAAAAGCCAGTACGGTTGCCCAGATTGTGGAAAAATTTAAACAATATGGAGCAATGGAATATACAACGATTGTTGTTTCAACTGCAAGTGAACCAGCACCTCTACAATATCTTACACCATATGCAGGATGTGCTATTGGTGAAGAGTGGATGGAAAATGGTGAAGATGTATTGATTGTTTATGATGATTTATCTAAACATGCGGTGGCATATCGTACAATGTCTTTGTTATTAAGAAGACCACCAGGACGTGAAGCATATCCTGGGGATGTGTTCTATCTACATTCAAGATTACTAGAAAGAGCAGCACGTCTAAATGAGGATTATGGAAATGGTTCTTTGACGGCTCTTCCTATTATTGAAACACAGGCAGGAGACATCTCAGCGTATATTCCTACAAATGTTATTTCCATTACGGATGGACAAATTTTCTTGAAAACTGATATGTTCAATGAAGGTATCCGTCCAAGTGTTGATTCAGGATTCTCAGTAAGCCGTGTTGGTTCAGCTGCTCAAATTAAAGCTATGAAGCAAGTTTCTGGCTCTTTAAAACTCGAATTAGCACAATATCGTGAGATGGAGTCATTCGCAAAATTTGGTTCTGATCTTGATGCAGCTACGATGGAAGTTTTAAATCACGGAGCTCGTTTGACACAACTTTTGATCCAGAAACAATATTCTCCAATGCGAGTAAGTGAACAGGTTGTTAGTTTATTTGCCGCAAAGAATAAATATTTGAAGGATATTCCTGTCGAAAAAGTACAGGCATATGAAACTGGCTTGATATCTTATGTAAATCGTGAATATCCTTATATTTTAGATCAGATTGAATCTAAAAAAGAATTAGATGAAGATCTTGAATCTCAGATCAAAGCAGCCTTAGATGCCTTTACCAAAGAGTTTTTACTGATGGAAGGTGCACAAGATGGCACAAAGTAGACAAGCTATCCAGGCTCGTATAAAATCAGTTGATTCAACGAAAAAGATTACAAAGGCTATGCAACTTGTCGCTTCCAGCAAATTAACAAAACAAAAACTTGCAATGGAAGAAAATCGTGAGTATGCCGATGCTCTGCAGCATCTACTTACATTAGTTTTACGTTCTACAGACGATAAATCTATATTTTTAAACGAAAATATGGGGAAACCAGCATATGTATTTGTGATTACCAGTGATATGGGGCTTTGTGGTGGTTACAATGCCAATATTCAAAGAACTGTACAAAGTGAAATTTCTAACGAAGATAAGATCATCATGATTGGTTCACGCGGGGTAAATTGGATCAAGTCTAGAGACTATAATGTATGTGATCAACTAATTGATATGAATGAAGATAATGCATATGACAAATTATCTTCAAAAGTAGTTGAAGCCTTGGATCTGTTTGAGAGGAAGGAAATTTCTAAGATACAGATTTTATATACTCACTATAAAAATACATTGACCTTTATACCAACATTGGAAACTCTTTTACCAGTAAAAAAACAATCGGAAGAAAAAAAAGAATCTCATAAGGAGATGATATTTGAACCATCTAGAGAACAGATGCTTAGCAATGTAATTCCAATGGTTACAAAATCGGTTGTTTATTCAAAATATCTTGAGAGCAAGACCAGTGAACAGGCATCAAGACGTATGGCAATGGAAAGTGCTACGGATAATGCCAACGAGTTGCAGGAAGCTCTTGAATTGGCCTTTAACCAGGCTCGTCAGGCTGCAATTACGCAGGAAATCACCGAAATTGTCGGTGGTGCCAATGCGCTGACATAGGAGGAAGAAAATGTCAAAAAATATAGGAAAAGTAGTCCAGATCATTGGGCCAGTTGTAGATATTTCTTTTGACGAAGATCATCTGCCTGACCTTTTGACTGCCATAGAAATAAAACGTCCAGACGAGGAAAGCTTGATCGTGGAAGTAGCACAGGGAATAGGTGCGGATCGAGTTCGCTGCATTGCGATGGGAAG
>NZ_KI271001.1 GCF_000469305.1 Faecalitalea cylindroides ATCC 27803
GATTTTGTTACTGTTTGGTTCGACACTTTGCTTCCATTACTCGTTACCCTCCTTTTTCTTCTTTTTGTATGCAACAACAGAAGTTACGGCGATACCGACAGCAGAAAGTCCGGCAAGGACATACCAAAGTTTCATATTGGTATCATCTCCTGTTTTCGGAGTATCCCTCAACTCATTGTGCATTTTTACAACGGCTGTTTCATCAAGTTTGATAGTAACATTCTGGTCGGCAGGTGTGATATATGCGGCAGAGGCATTGTTTGCCACTTCGGATACGGTATATTCGCCAATACGAAGTCCCTCAATCACAATTTCGCCGTTCTTATCTGTTTCAAATGTCATATCATAACCGTTTGCTCCGGTTACTCTGAACGCAAAACCTTTAACCTTACCATCTGAAGATGTCTTGACGATTTTCAGTGTTCCACGCATAGCTTCATTGATAAATCCAACACCAGCCTTATTCTCAACGGAATAAGTTGTTTCGTCTTTCTCAATGAAAACAGAGTATTCTCCCTTATCAAGCAGGAAGCCCTCTGGTGCTTTTGTTTCACGGACAATATATTTTCCGTAAAGCAGCTCTTTCATCTCATAAATTCCGGTTTCGGTTTCTTCAAGATTTCCGATAAGTTCATCGCCATCATCAATCTTTCCGTTCTCATTGGTGTCCTTATATACCTCAAAGGTTGCACCCGTAAGTTTGTTATCTGGATATTCAGCGTCCACCTTCGTGAGTCTGATATTGCCGTGAACATACTCATTGACAATCTCAATTTCAACTACCTGCTCGGCTTTGCTGATATTGACCTCATACGCCTTTTCATCAAGAACAAATCCCTTTGGCTGCTCGATTTCTCTTACAATCCATTTGCCATAAGGAACTTTTGCAAAAGAAAAACTACCGTCTTTTGCAGAGGTAGTCGTCATAAGTGCAGTATCCTTTGTAAATTCTGTTTCTTCGGCTTTGAAGATACCGATAACAGCACCCTCAAGTGCTTCTCCGTTCTCGTCAATCTTCTTACCTGATACAGAACCATAGATAAGTTCATTCTTGATTTCTTTTCCATCATTCACTTTGATTTCAACTGTTGCGGTATCCTGACCTGCATATTCAAACATAACCGGATATTTCGTATCAGAGAGAACATAATGCTCATCGGTTGCAATCTCCTTGACATAGTATTTGCCAAACGGAAGGTCTGACTTCATAACAGCAGTTCCATTTTCATTTACGCTGACAATCTCAATCAGTCCATCAGCCGGAATAACTGTACCGCTTGCAGATACAATATCTTCTGCGGCATAAAGACCAAAGCTGATGTTTTTGATTTCTCCGTTGTCGCCAATACCAAATGTCTTATCCTTTTCAATGGCTTTTACAAGGCTTACCTGCACTTTCTGTCTTTCGTTATAGAATGATGTGGAAGTTTCGGTAACAGAGATATTCTGACCTGCATAAGTAAGCTCAACCGTATGGGTTTCGCCACTGACTACCATTCCGTAAGGTGCTGTAATTTCCTTGACCTCGTATTTTCCGAGATAAAGTTCTTTGCTCTTCACAAATCCATCGGAGCTTTGCTTGTAATTTATCCTTTGCTA
>NZ_KI271002.1 GCF_000469305.1 Faecalitalea cylindroides ATCC 27803
ACTTGCTTCCCCTCTAAGCGCGCAGGCTCCAACACCTGCCTTGATTGTTTGTTCTTCCATCGATAAAACGCAGGTAGCATCTGCATACAAGGCTCCTACAGCTCCTCTTGCATCTACAGTCGCATTTAACTTAGAACCGCCTACTTTAGCCTGAAGATTGGCACTGGCTAATGCAACATCTGCATCCAGTTCCGCTTCAAATCTAGGATTCCATTTTTTATCTTTCCACAATGAGAATTCAGCATCCACATTTGCTTTGGCATCTCCTATGTTCATGCGTAAACTGGCATCAATTAAATCATTATGATAACCAAGAGTGGCTTCCTTGATATTGTATTGCGCACCAAAACCAAAATACGACTTTTTATCTTGTTTCGTTAATATGGCTGGAATATTAATATTTTCATAGTGTGAGGTCCTAAGCTGTCCATTTGTAAACAAACTGGTATTTCCACTTTCGTGTTCTTCAAATAGATTGGCAGTCTCTATAAAATAAGACTGTAATGCCTTTAATTTGTTTTGAATCAAAATTTGCCTGGAATAATTTCCGTGAATCGAATCATTTCTTAAAGCTTGAAATCGCAAACCTAACATACGATAGCTATCTGTGTTGATGAACATGTATGTTTATCTCCTGAATCTGTTGATCACATAACAAACACAATTCATCGATAGCTTGAAGCACATAACTTCTTTCATTGATATCACTTACAGTATCTGCAATTTTACTTTTCAAAGCATTCAAAGACTGTTTCAAATTTTGATAATACATCAATGAACTATCCATTTGCACTCATTGCCGCTGTCAAATTAGCTTCATTTTCTGCATAGCTGGATGCCGTCTGATTTAGATATAGAGCATATTCACCCAAAGCCTGCACGTATTGATCAAAAACAGGATACATACGTTGAAATTGATTCATCAAATTCTTTGAGGCAGGCGATGACCAAATTGTTTCTACATACGTCATTTTCGCTTTAATTTCCTGGAAAATTTGTAGTATTTCCTGCTCCATCATGCTTAATTGATTTGCATATTGTAAAACATCATCACTTGAAATTTGTACATTATTCATAAATACCCTTTCTATGCTAAATTCTTAGCTTTCATAATCCTGTCCTGCAACAAAGCTTGATAATTATCAGCGCTCTTCTGCAAATACAAAGCATACTGTTCAATTATCTCTGTCATACGATTTAATTGAGGTTTAAACTGTTCAAGCTTATCGATAAAGGCTTGATTGTCCCTTCCCTGCCATACACTTTGCATTTGATACATACGTGAATATATCTTTTGTATCGTTTCATCATATTGTGCAGCCTTTTGTTTGATCATGGATGCACTTTGATGAACTTGTTCATAATCTACTCTTATCTGCATTTGTCTATTCCTTTCTTCAAAATAAGATCAATTGATCTGAATGTATTACATGATTTTCCTTAAAGCTTAAATGAGAAATCAATATCTTTTTTTCATCAATGTGATAGAGGAAATGTTCATAGGCATATTGTTCTTTAAACCACAACTGAATGACATCTTCAATAAAGTCATTGACCTTGCAGTCTTCTTCGATCCATACGTCATACGCTTTTTCTTGATTAAAAACTTTAATATGAATCAACTCCATTTTGTCTTACCTCTCTAACATTGAATACTTCATTCTCATGCCAAAAATACAGTTCTCCTTGAAACAACGGAAATTTTCTCTTGATCATAAATCCTTTTTCTATAAAGTCATTTCCTACCCATACAAGATTCATTTTGTTTTGTATCTTCTCAAACGTAACCAAATTCATCGTAGAACTCTTTAATACATATACATCTGCAGTTTCATCTAATTGTTTACTAATGGTCAGCTGATCATTTGATTTTTTCCATTGCGACAAAATTCTTTCTATTACTTCTATCGCCTCTACTTTTTCGTAACAAAACAAGATCTGTTTATCGTTTTTATGAAACACTGGTCTTTTTGTTTCAACATCAAATCCCAATAAAAATCTATCTGAGTTTTCTAGTTTTAAGATTTGTTTTTTATTTTTCTTCTTCAAAGGATGGCCCTTGTTTAAGACACATTCATATACCGCATGTTCATATAGAATTTGTGGATGTTGTGTGTTTTGATGAATTGGATAGCCATCAAAGAAATATCGTAGACTTTCGATATCATTGATCTGATATGCCATACGTTCTGTAAAAGATTTGATCAATGAAATATCTTTAAAATTCAACTGGTCAATAATCACGATTACAATGCATTGCAGTGCTTTTACTTCCTTAAAATCTTCTAGGTTATCGATGATCAAAAAGTCATTCTCCTTTAATAGAGGACTTTTAATACAAAAACCTATTTCATCCAATACTTCATCAACATACTCTTTATAAACATCAAATCCCTTTAGATAAACATTCTTACTTTGAATACAAGATAAAATTGACTGCATAATTTGATTTATATTTTTGGTATAGATTAAAAAAGGATCCTTGAAATCAAAAATTCTTTGACTTTGTTTCTGTGGCATGTCAATCAATAGAAAGCCTTCATTAAGTTTCTGGTATGTGTTCAAATCAGGACACACGATCCAATGGTGTCCTTTTGCCTGTTTCAACAATTGATTGGATAAATATTGAAATAAAGTTTCTTTCTTTTCGTTTTTAGAATAAAGAACATGATCCATACTATCTACGATCGTAAAATCTCTGTTGTTTGATATCTCTTCATATAGATAAAAAGCTTTTCCTTTTCTTTCTGCATCTTGAACCTGCATGATAAATTCACCAGGTTCAACCAACTTGGATGCATGATCATTATGAAGAATTTCACGACTGTCTGTTTCGCTGTTCACTCTTAAACAAACTTTAAGATTGGCATTGGCCCAAATTTGATCATCAACGATACCTAAAGGTTTTTGTGTCGATAAGATCAGATGAATGCCTAAAGAACGTCCAATTCGTGCCATTTCAATCAAAGAATGTAAATGTTGTGAAAAACGAGATTTTAATTGGGCAAATTCATCCACAATTACAAATAAATGCGAAATTTTATCTTGATAAATTTCATTGTATACATCAATATGGCTTAATTTTGTTGGATACTCGCTCATCATTTTCTTCAACAACAGCTGTCGTTGCTTGATTTCACTTTCCATACTTAAGACAAAGCGATTCATTGCGTTTTCTTCAAGATTACTGATAATACCCGCACAATGATCAAACTTTAAAAAGGCTTGTCCAAATGCTTCCCCTTTAAAATCAATCAAGATGTATTGAAGGTATTCTGGTGAGTTTTGTACGATCAACATCATCAATAGATAAGACAGCCATTGGGATTTTCCAGAACCAGTTGTACCCGCTACCAGAGCGTGTGGTCCATGTGCTTTCTCGGAAAAATCAATTGTTATGATTTCTTGATTGTCATCCAATCCCATCTTCACTTTTAAACAAACTGAATCATGTTCAAAATCAGGATGTAGATCATCAGCTCTATATGTTGGTTTATTTTGATAAAAATATTCTATTGAACTGCGAATTTTATCTCTTGAAAATTCAATAGTTAATAAATCATCTGTGTATATGCGATCATATGGATATATAGATGGTTCATTTCCTATATAAATCAAAGAAAAATGTTCCGAAGGAATATCTACGATCAATTTTTCATTGGATACGATATAGATATAAGGCAATCCCTTGATTAAGGAACTTAGTTCCTTGATTTCTTTTGAATTTGTTGCAATAAGACGCCTTTTGTCTTTAATGATTGCTGGATGATCTAGATATCGTTTCACTTCACTTCGTTCATGAACTAGAAAAACGATCTTTCTAAAATGATTAAGATTTAACCAGCTATATTGCATCATGATCATATCCAGGATTGATTGATCCCATTTCCTTTGTATCCAAAGCTTATTAAATTCATTGAAATATACGTTCTTATTTATTTGAACATCATAATCTGCGATAAACTGTTCTCTTTTTTTAAATAATGTCTGCATCTTATACAAATAACTTGCATCTTGTTTTTCAAAATCAATCACATTGTTTTTCTGCATACCAATCGCCATCAAAAGTTCCTTGTTTTCATAAATCCCAAAAGAATTCTTTGAAAAACCAGTAAATATTTTTTGATCCTGTATGATTTGATGCGCTGTTTTTTCTTTGAATTCATCCAATTCTGTTTTTAGTTGTTCTAAATATTCCAAATACAGCTTCTCTTCATCTTTATTCCGCTTTTGTTGGGACTTATAGGTGAGTTGACGATTGATCAAGCCATACACAAAGAAAGCTACGCTCATTGATAAACTTGTAAACATTGTTGAAAATATGCTCTCAAGAGCGATATCAGAAAACAGTTTTAAAGCTATACAAGATAATAAACTAGAAAACAAGATCAAAATCGAAGAACCGATACTTGCAAAAACACCTGCTTTTTTGATTGGTTCTTTTATGATAGGCATCTCTACACGTACTGTTAAAGAATTGATATCTTGCGGAAATCTACATAGGCCTTTTTTCAAACTCAAAGATTGATCCTTCTTGAATTGAGATCTTACTTTATTTACTTCATGTTTTGGTTTTTTATTAATTACCAAATACCCTTCGACAAAATATATCAAAACATCATAAATGATGATTTCATCTCCACCCTGTAATGTTTTTTCTTTGATCCTTTTACGATTCACAAAGATCCCATTCGTACTATTCAGATCATGAATCACAAATAGATCCTCATTTTGCACAAGGCGACAATGTTTTTTAGATACCTTTGAAGATAAGATGCATATATCACAACTATCATCACGACCAATCAAACATTCATCTTCTAAAGGGTATAAAAACCATGTTTCTTTTTTAGCTAAATCAAATACAATAACATATGGTCCAAGACGAATCGATTCTTGATCTAAAAGTTGATATGTTTCCTTTTGATAAGATAAATTCAAAATATTCTTTTTCAGTTCAAAATTTAGATCTTTGATATATAACTTATTTTTTATTTCATAATGAGAACAAGTACAATCAAAAACCAAAAAGATTCTAGCCATGAATACGTTTCCTAATTTGATAAACGATCAAGCTTAATAATGTCACAAAAGTAATCAAACAAGCTGGAATGAGCCATTGATATAGCGAAAAGGTAAACTCTTCCTGCAAACTGGTCTTATTTCCAGAAGCATCTGTCGCAATAGCTTTTATCGTACAATGCGAAGTATGAGAAACATGATCATAGTAATAGTTACCAAACTTATCTTTCTTTAAAAGCGATAAGTCTATAGGTTTATCATCGATCATGATTTTTTGAAAGCGATCATTTGAATACTCGGCTCCCTTCATCAAGATGATTCGAATCGTATTATCATTCTTACGAATAAAACGAATTGTCGGTTTGGTCATATCATTGATTTTTTTAACAGTTTCATGTTGAATCAAATTGTTAGACTCATCGACTTTCCAAATATGATCAATATGAGCAATATCTTGATTAAACGGATCAAAAGAGGAGGTTTCATAAGATGTTGTTATGATTGGATTTGTTAATACAATTGGTTCCTTTTTAATAAGATATGTTTTACTGCTCAGATTCCCTACTTCATCTTTTGCGAGAATATCCACATACAGCACATCGTCTTTTTTTAGTTGTGAAAAGGCCTGATTTAAAGTGATATTTTGCATTTCTTGATCATTGATCTTAAACTTCATGGTTACTTTTGTCTTTTCGCTGGATAAATATTCTATGATCGTATCTTTTTCCAAGATATTTAATTCATTTTCTTTTAAGATCTGTCCATTTCCCTGCAGTGAGATTTCTGGTGGTTGGCAATCAACCAAAACACTTACTTCTTTCTCTACTTTCCTAGAAAACATATCCTCAACATAAGCTCTAGCATAGTATTGAATACTTTGACCTGGAATGGCAGCAAAAACAATTTGATCAATAATATCACGACGAATCCAATATCGACCATTCCATATTTCTAAATATGTATTTTTTACATAACGAGGGTTCCAATTCATATTCACGAACACAGTTTCATTTGTTTGATATGTATCAGGAATCATATTCAAATACAATTCATCATTGGAAAAATGAATCAGATATTGATCGTGATCCTCAATCTGAAAATTTAAATACAAAGCTTGTGGAAGGACAAGCTGAAATAGATAATCTCCCGTCTTATCCAATTTAATTTCTAACTCTTCTAGATCTTTGCAATCGAATTCTCGAGTCTTGATCCCGTCCACATACATGATCAAGGAAAATGATTCTTTTATCACTTCATTAAAATCAAAATGAAAAGATGGATCTAGTGTATAAGCATCATAATCTTGATTAACGTCAATGACTGGAACGTTAATCCTTTTAACATCAATCAAACGAATCGTCTCGTGTCCAAAACTGTCGGATGCAACGATCTTAATTTGTCTAGCACCTGGTTCAACTTCAAGTTGATCATCTTCTTCCATCAACACATCATCCACATAAACATCAAAGTTCTCAAGATGTGTATCCGTACAAGTAATGGATAATGGTGTTTTATCAACAAGATAAAGAGTATCCTCTATTAAATGATCATTCACTTTTATTTCTATTTCAGGATTGATTGAATCCAGCGTAATCGTTTTACTGGAATCTTCTAATACATTTCCATTACTATCTTTTAGAATATAGCGAAATATAGACTCATCTTCTTCATACACATGAAAGAAGATCTTGCCATTTTGTGGTCGAATCTCTTCTCCTTGATACCAAAACGAGCTTTTCTCAATATCGATCGAAGAATCAAGTGTTACATAGACATCGTCTGGTTCGGTTAATGTATCTTTATCCAGTTCGATATACGAGAGTGCGATCGTAGAATAGAACATATATTCAATCATACTTATCCTCCTAAAAATTGTATTATTTCTAACTTTTCTAAATCATCTTTAAATAATTCTGTATAAAACGAAGGAATCTTAAATTCTAGATCTTCATCTTGTATGATCAATCCATAAGAAAGATACGCATTTGCCAAAGAACGTAAGATCTCATTTTGTTGATCTGGCAGATTGGATTGAAGCTTATACAGAATATCCAGATCCTGTTGTTTCAAAATAATTTCGCATTCATTGATGACATTCAATATCAAAAACATATTTTCCATTTTTTGCGATGTACTTAGTGTTTTTGTCTTTAGATCATTCAAAAATCTATGGATGTGTTCATATTGAATGTTCTGGGTCTGTTCAATATAGACGTTTGTCAACAAGACCAAGTCAATCAATTGATCTTTCACATCATCATTCAACAAGTTTAAGATATAGGAGCACCAGGAGATGTTTTGTGATTGAATAGCTTGTTTCAAAAGAAAGCGAGCCACTTTCTCATCCTCTAATACAGATGTTGAGATCCAGCCATTATCGATCCATAAATAAAGCGTATCTTGAACTTTTTGTTGGTAAGTTCCCTCTGCCTGATTAAGCGTGAATTGATAGGCACTGATCAAATCTGATGAATTTTTAGTATCTAGATATTTAGATAATGGAGTAGCTAATGTATATCTAAAAAGTAAACTAAATAGAAAGACAGACAACAAAATACAAATGATAATACTTAAGATATACTTAGCTCTACAACATAGCAGAAAGCATCGCTTTAATTGCTTCATTGAGCGAATACGTTTAGAAGGAAGTGTATCTCGACATTTTTGTGCAAGCTTTCTACAAGGACCACGTGAGTATAATGCTAATAATATCCCTCCCATTCCATATATGTCACTGGTCTGATCTAAATATCCTGTTTCTAAAAATTCTGGAGCCATATTAACCTTGGAAGCTAAGATTGCTTGATGAGAAGTCTTTTCAAGACAGGCATTGAAATCAATCAGATAAATTTCTTCATCCACAATGATCAAGTTTTCGGGCTTTAGATCGATATATAAAAATCCTTTTTCGTGAATATGTTGTAACATGTCTATACAATCTAAGATCCACTTTTTCTTTAGTTTTTGAGATATCTTGTCATGTTTTAAAAGCCATTGACCCAGATCAATACCTTTAAAGTAGGTTTCGATCAAGATCATACTATTTCGCGTTTCGAACACATCGATTATTGAAGGAAAGTGTTTGTGTTCAAGTTGACTTAAAACATCAACTTCAACGTGAAACTGGTGAATCAAGATTGGATTTGCCTCTTTTAAGACTTCTTTGGCAATATACAACTTGGATGTCAACTGATCTTCTACGACATATACATTGATCCACGATGATTTTTGAATCTGTTCCTGAATTAAATATCTATCATTCAAGATCATGATTACTTTTCATGAAAGGTAAACTGTTTCTGCGAAAAAGATATGACCATGCCATCTTTTAATCGCATCTTTCGCTGGACCAATTTTTCATTTAAATATGTCTTGTTCTTGCTTTTAAGATCCTGGATATACCATCGATCATCGACACGAGTCAGCTTTGCGTGTTTCAAAGATATCTCTAAAGATTCAATGCGAATATCACAAGCCATAGAACGTCCTATAAGAACTGTTTCTCCTATCAAAGGATAATTTGTCGTCCCATCACTTAAATACGCCTTATACTCATCAAATGAGCCTATTAATTGAGTTTTTTCTTCTTGTGGCAGGTGACCATACTCTTGTACGCACTCTTTGATGATCGTATTAGGTATTAAGGGACGCTTTAACACGAAACTGTTATTGCGTTTAAAGTGAAACAGCTTTTTAGGATAATACGAATCATGTAAAGCCTTAATTGCAAGAATGAGATTGGGCAATGAAAATTCAGATGACTCTACAAATTTGATCAAGAATCCATTGATTTCATAGGCATGTTCACTCTTAAAGTGATTGATCAAATATTTTACGATTTCGATCCATACATCTTTTTGTATCAACCATTCATCAATCACAAGTGGAATGCCAACAAAGGCAAATCGATCACCAACATTTGACACAAATATAAACTCGGGATCTACCAATACTGGTTTATTGCGATTGACCGCAACGGCACTGGTAAAAAGATTCTCTAAAAATGTATATCCTTCTTCTTTTTTGAATGTATATTGATCTAAAAAATCATCAAGAGAAAGAAAATCCTGTATAACATAAGTTATCGTTGCAGAAGTGGTATCATTTAAAACACATTTTAAACATAGATCGTCATGTTCAAATCGTTCAAACAGTGATACATCCAACAATTTGTTCGATTTAAGTCTCAACTTCATTCTTTGATCATTTCTTTCGATTACGTCCACCCAATCTTGCATCAAAACACCTCCTTTTTTGCGCTCCTATTTTCTATCACACTTCAATTGGACAAAATGACAAAAAAAACGTAAAATTTTTTCATGAAATTTAAAAAATCTTACGTTTATCTTCATTTTTTGATTATCAATCCGTTATTAAACATCCTTCCTTTCTTCTGGATCGATGTATCTTACGATAATCAAAGCTATATAGGAAACCAATTAGGCCATACCATCTATCTTGTATTATGGGCCATTTCAAGTGCTTTGGGATTTTATTTCTATTCTAAACATATCTGGAATAAATATCGTATTTATTATCACAAGCATCTCCATAAGATCATCTGTTTAGCTATGTGCATATCCTGTATTATTCCCTACTCGGATACACTGGTATTTTGGATCAATGATTTGCATGTATGGATAGCTGTAGCTGCTGTCTTCTTATTTATTTTAGAATGGATTCAAGCTTATTTTGATCCTGCGTGCTATGTAGATACTTCTTTACAAAAACACCTTCAATATTTATTTTTATTATTTTCAATTTGCGCCTTAGTTCTGTTTGGACTAGGTCATGTTACTTCACTAAGTGAAATCTTGTTTTCGACTTTGATCAATTTATACCTAGGTATATGGTATGTAAAAATTGCATAAAAAAAGAAGGCTTTCTAGCCTTCATTGATATCAAGATTCATATTTTCCATCTTGGACTGATAGTGTTTAGCTTTTGAAACATAACACATTTTATTACCTAAATTAATTACTCGATCGAAATACATATTCGCAAGTGGATAATCCTGTTCTACAAATGAGATCAATGCGATGTAATAACAAGAATCAACTTGTTGGAAAGTAAAACGAGCTTTATTTAACGAATCTAGATAATATTTCTTACAAGTGCTGAATTCTCCATTCATCAAATCGATTTTATTTTGAATAGAAGCCAATTCTTCATTTTGGATCATGACACCGGTCTGACCAAAACCAAGTTGAATTTTTTGAGCTTCTTCTTTGCAACGGTTCAATCCGTCTTCATCTTTCATTAAATAATAAATATTTGCCATCAAAGACCAGTATGATAAAGAGCTCGCAGCATCTTTTCGTGGATAATTGATCAAAATATCCTGAGCTAATTGTGGATCATCTAAATAAATTAGACATTGAGCAAACAATGTTTGAGATTTAAGCTTTACTTTTCCGTTCTTTGTTGAATAGTAGATAATTGCTGAAGCACAAGCCTCAGGATCACACTTGTCATATAATAGAGAAGTCATTGGAATCAAGCAGGAAGCTCGATACCGCAACAATATATTGAATAAAAACATATAGAACAAAAAAGCCAGAGTTGCAATCATGATATTCTGAATAAAGAATAAAACACAGAACAAGGCGACAATCCCTAAAATGTATAGATATGTCATCTTATTGACATTCTTGCGACAATTTTCAGCTAATGATTTAACGTTCTCATCCAATTTATGATGCAATTTATACATTCTTACAAGTTCTTCATCTTGAGAAAAATTGTGGGCTTTCATCTCTTTGCCACGTTCTTTATTCAAGCTGATCATACCATAGATACAAACAATGATCGCTGGAACGACCAATACAATTCCTAGAATTACCAAAGGTTCTGCGGCAAACATGATCAAAATAATAAAGATAAAAGGATTTAGATTATACAGTGACATCAACATCTGAGCAATCAAGATGATATTAATGACACCGGCAAAAGATAAACCTCCTGCTGCACATGTAAGCCAAATATTCTCAGAAATAAACTTATATACATCAGCAGGCAATATCTGTAAATATGTTTCAGTATTTGTAAAGAAAAAGATAGCTGTTACCACACATCCTGCGATAAATGCTCCTAGAAGCGATAACAAATGCGTTTTACAACGATATTTCCACATAGAATCCTCACTACTTCTTTTCAATAATTCTAGCCGGAACGCCAACAGCCGTTGCATAAGCCGGCACATCTTTTAATAAAACGGCATTGGCTCCTACTTTAGCTCCTTTGTGAAGCGTTATATTACCCAGGCATTTTGCCCCAGAACCAACATAAACTCCATCTTCTAAAGTGGGATGTCTTTTAACATGAACAGAACCTGTTCCACCTAACGTAACGCCATGATAAAGCTGGCAGTCATCGCCGATAACAGCCGTTTCTCCGATGACAACGCCCATGCCATGATCAATAACCAATCCACGGCCTATTGTAGCTCCAGGATGAATTTCGATACCCGTCCAATTGCGAGCAATATTTGAAATCCAACGTGCAATAAAAGTATGGTTTCTAACCCAAAACCAATGTGCTATACGATGAAAACCTAAAGCTTTGATATGGGGATATAACCAAAATACTTCTAATTTTGAATGTGCAGCTGGATCTAATTCCATGGTACGTTTTATGTTATAAGCAGCGTCTTTAAAAAAAGAACGTTTTTTTTCAGCACCGTTCATATAAGAAAGTTTAGTTTATTTTCAGTAAAATTGCAAGTATCGCAATCTAAAACATACAAAAAGGACGTAAGATAAACTTACGCCTTATATTTACGAACCAAATAGATCAAAATTGTCGCTCCTGATATAGCAATCAAGGCAACAAACAATGTTGTATTGTTTTGTAAGCCTGTTTGAATTTCAGGTATTCTTTCATTCTTATATGATAAAGAATACACTCTCTCTTCATCAGTTTTAACTTCTTTTTCATTGATCAATACTTGACCATATTCTTTTACTTGAACACAAACAACTTCATCGGATAACTTATATCCGTTTGGTGCTGTTATTTCTTTGATGTAGTATGTACCTACATCAAGATCATTAAATTGAACATAACCTGCATTATCTTCGTTAATTTTTGATTCAATCAGCTCTTTACATTCTTTATCTTTATACAAACCAAATTCAAAACGGTTATTTTTGATCACATTGTTATTTTGATCGACTTTATTTACACATATAGATATCGTATTAAAATCATTTTCTAAAACCTTCTCTATATGAATCGTATCCGTATCTTTTGGATTTCTTGCATCAATTTCAATAATTTCAGTATTTAGTGCATAACCAGGGCATGGTTCAATTTCCTTTAATTCATACAATGCGAGAGGAAAATCACCATCAAAGACAATTTTTCCATCTTCATTTGAATAACTTGTTTCAACTAAAGTATCTTTTGGAAGAACAATGCCATCTACTCCATTTAAATCTTCTTTAAGATACAAACCATACAATGCATTTTGAAGAGGTTTCTTTGTCGAAGCAGATACTTTTTCTAAATCCAGCGCAATTTTGACACGCTCATTTTTAATGTCCTTTTGAACAACGGTTTGACCATCTTCACTAATCTGCAGCTCTACTTCAATTGGATCTTTATTTTGCACATAGCCTACAGTAGCCTGCACTTCTTTTAGAATATATTTTCCAAAAGGAAGATCTTTGGTTAAGGCAACACCGGTTTGATCTGTAGTGATCGTATCAACTTTTTCATCTTGTTTATACACTATATCGCCTGCTGGATCCTTAATATCTTCAGCCGCAATCACTTCAAATTGCGTGTTTTCCAGACCGATTTCTTCGTATTCAAAAGCCGTTT
>NZ_KI271003.1 GCF_000469305.1 Faecalitalea cylindroides ATCC 27803
TCCTCCTAGTAATTATTCTTTTCAACAAACTCAACAACTCGATCAACATACTGGGCACATAGCTCATCCGTCTTGGCTTCCACCATTACTCGAATCAACGGTTCCGTTCCACTAGGTCTTACTAAGATCCTACCTTCATCGCCAAGTTCTTTGGCAACATCATCAACCACTTCTTTGAGTGCCTTGTCATTCAAGGCCCTGGTCTTATCATTTACCTTTACATTCTTCAACAACTGCGGATAGATGAACAACCCTTCGCTTAATTCCTTGACTGACTTTCCTGTATTCTTCATGATCTCCAGCAGTTTCAAAGCTGTCAACAGACCATCTCCAGTGACTGCATGTTCATAGAATATGATATGTCCGCTCTGTTCTCCACCAAGGTAGTAGTCATTTTTCTGCATCTCTTCAAAGACATATTTATCTCCTACATCCGTCTTGATATAGTCGATCTTATTGGCATCCAAGGCTTTATATAATCCTAGATTTGCCATGACCGTTGTCACACACATGTTCTTGTTCAATGTGTTCTTTTCTTTCATATATTTTGAGCAGATATACAGGATATAGTCACCATCCACTAGATTTCCATCCGGATCCACTGCGATCAATCGATCGGCATCCCCATCAAATGCCAGTCCCAGATCAAAATCGTTCTCACGCATCATGCGCTGTAA
>NZ_KI271004.1 GCF_000469305.1 Faecalitalea cylindroides ATCC 27803
CCGACTCCGCCTTTCTGGTTACATACGGAAATCGTTTTACAGTTTGACACTTCTTTTTGCCCTCCTTTCTGAAAATTCATAGCCACCGCATTATGGCTATGTACCTGACCGACTCATTTCCTAATCGGTCATAGCAATATTTGTTCTCAACACCCCTTGCCAAGCAAAATGCTTATGGGAAATCACTAAGGAACAGACTGCTTATCTGTATCATAGGGTTCTAACCTCTGCCGGGTACTCCGCCAGCTCCGTAGAGAAGTATCATTATCATTCTGACTGTCATCGCCATATCAGGGGCAACCTGATACTCATAGCCGGAGTTCTCGCTATTCTGAAATACAGAAATCACGGCGTACCTGCTAAAGTGGCTATCATCAGAAATAAAGTCTTAGTGAATGACTTATTCAATTTTCAAGCGAAAAGGCTTCCGTTTTTGCTATCCGGAATGAACCCCTTCACTCATTTGGACAAAGGGGTATGAAATGCACACCCAAAATCTCCTCTTTTCCAAAAAATTCTTCCAAAAAATTTTTGAAATAAAAAAGCCGCCTGCTCCGGTTAGGAAACAGACGGCAAATCACGTTCTAAATGTATTCAATTTTCAATTTCTTTTTCTTTGCTTCAAGCACTTTACATAGAACATCATCTACTGCGTCGGTGTATCGTCCCTGAGCTGCTAAATTGTTCTTCAATTCAATGAGCAATTGTATCACTCGGCTTCGTTCTTCTTCATTTAAGTATAGATGATAGGTTTTCTCTCTCATTGGCTGTCCCTCCATCTTTCAAATGTATTTTTGATTATCTCCACATCTTCCTCGGTATCAGAAGAAATAAATATATGTACGTTCTGAAAAGCTTTCTTTAAATTATTGGCATAATCCAGTTCTGTGCCTTTCATCGGCAACTTAATCAGCCTTATTCCTCTTTGCTTGCACATATATGCTTTCATTATTTCTATATTCTCGTCAGCACTTTCTGACTCAATAGCCAACTTCTCTGAAGCTATGTATGTTTCAAGCGGAACTCCAAGCAATCGGTCAGAACCAAGTTCTGCTTTCAAGCCTTTCTTATTAGAATAATAGCTGACAGCCAAAGCAGGAAACAATGACAAATACTCCTGCTCACAAATTCGGCAGCCTTTATTCAATATCGTTCTTTCATTTATCTTCATACTCCACGAATGACCGTGCCTGCATTTCCACCACGCTCTCTTTGCCGAAGTTCGTGATACCTCTGTAGGTTTCAGTTTATTCTGTTCATAATCCCATTCGCTAAGAAGCTGACTGTCTGTTGTCGCCAAATCATTATATCCGGCAAGGACTTCTCTCTCCGCACAAAAGGGGCATACCGTACCTTTCA
>NZ_KI271005.1 GCF_000469305.1 Faecalitalea cylindroides ATCC 27803
AGCCACAATCCGCTGTGTTAACCACTTCACCACAACCGCCATATGTATATAGAACACGTAAAATCCGTGTGCTTGTATATTATATACAATGAGCATTCGAAAGTAAAGAAAAAAATTAAAAAACGACCTTTAAAATTTAAAGGTCGTTTAAATCAACTATTTTAAATACTTTTTAACAACTCCAAAAAGAATACCGGCTAACGATAACATGAATAGCCCTAACACAGAAAGAACGTTTGTAGAATAAGCTGTATTTACTACTTTATTCTCTGTCTTTGTTTCCTTTACAGTCGATTCATTCTTTGGGTTTTCGGTATCAGACGGTTTGGATGGTTTTACATCTGTATCAGAGATAACAGAATATGTATATGTGAAATGTGCCTCATCATCTTTATGTGTTAATTCATACTCTATATTTGAAGACCATTCACCAATTGTATATCCTTCTAAAGGTACATTTCCAACTTCTGGAAGTTCATGTTTAACAGTACCATCTTGACTTGGATCTCCATTTTCATCAAATAAAGTATACACTTTATAAATCGTATCATTTGTTCCATCATTCCATGTGCCATTGACAACATCATAGGTTACTTTAATCTGATATTGATCTGGAATCTTATCGGCTTGTCCATCTGGTCCAATGTTATCTTCTCGCCACACATATTTGATCGTGATATCTTCATTACCAACTGTACCCTGTGCTCGATAATTATTTGGATTGGTATCCACCATTCCAGTTACTGTCTCAGACTCCAGGATCCAGCCTCTGTTATATGTTGCTGTTCCAAAATCTATGGGCGAACCAATCGCTCTTGTATATGTACTTGTTCCTCCTTTTACAGTGCTTAAGCTTCCATCTCGATTATAGAATTCTGTAATCACTGTAACATTTTTTGCCGGTGCATATGTATAAACAAAGTTAGAACCATCATCTTCTTTAGTTAATGTATATTTCATTCCACTTTGCCAGGAACCTCTTGTAAAACTTTCATTTGGTTTATTTCCAACAGATGGAAGTTGAGCTCTAGCAGTTCCTTGATCACTTGGGTTACCTTCACTATCTGTTAAAGTATAAACTTTATTGACTGTATTCGTTGTACCATCGTTCCATGCGCCATTTATGACATCATAGGATACTTTAATCTGATATTGATCTGGAACCTTATCGGCTTGCCCATCTGGTCCAATGTTATCTTCTCGCCATACATACTTTATCATGATATCATCATTTCCGATAATTCCTTCAGCTTTATAATTGTTTGGATTGGTATCAACCATTCCAGTTACTGTCTCAGACTCCAGGATCCAGCCTCTTTTATATATAGCTGTAGAAACATTAAATGATGTTCCCGGGGTTCTGGTATATGTACTGATTCCCCCACTTTCATTGTTTAAACTTCCATCTCGGTTATAAAATTCAGTAACGACCGTAACTGTGACTTTGTTATCCTCTACAACAGGTTCTGAACTTCCACTAAATTGAACTGGTTCCTTTTGTATTTCTTTATTTTGGACTTTTTCAGTTAAAGATTGCTCAAATTCATTTATATCTTCTGTTGAAACTGAATCTGAATTTAAAATATCTTTTGTTGCTTCTATAGCTGTTTCATCTAGATTTTCCTGTTTAACAGGTTCCACTTTATTTTCTTCAGCATGTACAGCTACATTCATACCAGGAAGAGCCGCTGCCGAAAAAATAGCTGCAATTAGGCCCAAACAAGAACCTATTTTTAGCATTTTATTTACTCTTTTGTTGGACATATAACATCCCTCCTCTTATCTATTTTCAATCTATCAATTGCTTGTAAAGACATCAGAAAAGAAATGTTAAATTTTTGGAAATTTACAATTCAAATCAACTAATTATTTAATAAATAAAAAAGAATATGAAAACTTATTTTCCATATTCAAAAATTATAAAATATTCATAATTTCATACAGAGAATTTATCTTGTATGTCGCCAGTGAATCATTTATTCCCTTTTTATTACGATCAAACCAGATCGTTTCAATTTGGCTGTTGATGCCTCCTTGTACATCAGCCGAATATGAATCTCCAATGATTATAATTTCATTTTTATCGGTAATTCCAATATCATTGATACAATAATTAAAAAATCGTTTGTTTGGTTTTGCACACCCAATCTTTTCCGATGCATATATTTTTTTCACGTATTTTAACATATCCGCTATCTTTAAACGATTCCACTGCTGATCATAAGGTGCATTGCTGGTAAGAAAAACTTCATATTTATTTGATAAATATTGCAAAAGATCATAAGCACCATCTACTTCCTTGGCAATATAATTTAAACTATTCACGAAATATCGTTCAAATACATGCCCTTCAAAATCAATCTTTAATGCTCTAAAAATTGTATTCCAACGAATTTCGTACAACTTTGTTTTTGTGAGTTTTCCTTCTTCGATTTGCTCCCATAAAGAATCATTTATTTTGACAAATGTATCAAATACATCTTCATGATACTTGATTCCATATTTTTTAAAACCTTCCTGTATTGAAATCTTGGAGCATTTATTGAAATCTAACAAAGTGTTATCAATATCCAAAAATATATATTTTTTCATAGTGAATATTCTATATGAAAAAACGATGGTTATCAACTAACCACCGTATACATTAATTCTATTTACAGCTCTTTCCAAAGCCAATTGAGCTCGTTTTAAATTCGTCACTTCATCTTTTTTCTCAATTCTAGCTCTGGCACGTTCATAAGCTCTTTTTGCTCTTTCCAAATCGATTTCCGTTTTTCCTTCAATCGCATCGGTTAAGATCATCGCTTTATTATCTTCTAAGTGGCAAAACCCACCTGATAAAGCATATTCATGCCTTTGATCATTATTGTCAACCAAAGCCAGTTTACAAGGTACCAAAGATGCAAAAATAGGTAAATGATTGGTAAGTAAAGTCATTTGCCCTTCAACACTTCTTAAAGATATGCTCTTTACGTCAACTTCGCTATATGTTCCATGTGGAGTTACAATTTTCAAAGAAATCATATTACTCACCAGCCATCTGACGTGCTTTTTCTTGTGCTTCTTCAACCGTACCTACAAACATAAATGCCTGTTCCGGTAAATCGTCAAATTCTCCTGCTAGAATACGTTCAAAAGAACGAATCGTATCTTCCAAAGGAACATATTTTCCTGGAATTCCTGAGAATACTTCAGCTACGTTAAAAGGCTGGGATAAGAAATTTCGTACACGACGAGCACGGTTTACGACCTTTTTGTCTTCTTCACTCAATTCATCCATACCCAAAATAGCGATGATATCTTGAAGTTCCTTATATCGTTGAAGAATACTTTGTACGCCTCTGGCAACATTGTAATGTCTTTCTCCAACAACCAATGGATCCAGGATACGAGAACTTGATTCAAGTGGATCCACAGCTGGATAAATACCTAATGCCGCAATATCACGATCAAGTACGGTTTTCGCATCCAAATGTGTAAAGGCTGTAGCTGGAGCTGGGTCTGTCAAGTCATCGGCAGGTACATAGATTGCCTGAACAGAAGTAATAGATCCATCATTGGTACTCGTTATTCGTTCCTGCAACTGTCCCATTTCTGTCGCCAAAGTTGGCTGATAACCAACGGCACTAGGAACACGTCCTAACAAGGCACTAACTTCAGAACCTGCTTGAGTAAAACGGAAGATATTATCAATAAATAACAATACATCTTGATGTTCTTTATCACGGAAGTGTTCAGCCATGGTAAGACCTGTTAAACCTACACGCATTCTGGCTCCAGGACTTTCATTCATCTGTCCATAAACCAAAACAGTCTTATCTAAAACTCCACTTTCTTTCATTTCATGGTACATATCATTACCTTCACGAGTACGTTCTCCAACACCAACTACAACAGATTTCCCTCCATGCTCTTTGGCAATGTTATGAATCAATTCCTGAATTAATACGGTTTTTCCAACACCGGCACCACCGAACAAACCAATTTTACCACCTTTAGCATATGGACATAGCAAGTCGATTACTTTAATACCTGTTTCCAATGGAACACTAACTGTACTTTGTTCATCAAATGCTGGTGCCGGTCTATGGATTGGTTCGTATTCAACATCTTTTACTTCTCCAAGTCCATCGATTGGTCGACCTAATACATTAAACATACGTCCCAAAATAGCATCGCCTACAGGAGCTTGAATTGGTTTTCCTGTATCAATCGCGTCCATACCGCGAACAAGGCCATCAGTGCTTCCCATCGCAAT
>NZ_KI271006.1 GCF_000469305.1 Faecalitalea cylindroides ATCC 27803
ATGTAAATGAGCAAATTGCTTCGGATACGGTATTCCGGCATATTAAAAATTCCAGACGGTGTCTGGAAAATTGAAAAGATGGCTGCTCAGTTGAGTAGCCATCGGGTACATTATGAGAAATCAGTTGTTTCTCTGTTATTCAGGAAAATATGGTGTGTGTGATAAGTGAAGCTGAAAAGCATATCGGCATTTTCTTTACTGCCGTCTAAAAAGGAAATATCATCGGCAAGGATAAAAAGAATTGCTAACAGCTTCTTGATATATCCGGTGTAGCAGGCATAATCTACATAGATGTTGGCGATATATCCCTCGGCAAATTCTATCAGGTCAGCGTCAATTTCAAAGCTATTGGATAGTTCGTAAACGGTTTTGATAAATTTATCCTTGTCAGCAATTCGCTCTTTACTTGGAACACTTCTGCGGTTCTTCTGTATAAATTTTAAAAAATCATCAGCTTCCGTAAAGTCAGGAGTGATTGTGTTGCCAGTTCCCAAATCTGTTTTGTAATCCTCAAATTTCTCTTTTTCAAACCGATTACTGAATATTATCTTTTGTTCGTCCATTCCTTTTACCCCTAAGTTTATTCTATGGAGATTGTTTAACTTGGCTCTTGGGTTGTGATTTGTCTTTCGCCATTAACAATCGTGAATTACTACTTTTATAGTATAACATAAAAACAGTTGGGAATCATCACTAATAGTTGGTTTGACTTCCTTTGGGTGCGTGTGATTTGAAATCAACTTAACCTATACTATTAGTTATGGAAACACACTAAGGGAGGTGATGTGATGAAGCTCGATACAATCGGCAAGAATATAAGAAAGTTCCGACTTGCGAGGAAATTACGCCAAGAAGATTTGGCTGAGAAAACAGATTTGACAACAAATTATATTGGTATGGTTGAGCGTGGAGAGAAAATTCCGTCACTCGAAACTTTCATAAAGATAGTAAATGCTTTAGGTGTATCATCGGATATGGTTCTTACTGATGTCCTGGAAACGGGATATACAGTCAAGAACTCAATGCTTAATGAGAAGCTTGAAAAACTTGCTCCTGAAGATAGAAACAGAATTTATGAAGTTATAGATACACTTGTGAAGCAATCAAAGCAAATACTTCCATAAAACACAGAAGTTCGTCCTAATCGACGAGCTTTCTTTTTTCGGTATAAAAAATTTCTGCTATCGACAAATTTTTCGGGACTTCGACAGAGAGAATATGCTATAACAACAACTGTCAGTGATAGACACATACTAATAGACATAGGAGGAAGTAGAAGTGAACGACATTTTCAGACAAATAGCAAAAGAAAATGGAACAACCGAAAAAGCAGTAAAAGAGGAAATGCAGTTTGCCATTCGGGAAGCAATGAAAAGTGCTGAACCGGAAGCAATCGCTTTTTGGAAAGCAGTTGCACCGGACGGAAAAGAGCCGCCGATAGAAAAGGTCATAGCAATGATTGCGTTGAATGTTAATAATAGAATGTATAATTGAGGTGCTTCGGCATCTCTTTTTTATTATTCTTTAGAAGAGTTGCATTAGGTGTTTGCAAAAAGTGACACCTTAGTGTCTGAAAGGTTACATTTCTGTCTGAAATCTTGAAATGCCTGAAAATTTAATATATAATGTTAAATGGTTAACTGTAACGAAGAAGAATTATAAGATGAAGAGGTGTTACTGATGAAGATATGCTATAACAAACTTCAAAAACTTATGATTGACAATCAAATGAAAAGACAGGATTTAATGCGTGCAGCCGAAATTACATCATACGCTGCAACGAAGATAAATAAGAATGAGCCAGTATCTCTTGAAGTACTGATGAGGATATGTCAGGTGTTTCATTGTGATATTGGAGATATATGCGAAGTTATTTTAGACGAAGATTAAAACACGGAGGTAATTATAGATGGCAAGGGCTGCTAAACCAAAGAAAGAAATATCAATGGAAGAAGCACTTTGGAAAAGTGCTGATAAACTGAGAGGTTCTGTTGAGCCTGCGGAGTATAAGCACGTTGTTCTGAGTTTATTCTTCCTTAAATTTGCCAGTGACAAGTTTGAGGAATGCCGTAATAAGATTATTTCTACACACGGCGAAAAGTATGCGGATATGAAGCCGTTTTATACTCAGGAAAATGTATTCTATCTTCCTGAAGAAAGCCGTTGGAAGTACATTATTGAAAATGCAAAGCAGGACGATATTGCCCTGAAGATAGATACAGCACTTTATACGATTGAAAAGAACAACCCGGCACTGAAAGGTGCTTTGCCGGATAACTATTACTCCCGCTTACATATTGATACGGCAAAGTTGGCTTCTTTGCTTGATGAAATCAATCGTATCAACACTGATGATAAAGAGAACGACATTATAGGTCGTGTATATGAGTATTTTCTTAGTAAGTTCGCTCTTGCAGAAGGAAAAGGTAAAGGAGAGTTCTACACACCAAAGTGTATTGTAAACCTGATTGCCGAAATGCTTGAGCCTTACGATGGAATACTTTATGACCCTTGTTGCGGTTCGGGCGGTATGTTTGTGCAGTCCATCAAGTTCGTAGAAGCACACAGCGGTAATAAAAAGAAAGTGTCTATTTACGGTCAGGAATACACAAATACCACTTTCAAACTGGCAAAAATGAACTTAGCTATCCGTGGTATTTCTGCAAATCTTGGAGAAATGGCAGCCAATACATTTACCAATGACCAGCACAAAGACCTTAAAGCAGATTTCATTATGGCAAACCCGCCTTTCAATCAGAAGCAGTGGAGAGCCGAAAATGAGCTTGTAGATGACCCTCGTTGGAACGGCTATGAAGTTCCGCCGACAAGTAATGCAAACTATGGTTGGATACTGAATATTGTTTCCAAACTCTCTCAAAACGGTGTAGCAGGTTTCTTGCTTGCCAATGGTGCATTATCTGATGATGGTACAGAGTTAAAAATCAGACAGCAGCTTATAGAAAATCATTTGGTAGAAGCAATCATTATTCTTCCGAGAAACCTTTTCTATACCACAGACATCAGCGTTACCCTTTGGGTACTCAATAAGAATAAAAAGGCTCGTGTCGTGGAACAGAATGGAAAGCTAAAACGCTATCGTAATCGAGAAGATGAAATACTCTTTATGGATTTACGACAGATGGGCAGTCCTTATGAGAAGAAGTACATTGAATTGACAGAGGAAGATAGAGCCAAAGTTACAAGTGTATATCATAACTGGCAGCAGGAAGGCTATGAGGAAACTTATGAGAATGTGCCGGAATTTTGCTATTCTGCTTCTTTTGATGAAGTAAAGGAAAAAGGATTTACTCTTGTACCGAGCAGATATATTGAGTTTGTCAACCGTGATGAGAACATCGACTTTGATACCAAAATGAAATCATTGCAGGGAGAACTCAAAGAACTTCTTGCTCAAGAGGAAAAATCTAAATCAGATTTGCTTGCTGTATTTAAGGAGTTGGGATATGAAATCGAATTATGATATTTTAGGAAACCATATCCGACTGATTGATACTCGGAACAGAGAAAGCATAACAGACAGAGTTTTGGGAATTAACATAGACAAGTTCTTTATGCCGTCGGTTGCAAATGTCATTGGTACGGATTTGAGTAAATATAAACTGATAACAAAAGGAAAGTTTGCGTGTAATCCAATGCACGTTGGTCGTGATGAACGACTTCCGGTTGCATTGTATGATGAAGAAGAACCTGCTATTGTTTCTCCGGCGTATTTTATGTTTGAGGTAGTAGATAACAGCATTTTGAATGAAGATTATCTGATGATGTGGTTTCGCAGACCGGAATTTGACCGAATTTGTTGGTTACATACTGACGGGAGCGTTCGTGGTGGGATTACTTGGGATGATATATGCAGACTAGAATTGCCTATTCCGCCTATTGAAAACCAGCTTGAAATAGTGAACAGTTATAAGGCAATTACGGAGAGAATTGCTTTAAAGCAGAAGATAAATGATAATTTAATAAACACCACTGATACAATTTTCTTCAAGGTGTTCTTAGAAAATAAGCCGACTGCCACAATATCTTTCACGGATATTGTACAACTTATGGGTGGTGGCACTCCTAAGACAGATGAAGATAGTTTTTGGAACGGTAACATTCTTTTCTTTACTCCTAAAGATATTTCACGTTCACCATTTTGTATTAGTACCGAAAAGCATTTGACCAATGAGGGGTTAAACAACTGTTCAAGTCGATTATATCCACCATATACAACATTCGTTACCTGTCGTGGAACTGTCGGTAATTTAGCTTTAGCAGGTGTACCTATGGCTATGAATCAATCGTGTTATGCTTTGAAGGGAAAGAATGACTTTCCAGCCTTATTCGTATTCTCTTTTACCCGATATGTAATAGCAACAATGAAGAAAAAAGCATCGGGAGCTGTTTTTAGTTCATTGGTAACACGAGATTTTGAAATGGAAAAAGTATTTGAACCTAATTTTGAAGACGCAATTCTATTTGAAAAGCGTGTCGAACCTCTTTTTGCTCAAATTCTTGCAAATACCAATGAAATACAACAGCTTCTTGACTTGCAAAATGCTTTACTAACTCAGTTATCAAGCCGCTAAATTATCATTTACAATAGAACTCCCATCAGTGGCGGGAGTTAAAACAAGGGACTGCCACTGGTAGTCGTTCTCTTAAAAAAGAAAAGGAGAATTGACTATGAAACAGAACCTAATCACTGATGTTATTCAAGGAATGTTACCTTATCTGAATAACGCACAGACAGAAAGATTGCAAGAGGTGTTGCAGTATACACTTTTTGATTATGAGGTAACAAAGATAAAAAAAGATGAGGAACTTTCAGAACAGAATTTAGTAGAATCTTTCCTATCGGCAAAGCGTATTGAAGGCTGTTCTGAGAAAACTCTGAAATACTATAATGCAACGATACAGTCAATGCTTGATGGTATTGGAAAGAGTATCAAATATATCGTAACTGACGACATTCGTTGTTATTTGACAGAGTATCAAGCAAAGAAAAAATCAAGTAAAGTTACGATAGATAATATAAGACGAATACTTTCCAGTTTTTTCTCTTGGCTTGAGGACGAGGATTATATTTTGAAAAGTCCGGTCAGGCGAATACATAAGGTTAAGACCGGAACAAACATTAAGGAAACTTATTCAGATGAAGCACTTGAATTGATGAGAGATAATTGCACAGAACTCAGGGACTTGGCGATGATTGATATGCTTGCTTCAACGGGGATGCGTGTCGGAGAAATGGTGTTGCTAAATCGTGAGGATATAGACTTTAACGAAAGAGAATGTGTGGTTTTCGGCAAAGGCGATAAGGAGCGAATAGTATATTTTGATGCAAGAACAAAAATACATTTGCAGAATTACTTAAATAGCCGAAAGGACGACAATCCAGCACTTTTTGTTTCATTACAATCTCCGTATAATCGAATGAATATCGGAGGTATTGAAGTGAGATTACGACAGCTTGGAAAACGCTTGGGATTAAATAAGGTACACCCTCATAAATTCAGGCGAACACTTGCAACAATGGCAATAGACAAAGGAATGCCAATAGAGCAGCTTCAGCAGCTCTTGGGGCATAGAAGAATAGATACGACATTGCAATATGCAATGGTCAAGCAGAGCAATGTGAAAATTGCTCATAGAAAATACATTGGTTAAGGTGGTAGGAATGGAAAAAGGATATAAGATATTAGGCAATTACATTCGACTTGTGGACGAGCGTAATAAGAATTTAGCCGTAACAAAGTTGCTTGGCGTAAGTATAAGTAAAAAATTTATTCCTTCAATCGCAAATATTGTAGGAACTGATTTATCGAATTATAAGATAGTCAGAACGGGACAGTTTGCATACGGACCCGTTACTTCACGAAATGGAGAGAAAATTTCTATTGCTTATTTAGATGAAGAAGATTGTATCATTTCAAGCTCTTATACAGTTTTTGAAGTTGAAAATAAAGAGGAACTTGACCCTGAATATCTTATGCTTTGGTTCAGCCGACCAGAATTTGACCGTTATGCAAGGTATAAGTCACACGGAAGCGTAAGAGAGATTTTCGATTGGAATGAGCTTTGTATGGTGGAACTTCCAGTACCAGATATTGAAAAGCAGAGAAAAATAGTGAAAGCCTACAAGACGATAACCGATAGAATAGATTTGAAACAGAAGATAAATGATAATTTAGCGGCTTGACATTGTTGTAAGAATTATTTTCTGCAATTCTTGCAGTTTTTCTATTTCAGAAAGATTTTCTTCTTTGCAATAAATAAGGCTCATAACCTTTTGGGAGAAAGATTTCTGTAATTCAAGTGGTGGAATTGCTATTCCATAAGCATGAACATCGTTTCGATTTAATGTAGGAACTGCACTACCACCAACAAAGCCATCATAATTTAGATTTTTGAGCAAATAAAATACCCACAACGGTTCTGCTTCATAAATTTGTTTTACATAGAGCGATGTGTTATGTGTCCAACAGTTGCAAAGGTACAATCTTGGGTTGCCAATATTGCCGCTTCGTCCCATTACAATAACAGGAGCTTCAGCAGTAAACTCATCATGATACCCAATTGTTCCGGTTGAACCTGCAACGGGATATTTACCACCAGTCATTTCAGTTCGAGGTAAATCATGCCCCCTTTGTAGTTGCAACACATCGCCAACAGTGCCTTGTTTCCAAGAAGATTTATCTGAGTTGGACTCAAAATATTTTTGATACAATGTTTGAGCAGTATCGTCTAAATTATCATTTACAAGGAGGAACCTATGTCATTAGCAGATATAATTCAGATTATAATCGGAGTATTGTCACTGGTGGCAACAATAGCAGTTTCTTTTTTGATTTATTGGTTGCAATCACGACATGAAAAGGAAATACAGAAATTGCAATGCGAAAAGGAACGTATAGCATTGCAAGAAAAAGCTCGACTTTTTCTAATTGATAATCAAGAGGAAAGAGATTATTTGCCGTGGTGTATTATAGCAGCTAATCTATATCCGCTTGAAAAGCATACAAGGAAAATTTATTCGGAATACTGCCGGTGTTCTGAAGAATTACAAAATGAGATATTAAATCAAGCCGGATATAAGATTAAACAATTTACGGGAAAGTATTGGTTACAGGGATGTATAGATAAACTTCAGCAAGATATAGAGAAATATAATTTGGGAAGGGATTATTTGTATGATGGAGCAAAATATTTTCATCGAAGTTATGATAGATACCGAGAATTAGAATGGAACGGCACTCCTAATATCTTTGAACCTATAAATAAAGAAAATCGTCTGATGATGATTTTGAATGTGGCTCAAATATCTATTGGAGAGTATATTGATGAATATTTCTATTATTTCGTAGATAAAAAAATGGATTTTGATAAGGAAACACCTATACCTCCGATTGATTATGTATGGGAATATCAAAGTCTAGCACACACAAGAGAAGAAACCGTTTGTATGTGGATGATGGAACTTGTTGAGAATATAGCAACAATTATAAATAATAAGTTTGGCGAAGATGTTGATTGTCAGTTTTTCTTAGAGTATACCGACGCACAAGCAGAAACTTATGAAGATAAATATTATGAAACAGTACAAGCACTTTATAATGCTTATTATACAAGTGTAGTTGCATCATAATTTGATGCAGAATACCAAAGGAGTGAACGCAATGGCAAATTTTAATGAACACGCATTGGAAATGTCAATAATGGAGTTGTTCAAAGACGAGGGGTACACCTATGTCAGTGGCGACCAGATACACAGAGAAAGGACGGAGGTTCTGCTTACGGACGACCTGAAGCAATACCTCTATAATCGCTATGCGAAAGATGGTATCACACCGAGTGAGGTGGATAGTGTCATTCTAATGCTGCGTAATATTTCCGGTACAATTTATGAAGCAAACAAAGCTGTATTTAAGTTGCTCTGCGATGGATTTATTCTTAACCGTGAGGATAGAACGCAGAAAGACCTCTATATTGAACTTATTGATTTCGACACTCCCGAAAACAATATTTTCAAAGCGGTTAATCAGTTTGAAATTGAAGGCGTAAATAATCAGTTGCGTATTCCGGATGGCATTGTGTTCGTAAATGGTATTCCTGTTGTTGTTCTTGAATTTAAGAGTGCGGTACAAGAGAATACGACCATAATGGACGCATATAAGCAACTTACAATCCGTTACCGTAGAGATATTCCAGAGATTTTCAAATACAATGCGTTTGTTGTTATCAGTGATGGAGCAAATAATAAATATGGTTCTTTCTTCAGCCCATATGATTTCTTCTATGCGTGGAGAAAGATAAACTCAGACGATAAAGAACTGGACGGTATCAATTCCCTTGTGACAATGGTAAAAGGACTTTTCCGAAAAGACCGTTTGCTTGAAGTTATTAAAGATTTTATTTATTTTCCGGATAACTCAGATAAGGATTTGAAGATAGTGTGTCGTTATCCACAGTTCTTTGCGGCAAATAAATTGTATGAGAATATCAAGGCTCATCTTCGCCCCGAAGGAGATGGTAAAGGTGGTACATACTTTGGAGCGACAGGCTGCGGCAAGAGTTATACAATGCTTTTTCTTACCCGTATGCTGATGAAAAGCAAATACTTTTCTTCTCCGACTATTCTTATTATTACGGACAGAACAGACCTTGACGACCAGCTTTCCAAACAGTTTGTAGGTTCAAAGAAATATATCGGGGATGAAACGGTTGTAAGTATTGAGTCCCGTGAGAAACTTCGTGAGGAGCTTCAAGGACGAGAGAGTGGCGGCGTTTATCTGACTACCATTCAGAAATTCACAGAGGATTTGCAGCTTCTTACAGACAGAACGAACGTTATTTGTATTTCTGATGAAGCACACAGAAGCCAAATCAATCTCGACCAAAAGGTTAAGATTACAGAGTCAGGTGTTCAGAAAACCTATGGCTTTGCCAAGTATTTGCACGACTCCTTACCAAATGCAACTTATGTTGGATTTACCGGAACTCCGGTTGATGGAACAATCGAAGTCTTTGGTGGTGTTGTAGACGCATATACAATGACGGAAGCTGTTAAGGACGGTATTACAGTTAATCTTGTTTACGATGGTCGTGCAGCTAAGGTTATGCTTAATCAGGACAAGGTAAGACAGATTGAAGAATATTATGCACAGTGTGAGCTTGAGGGAGCAAATGAACATCAAGTAGAAGAAAGTCAGAAAGCAGTTGCCAAAATGGAAGTTATTATTGGCGACCCTGATAGACTTCGTGCTGTTGCAGAGGACTTTATCAAGCATTATGAAACCCGTGTGGCAGAAGGTGCAACCGTAGCAGGCAAAGCAATGTTTGTATGTTCCAACCGAAATATAGCATACGATTTCTATAAGATAGTAAAGGAACTCAGACCGAAATGGACAGAAAAGAAGATTTGTGATGATGGTGTTGTTCTGAGTGAGAAAGATAAAAAAGAGTTGAAGCCAATGGAAAAAATCAAGTTGGTTATGACTCGTAATAAAGATGATGAAAAAGACTTATTTGATATGCTTGGCACAAAAGAGGATAGGAAAGAATTTGACCGTCAGTTCAAAAATCCGAAATCAAACTTTAAGATTGCCATTGTTGTAGATATGTGGCTGACTGGTTTTGATGTGCCGGAGCTTGATACGATTTACATTGATAAGCCTATTCAGCAGCATACCCTTATTCAGACGATTTCTCGTGTAAATCGTGTATGCGAGGGCAAAGATAAAGGTTTAATTGTTGACTACATAGGTATTAAGAAAAATATGAACACTGCCCTCAAGAAATATACGAATTTTGAGAGCGAAGAATTTGAAGGTGTGGAGCAGTCTATCACGATTGTAAAAGACCAGTTAGAAGTTCTTGGTCAGATGTTCCACAACTTTAACAGTAGTGATTTCTTCAACGGTTCTCCTACTGAACAGCTTGCCTGCCTGAATCGTGCAGTTGAGTATGTGCAGTTGTCTGAAGAACTGGAAAGAAGATTTATGGCAGCAGTCAAGAGAATGAAGCAGGCATTTAACCTTTGTAGTTCAAGTGAGAAATTCTCTGATGAAGATAAAGATTATATCCATTTTTATTGTGCTGTCCGTTCTATCCTTTTCAAGTTGACAAAAGGCGATGCACCGGATATTGAGCAGATGAACGCTCGTGTCCGCAAAATGCTTGAGGGTGCAATTCAGTCTGATGGCATTGAGGAATTATTTGAAACCGGAAAGCATATATCGGTGGATATTTTCAGCGATGAGTATATGGATAAGATAAATGCTATTCAGTTGCCGAATACGAAAATTAAGATACTTCAAAGACTTCTTTCTCAGGCGATTGACGAGTTTAAGAAAGTTAATAAAATTATGGGTGTGGAATTTGCAGACAGACTCAAGAAAGTTGTTGATGAGTATAATAACCGACGTCGTGATGAAGCGTATGCCAACGAAGTCCTTGATGATGTTGCGGAGCAGCTTGCACAGTTGTTGTCTGAACTGAAAACAGAAAAGAACTCCTTCAAGAATATGGGTATAGATTATGAAGAAAAAGCTTTCTATGATATTTTGAAAGCAGTTTCCAAGAAGTTTGAGTTTGAATATCCGGACGATAAAATGATTGAACTATCCAAGAGGATAAAGTTGATTGTTGATGATAAGTCACGCTATACCGATTGGTCTGCCCGTGATGATATTAAGGCAAACTTGCAAGTGGATTTGATATTGCTGCTTGATGAGTTCGGCTATCCGCCAGTAACCATTGATGATGTTTACAAGGAAGTTCTTGAACAGGCAGAGAATTTCAAGAAGTATGCACAGTAAATGAGAGGTGTAAATGTAAATATGTTTTATGACGATTTAAATACAGAAGAACAAGTATCATACCTTATTAAACCAATCCTTCAAGTCCTTCAGGAAGCAGGTGGACAGTTAGAGCGTTCTGAAATTAGAGACAGAATTAGTGAGTTAGATGAGCATATTGCTGAATTTGAACAGAAACTATATACATCTAATAAAACAGGAAATCAGTACAAAAAATTTGATTTTAAGTTTAATTTTGCTATTAAAGAGCTTAGTTATGTCGGACTCATATCTTATGTGAAATTCAATCCAAAGATTACACTTACTCAAGATGGAGCAAATGTAGATTTAACAGATTTTGATGTTAAGACAGAAGTAAGGGATAAGGCTCGAAGCTATTGGGAGGAACATTCGACTAAGAACAAATCGAAAAACAAGCCAGTAGAAACACTGGAGGTTTAAGACGAGGAGAATGAATCCACAGATGACGAATTGTTAGATGATTTCAAGGTAAAACTTCAGAGTGCAATCGCTAATATGTCTCCAGCAAAGTTTGAACAATTTTCACGAGCACTTCTTACAAAGATGGGAGTGGAGTTTACCAACAAAGGCGTTCAGGTGTCAAATGATGGTGGCATTGATGGTTATGGATATCACGTAGATGCCGATGATTTTAGAACAACCAGAGTGGTTATTCAGTGTAAAAGATTTAATTCAAATCCAGTGAGTGAGCCGGATATCAATCAATTTCTTGGGGCGATGAACAAATATCAAGCCGATTATGGAGTATTTATTACTAATAGCCGATTTACCAATAAAGCAAGAGAGGCTGCGAGAGAAGGTACGCCGATAACACTGATTGACGGAAATGATTTAATCAGACTGGTTATTAAATATGAATTGTATATAACACCAGTCACAACATATGTATTGGATGGTTTTTATACCGAGGATTGACACTAACGATAAGGATTATAATAGTTTTTGTTTAGACGAAGAAGATATTAATCCTTTACAAAACTTTGTAGCACAGATTAAGTCTGCTGACTCAGATAGTGTAATTTATGTATCTACTTATGGCTATGAAATCACAAATAGTAAAGGAGAAAAATCAACATACGCCGATGCTCTTTGGATTGACACAGTTTTACCTATTTCCCAAATAGAGAGATATATTGAAAAAAGTGGTGTTGCTGAACCAAGTAATATTTCTTTTGTTGGAGATAGTGATGAATGTGGAAACTATAAAGTATGGATTATAGCTCAGGAAGAGAATAATCCTCATATTATAGAGCTGACTGACCGCAAGAAGATAGACCATATGATAATATTATATTGGGATTGATAAGTTATAAAATTCAAGTTTGAAAGGAGTGTTAAATATGAAATTCCCATTTTATGATGCACCAAATACAGCTACAATAACCTGTTGCCACATATTAGAGAATGGAGAACCTATTTTGTATGTATCACATGATGAAGATGATGGAATGTGGCAATTTCTATGTGGAAAAGCACATGAAACAGACGAAGCAAAGTTAGTATCCTTAAAATCAGTATTCGACTTAGATAATTCTGTTGGTATTCTAAAGGATATGCCTTGCGGTTACTATGCTGAAAGAAAAGCTCAAGATGATGAATGGAGTGTTAGAAAACGGTAACTATCAGCTCGGTCAATTCAAGTTTGGAGAATTGAGAAAATCGGAAGTTATGGAGGTACTTTATGAACGAGAGAGAAAAAATTATCCGATTATGGTTTGATATGTGGATTAAGAAAGCAGATTTAGGAATTGACAATATTTTTACAGATGATGTTGTATATACTGAGAGTTGGAGTCCTAAATATGAAAACCGCAAAACGGTAAAGCACTGGTTTGACGAATGGAATACACGCGGAAGTGTTCTTGTCTGGGAGATTAAGCAATTTTTTCATCAAGGCAATCAAACAATCGTGGAGTGGTATTTTAAAAGCAAAATGAATAATGGAAATGTTGAAGAATTTGACGGAATATCTTTAATTGTATGGACACAGGATAACAAAATAAAATCATTAAAAGAGTTTGGTTGCAATCTTCATAATTACAATCCATATCGAGATAGTGATATTCCCGTATTTCGAGAAGAAAAAGCAAATTGGTTTTGAGAGGACTATAAATTCAAGTTTGTCGAGCAAAGGAGGTGCTGTAACAGATGGATGAACATTCCTATGACGATATAATCAATCTGCCGAATCCGACATCGAAGAACCATCCTCGTATGTCACTTCACGACAGAGCAGCACAGTTTGCACCTTTTGCGGCACTTACAGGACACGATGCAGCCATTAAAGAGACTGCAAGGCTAACAGATGAACGGTTAGAGTTAAGCGATGAAGTCATTATGAAATTAAATGACCAATTAAATATGATTAGAGATAATATCGGCACAGAACAGGAAATATCAATAACTTATTTCGTGCCTGATGATAAAAAATCCGGAGGAGCATATCTCACGCATTCCGGCATAGTGAAAAAGATTGATGAATTTGAACGCAAACTGATTATGCAGGATGAAACAGTAATTCCGACTGAACAAATCAGCGTGATACAGGGAGAAATGTTCAAAGGACTATATGAGTAATAGCTTGGAAAGGGCAAACAATGGAAACAAAGCCGAGAATATTATACTTAAAGAAAATATTAGAGGAACGAACGGACGAGGAACATCCGCTTTCGACGACGCAGCTAATCAATATATTGAATGATGAATACGGAATATCTGCACATAGAACGACGGTCACAAAAGATATTGCTGCACTTCAGGAGTTTGGAATGGATATTGTTACTATCCATTCTACTCAGAGCAAATATTTTGTAGCCAGCCGTAAGTTTGAATTGCCGGAACTGAAACTGCTGATAGATGCAGTGGAGTCATCGAAGTTCATTACAAAGAAGAAAAGCGAAACTCTGATTGAGAAGATACATACGATGACCAGTCCGGGGCAGGTGGCAAAGCTGAAGCGTAATAACTATGTGGTCAATCGCATTAAGCCGGATAATGAGCAGATATATTACATTATTGACGCTATAAACGACGCCATCAATGCAGGCAAGCAGATTTCTTTTCAGTATTATGATTATACTGGATTAAAGAAAAAGGTTCTGAAGAACAAGGGCGAAGTGTATAAGCTCAGTCCGTATAAACTTCTCTGGTGTGGGGACTATTATTATGTTCTCGGATATTCTGAGAAGAAAAGTAAGGTTATCAATTTCAGAGTAGACCGTATTGCTTCAAAACCTGAGATATTGGATAAGGACATTATTCCTATGCCTGATGATTTTGATATTGAAAATTACACAAAGGAAGTTTTCTTTATGTTCTCAGGCGAGAAAGTTCTTGTGGATTTACGGTGTGATAACAGTCTGATGAAAACAATGGTTGACCGTTTCGGAGAAGATGTGACAACCCTTGCGTATGATATGACGTCTTTCAGGGTACAGACCGAAGTATCAGCCAGCCCTACCTTTTTCGGTTGGGTGTTTGGCTTTAATGGAAAAGTACAGATACTTGCACCGGAAAGTGTGAAAGAACAGTACAAACAGATGATTGCACAAGCCGATGAGGGTATGCAGGAAAAAGGAAACAAAGAACAGGAAATGTAACACTCCAAAGCATACGATGTCAAGAAACGGCAGAATCTTCCCACAAAGCTCGAAGTATGAATATGCTTAGGGCGTGGAGTTTGAAGTTTATCCGTTTGTGAATACAACCGCCCCAAACTATCATTGTGAAATTTGGTTAGCCGTGAACGAAAAAGGCGAGTAATAAGGACAGCAACTGCGAGTTGCTTGTTTGAGATAATGCGTGAGACTATAATAAAGGTGTAAGGGAGGTACTGCATAATGGATACAAAACAGGTCATACTTGAACTTCGTACTCAAAAGGGAATGTCGCAGGATGAGCTTGCAGAAAAAGTTTTTGTAAGTCGTCAGGCAGTTTCACGTTGGGAAAACGGAGAAACAGTTCCGAATACGGAAACATTGAAATTGCTGTCAAAAGTATTCGATGTTTCCATAAATACACTTTTAGGCTCACCGAGAAAGCTTATTTGTCAATGCTGCGGAATGCCGCTTGAAGATGATGATATTATCGGACACAATCACGATGGTTCTTTCAATGAGGACTATTGTAAGTGGTGTTATGCCGACGGAACATATACTTACAATGATATGGATGATTTGATTGAAGTTTGTGTTAAGAATATGGTAAGCGAGAATTTCACGGAGGAACAAGCCCGTTCTTATATGAAAGAGCTGCTTCCTACTTTGGATTACTGGAAGAAATATGATGAGCTTAGTGATAACGGTCAGTTTGAAGAATTCAAGAAAAAGTTAATCAATGAAATTAACGAATCGAATGTTGACGGAATGCCAAAGGTGGAAAAACTGAATGCCCTTGTGGGAAAGTATGTGAATCTTGAGTACCGGCTTCCGAATGGGCAAGCGGCTAAGTTTTTGAATGAGGCAAAGACATATCTGGGCAATCAGCTTGAATGTGAATACGGCGGCGATAGATGTTTCGGCGTTGTTGCAGATATGGATTTTATTCTTATTTGCACTTATGAAGAAGACGGTAAGAATCCGGAACTTGTATTGTATAAGAAAAGATGAGAATAGAGAAAAATAGTAAGCCATTGGAGTTAATGATTTCAGTGCAAGCAAAGAAATTTTGAGGTGTTAGCAATTTGCGACACCTCTTTTCTTTTGCGAAAAACCTACTTGAAAAATTCTTCGTATCAGGTATAATAAAACTATCGAAAGCAAACTGCTTCCGATAGAAAAGAAAGCGAGGTGCAGGTATGAGAAGCAAGAGTCCTGAACTTATGAGTGAGATAAAAAAGTACATCGAGGATTATTACCTGCAAAACAGACAATCCCCATCGACTACAAAGATTGCTGAAGCGGTTGGTATTGCCAGAGGTACAGCATATAAATACTTGGTAGAGATGGCTGAGAAGAATATGATTGAGTATGACGGGCAGGAGATTCGTACCAATGTGACCCGTAAGTACAGTGGCGAACAGACACAGACACCGATTGTAGGTTCTATTCCTTGTGGCAGTCCTCAGTATGAGGAAGAAAATATTGAAGAATATGTATCACTTCCTACTGCCATTTTCGGCAAAGGAGATTTCTTCATATTAAGAGCAAGCGGTCAGTCTATGATTGAAGCAGGGATTGATGACGGCGACCTTGTGGTTGTTAAAAAGCAGGTAGAAGCCAATGATGGCGATATAGTAGTTGCCCTTGTGGATAATCAGAATACATTGAAACGCTACTTCCGAGATGATGAGAATAAGAAAATCATTCTCCACCCGGAAAATAAGAAGATGAAAGACATCATTGTAGATGAGTGCTGCATTCAGGGTGTGGCTTGTCACATCATCAAAGAACTATAACAGAGGACAGACGAATGAAAACACTTGAAGGAATTCGCTATCTAATCAATTTGGATAGTGCGGAAATACAACAGAACTTTGCCGGAGGAGTTGCACCGCCGGACAAGGTGGAGTCGGAGGTGGACACAACTTGAGTATTTATATGTCAAGAGCCGAGTTGGAAGAAATCAGCGAAGGCTTGATAACAGCTTATGCTAATAAGTTTAGCAATCGAGTGATTCAATCCATCGACATAGAACATTTCATTACAGAATTTCTTATGTTACGAATTGAATACGCTTCTTTCGCAGAAGATGATGCAGGCAGGATTGGCTTTCTGGCAGATGGAGCAACACCACTGCTGGTACATCAGGACGGAAAAATTATTCCCTTTGTTTTCCCGAAAGATACCATCGTACTTGATAAATTTCTTCTTGCTGAAAAGGAGCAGGGACGTCGCAGATTTACAATGGCACACGAAGCGTCACATCATATCTTGAGTAAGATGTATGCAATGCCGAGTGAAGGACGCTTTCATGCAGAGTATGACAGTGAGCGTAGTTATTCCAAAGAGGAACTGGCTCAGATGTTTGCGTCTGTTGAGTGGCAGGCAGATACAATGGGAGCTTCGCTTCTTATGCCGAGAAGAATTATTGAAAATGCCTTGGCGAAATATAATCAGTCAAATCCGATAAGAGTTTATGGCGATAATACCATTACTTCAAAGGATAAAGCAGTTATCCGCAGAATGGCAGCTTATATCGGAGTATCTTATACAGCCTTGGTTATCAGATTGAGAGATATGGGGCTATTTGAGTATCACAATATCCTTGAGTACATTTCCAATGAGTTAAATCTGGGAGGTGTTTCGCAATGAGGTTACAGACTCAGGTAGCACCTGAAATACAAAAGAGATTGCTTCTGTCAAGAGTAGAAGCAGAAAGTCTGAAAGAGCGTGATATTCTCTGCCCGACTTGTGGGTTCAGGATACAAAGAGTATTTTCAGACGCAACCGGACATTTGAGTGTGAAGTGTCAGAAATGCAAGAATGTCCATATCTTAAATCTCGCTTACTTCCGCAGAATCCGCAGGAACGGATATAGTAGGAATTGCAGGCGATGAATATTACAAGTAAATATCGAAACGATTTCTAATCGAGTAAGCGGAGATAAGCAATTTATTTGCTAAACTACCAAGCACCGTACGAAGCCGGATAAGTGAAGAATAGAAGTATTCTTTGCTGTCCAGATTCGACGGTGCTTTTTTTGTTGCTGTTTTATTCGATTATGCTTCGTGCAGTATTAGGTCTTTTCCCTTACTTGGGAAAGGACTTTTATGTTTTATAACGCTTGGCAGTGCCAGATAGCTGAGTACCCGTAATCTCCGAATTTTGAAACTTATCAATTTTTCAAAATTCAAAGGAGATTACGGAAATGACAAACAAACTTACATTAACAGAACAAGAAGAATTATTTGCAAAGGATTGTAAACTGATAAACCTTAAATACGAATATAACGGTTATACCGGAGATGAAAAATGGGCGATTATTACGGAATTGTCTGTAAAAGAGCTTTGGGAGAAGTATCCCCTTGTTATAGAAAGATATTCTCCGTTTGTACATCTTTCCATTGCACAGGGAGAGGTAATTGACGATGCAAACCGAAATGAGGACAAGTATGCAAAGAGAAGCAGTCGCACACTTGACTGCTATGGATATGACGATGAAATGTCCTCACAGTTCCATAAAGAACTTGCCATTATGTTTGACGACCCATTTGAAAGAGCAGAGGAAGAAAGACTTGAACTGGAAAGAGAAGAATTGCGTCAGTGTGAAATTAGGAAAGCAAGAATAGCACTTTCAATGTTGCAGCCACTTCAAAGGGAACGCCTTATGAAGAATGTGTGCTGCGGTCTGAGTTCCAGAGCGATTGCAAAGCAGGAGGGTGTATATTACAGCTCCGTAGATAAGTCTATTGCAGCGGCAAAGAAAAATTTTATCAAATTTTATGAAAATCTCTGATTTTGGGTGTGCATTTCAGCACCCTTTGTCCAAATGAGTGAAGGGGTTATTTCATTCCGGATACGAATGACACTTTAAAAATTTGATTCTTGTGAGGTTATGTATATGAAAGAAAAAATGATTTGTCGTGGGGATTTATTCTACTATGACTTTGGAGATAACAGTGGTTCAGTACAAAGCGGAGAGCGTCCGGTGCTTGTCGTTCAGGCAGACGATTATAACCAGAATGCTCCAACGATTATTGTTGCAGCGGTTACAAGTGTAATCAAGAAAAGATATTTGCCATCGCACATTATTCTTGGCGAGGAGTTTGGACTGAAGAAACCGTCAATGGTTCTTCTGGAGCAGATACGGACGGTCAATAGAGAGGATTTGCGTGAATACATAGGTACGGTAGATGATGATAAACTTTTCAGGCAGATAAACGCAACTTTGAAAAAGACATTTGGACTTTGGGTTTACAAGCCGGAGGAGAAAGAAAATATTCGTTGTCTATGCCCGAAGTGCCTGAATGATTACATCCACAATCCGGACTATATTGTAAGGCGACTTGACCCATTTGCAAAGCGAAAAGACAGATGTGATAAGTGTGATGGGGATGGTTGGGATTATGTTGTTACCGACAGATATTCATCAAAGAAAGAAAAGAGGGGAAGCAATGACAGAAAATAAAATCATTATTCCTATCTGGAAGAAGTCCAATCTTACAGTAGAAGAAGCCGCAGCTTATTGTGGTATTGGCTCAAGAAAATTAAGAGAAATGTCCGACTCGGAGTTTTGCCCTTTTGTTCTTTGGAATGGAAGTAAGCGACTGATTAAAAGAAGAAAACTGGACGAATATCTTGATAATGCGTATTCGATATAGCTGATTTGTAAAATGTGCGATGGGTCGGTTCGCATGATAGGCTCATCGTCATTTTTTAATTATCATAAGGGCAGAAAAAAACAAGGAGGTGCTTCCGTAATGGCAGATACAGAAAAGATTATCCGAAAAAAATATGATGTGCCGATATGGCATAAGTCTAATTTGACGATTGATGAAGCAGTTGAATATTCTGGCATAGGTAGAGAAAGACTGAGAAAACTAACAAGCCAAGAAGAATGCCCATTTGTTCTTCATATAGGAAATCGTCGAATGATTAAGAGGAGGATTTTTGATGAATACATTGAAAAACTTACTTTCCTTGAATGATGATGAACGCTTACTTGCCGAAGTAAGAACATATCAGGAAAAACTCATAAGCAATGCTGAAGAACCGATATGGGAAAGAAAGTGGCTGACAATCGAAGAAGCCGCAGCATATTCCGGTATAGGAAGAACGAAGTTGCGTGAGTTGTCTAATCAAGCAGGTTGTCCCTTTGCAATATGGATAGGCAATAAAATCCATATTGTGAGGGAACGACTGGACAAATATATAGATAAGCAGTTTAGAATTTAGGAGGATACAATGGCGACAAAAAGAAAAGATAAATCAAGGGTTGTTCTGAAAACCGGAGAGGTTCAGAGAAAAGACGGTACTTATCAATTTAGCTGGCAGGACAGCCAGATGAAAAGAAGATTTGTTTACGCAAGAACTTTAGATGATTTGAGAGAAAAAGAGAAGCGTATTCAGAAAGATAAATGTGATGGTATTAAGACTGAAGCACGATACACAACCATTGATGAATTATTTGACCTTTGGGCAAATATGAAAAGAGGGCTGAAGAATAATACCTTTGAAAATTACAAATATATGTACAATACCTTTGTGCGACCAGTGATTGGAAGTAAAAGAATATCAACGCTGAAGAAATCAGATATTAAGAAATACTACAATTATCTTGTTGATGAAAGAAATTTGAAGCCTTCAACGATTGATAATATACATACGGTTCTTCATCAGGTTTTACAGATTGCTGTCGATGATGACTTTATCAGAAATAACCCGTCAGATAATGTGTTGAGAGAATTGAAAAAAGCACATTGTTTTCAGTCGGAAAAGCGTAGAGCGTTGACGAAACCGGAGCAGGAGCTATTTCTGAATTTCCTGAAAACCCACCCTGTATATGAACACTGGTATCCAGTCTTTGCAGTAATGATAGGAACTGGACTTCGTGTGGGAGAAGTGACCGGATTGAGATGGTGTGATATTGATATGGAAAGTGGAATGATTGATGTTAATCATACTCTTGTATATTATGACCATAGGGCTGAGGGAAGTAAAAGCGGCTGTTATTTCAATGTAAATACAACGAAGACTCCGGCGAGTATGAGGCAGGTTCCAATGCTTGGCTTTGTGAGAGAAGCATTTGAACAGGAGAAACAGAAGCAGGAAGATTTAGGACTTCATTGCGAGGTCACGATTGACGGATATACAGATTTTATTTTCATCAATCGTTTTGGTCAGGCACAGCACCAAGCCACACTCAACAAAGCAATCCGAAGAATTATCCGTGATTGCAATGATGAGCAGTTTTTGCACAGTGATGAACCTGATGTGTTACTTCCTCATTTTAGCTGTCACTCGCTTAGACATACATTTACAACAAGAATGTGTGAAGCTGGAGTAAATATAAAGGTCATTCAAGACGCACTCGGACATTCAGATATTTCAACCACATTGAACATCTATGCTGATGTTACAAAGGAAATGAAAACGGCAGAGTTCAAAGGACTGGACAGCTACTTCATAGCATAATATTGGATTTCACATACGGAAAGAGAACATACAGAGTGTTGTGTGTTCTTTTTTCTTGTTCTGAAGCAGGAAAAGATAAGGCAGCGTTACTTTGATGTGGATTGACATTGTAAATAAGAGAAGTTATAATTTCTTGTATATGAATATGCTCTTGCATATACTACTATCGCCCTACATCATTTACATCATATTTTACATCATTTGCCCGCAAAGTGACTCAAAGTAGAGCAAAAATATGAAGTATGGGGGATAATTGGAATATGGAGAATTTAATAGTATTAACACCAGCTTGGTCGAGTATGAAAGAACCACAAAAAGGGTCCCACATATGAAGCTGACAAAAGATTCTAAAAAAGCTAACAAGACAAAAATAGAGGCACTTGTTAAAACAAGTACACCTGCATCTTCAGAAGTAGTTAACAAGATTCCAACGATTGATTATTCAAAAGTAGAAATTGAACCTTTATTCAAAGATTTCGTTGATTTTGAAACATTCTCTAAATCAGACTTTAGAGCTGTAAAGGTAAAAGAATGTCGTGCTGTTCCAAAGAGCAAGAAGTTATTAGAATTCATCTTGGATGATGGAACAGGAGAAGATAGAACGATCTTAAGCGGTATCCATGACTATTATGAACCTGAAGAACTAGTTGGAAAAACATTGATTGCAATCGTCAATTTACCACCAAGAAAAATGATGGGAATTAATTCTTGTGGCATGATCATTTCAGCAATTCATCAGGAAGAAGGCCAGGAACGTTTGAACCTTTTGATGGTAGATGATGCTATTCCTGCGGGAGCTAAATTGTACTAATAATTAAAACTTAATAAAAGTACTCAGAATGTTCTGAGTGCTTTTTATTTTGATAATCAAAATAAATGCTTGAAAAAACAAGTTTTAATCACTTAAAATATTAAATATGAAAACTAGAGAAATTGCTTATGGCGGATTAAGTATTGCTTTATTGGCGATATGTTCATGGATATCAATACCTTTTACGATTCCATTTACATTACAGACGCTTGCTATGTTTCTTATATGCCTTGTTTTTGGTGGGAAAAAGGGAACTATATATGTATTTGTCTATATTATAGCTGGAGCGATTGGATTACCCGTTTTTTCAGGATTTAGAGGTGGAATAGGTGCTTTGATGAATCTGACTGGTGGATATATTCTTGGTTTTTTATGGAGTTCACTTTTTCTATGGTTGACAGAAAAATATTGGATAAATAATTCAAAACTTTTTATTCTTTGTTCAGTTATAGGATTATGTCTTTGTTATGGTTTTGGAACGTATTGGTTTTTAAATGTGAGCTTGCAAAATCAAAACATTCTTTCAGTTAGAAGTGTTTTATCGGTTTGTGTATTTCCTTTTATTATTCCGGATTTAATTAAAATCATTTTAGCCTATAGCATAGGAAGAAGATTAAGATCACATTTACCTTGATACTTTTTTATCTATTGTAGAAGTAATAAAAAAGAATAAATGGTTTTTATGATAACATGTATTTTGTTTATAGGTTGCAGCAAGCAACAGATCTTATCTGGTAATTCAAAGGAAAGTATAAACTTACAAAATGAAGAATTCACAAATGAATCAAATAGGGAGAATGAAAATAAGATGCAGATGAATGTTAAAGTAGGAGATAGAAATTTTATCGCAACATTAAAAGCTAATGAAGCAGTAGACGTATTGGTTGAAATGTTAAAAGAAACGGGTATTACTATTAAAATGAGTGATTATGCAGGCTTTGAAAAAGTAGGCGCTTTGGAAACAAATTTACCTACAAATAATCAACAAATAACGACACAGCCGGGAGATATTATGCTTTATCAAGGAAATCAAATTGTTTTGTTTTATGGATCTAATACATGGAATTATACTCAAATCGGACATATAAACAATTTATCCGGATGGCAGGAAGCATTAGGGAATGGGGATGTAACAATTACACTTTCTTTGGAGGAAAAAGTTGAATAACTTATAGTCCGATTTAAAACGAAATATAAGTTTCAAAAAGTTTCAAAATATATTTAATTTTTCTCTTGTTTTTATAAACAAAGTTTCAGAATGCTTAAATCATCTTGTCTTTCATTAAATTAAGGTTTAATTTGAAGATGAAAAAAGGAGGAAAACCTAATGAAAGGTGGAATTAAGATTGTTACAATTGGTGGAGGAAGTAGTTATACTCCAGAACTTATGGATGGCTTCATTAAACGATATCATGAATTACCTGTTCGAGAAATTTGGCTGGTCGATGTAGAAAATGGAAAAGATAAAGTCGAAATTGATGCAGCTATGGCACGTCGTATGTGGGAAAAAGCCGGATATGATGTTAAAATTTACACAACATTGAACCGAAGAGAAGCTTTGACAAATGCAGATTTTGTCACAACTCAATTTCGTGTAGGATTCTTAGAAGCACGTATCAAAGATGAACGCATTCCTTCTTATTATGGAATGTTAGGCCAAGAAACAAATGGAGCAGGGGGTATTTTCAAAGCTTTTCGTACTATTCCTGTTATTTTGGATATCGTAGAAGATATGAAAGAGCTTTGTCCAAATGCTTGGTTGATTAATTTCACGAATCCAAGCGGGATGATTACAGAGGCAGTTGTTAAATATGGAAAATGGGATAAAGTTGTAGGGTTATGCAATGTACCAGTAATCGCAATGATGAAAGAACCTATCGCAATTGGATATGATGCTAAAGAGCTAGTTTACCAGTTTGTTGGTATCAATCATTTTCATTGGCATAAAGTCTATGATAAACAAGGAAAAAATATCACACAAAAGGTTATTGATGCTATGTTTGAGGGAAAAGATATTGGATTACCGGCTAATATTGCCAATGTTCCTTTCTTTAAGGAACAGGTTGAACAGATGCAGATGATTCCTTGCGGATATCATCGGTATTACTATCGATCACAAGAAATGCTGGAGCATAGTTTAGAAGAATATAAAACCATAGGGACTCGTGGTCAACAAGTCAAGGAAACGGAAGAGCGACTATTCAAACTTTATGAAGATCCAGATTTAGATACAAAGCCAGAAGAATTGAGTCTTCGTGGCGGTGCATATTATAGTGATGCTGCATGTGAATGTATCAATTCCATATACAATGATAAGAAAACACATATGGTTGTAAGCACAAAGAATCGAGGAGCTGTTCCTGAATTACCAGAAGATTGTGTGGTTGAAATCAGCTCAGTCATTACTGCAAAAGGCCCAATGCCAATAGCATGGGGAAAATTGCCAAGTGCACAAAGAGGATGGCTTCAATGTATGAAAGCTATGGAAGAATGCACGATCGAAGCAGCTATTACCGGAAATTATGGTTTGGCTTTAGAGGCGTTTATTTTGAACCCTTTGATTCCATCTGGAAAAAATGCTAAAGAAGTCTTGGACGAGTTATTGATTGCTCATGAAAAATATTTACCACAATTTAAAGATAAGATTGAAAAGCTTAAAATGAATGGTGTAACAATTCGTGACAAAGTTGTTTTCGACTTAGTAAAAGAAGGCAAATAAAATGAATCTTCAGGAACAAATTTTATATTATTACAAGAAAAAGAAATATAATTGTTCTGAAACGATAATTCATGCGGCTAACGATGTATATTCGCTTAATCTAGACAAAGACAGTATGAAAATGTTAGCGGGTTTTGGAAGTGGTATGTATTCAGGTAAAACATGTGGTGCTTTGATTGGATGTGTTGCTGTTTTGTCTAAATTATTCATTAAAGAGAAGGCTCATGATCAACTCTCAGAATTTAGAAAAGCTATTCAACTTTGTGTACGTAACTTTACAGAAGATTTAGGCGATACTGAATGTAAAAATATTCGACCTCATTCATATGATCCGAATCTACATTGTCTGTATACCGTACAGAAGGCCGGTATGGCTCTAGAATCAACGATTGCTGAGATAAAAAAAGAATATGAGTTAGAGTCATAAAAAAGAACTGTTAAGTAAACTGAATAATGAAACTATACAAAAAAATGGATTCCATATGATGGGATCCATTTTTTATGTGCTTGTGTGTGAAGAAAAGGTGATAAATAAGCAAAATGTTTAAATTTATAACTTCCTATCGTCCATATAATCCATTGCATTTAAAACATATTTCTTATTTGTTAAACGATCCTGGTTATAGATACAACCAAATAAGATATCCATAACATATTGAAGAGCTATATGACTGGAATATTGCACGATTCTATCTTGTAATTCTTCACAGTTGCTCATGCCTAGATGTTCACAAATATATT
>NZ_KI271007.1 GCF_000469305.1 Faecalitalea cylindroides ATCC 27803
GTATCAAAATGATTTAAGTCAATTGGTGTATCTGGCGTATCGGTATCCTTTGGTGTGTCTGGAACTTCCGACACTTCCTTGATTGTTACAGTCTGTCCATCGTCTGTAATGTCCTTATGTTCCGTCACTTTCTTTGGTTCGTCTGGATTGGTCATATCGTATAATTCCTCAAATGTGACAAGGCTCTTTCCACCAAGAGAAGAACCATCAAAGGTAAAGACAATCTCAACCGTCATTTTTTCATTGTCGGCTGTAAATTCATAATCATTGGATACTTTCTTTCCATCAATCAGAAGTTCTGCATTTTCCTCTTTTAACATCTGCCAGCCGGAAAGTTTGTATTTTGTTCCAACTTCCAGACCATCTAATGTGACTTTATCCACAATCGTTACATCTTTTCCGGCTTCGATTTCTTTCTTGCCGTTCTTGTCCGTAGCGGTCGTATGGATTTTGATGATACGTTCTGTGATAAGAACAGTCTGTCCATCATCGTTGATGTCTTTATGTTCGGCAACCTTGACAGGCTCTTTCGGATTGCTCATATCGTACAATTCCTCAAAGGTAACAAGGTTCTGACCACCAAGAGCTGAACCATCAAAACTGTAAGTAATCCTAACCGTCATTTTTTCGCTGTCAGCAGTAAAGGTATAATCACTGTCTACACGTTTCCCATCAATGAGAAGTTCCGCATTTTCTTCCTTTACCATCTGCCAGCCGGAAAGTTTATATTTTCTGCCTGTTTCCAATCCATCAAGTGTGACTTCGTCCACGATCTTGATGTCTTTTCCGGCAACAATCATCTTTTCGCCTGTTTTCTTGTCGGTAGCTGTGGTATGGATTGTGATTTCTTTTTCGTATTCATCGGTAAGCGTACCTAAATCAATGGTCACTTTATTTCTGGATACGACTATTTCAAAAGCTGGAATCAGCTTAAATCCGGCGTTGGAATCACACTTTAATTCCTCAATCACATAAGTATCATAAAGTAATGCACCTTTGCTGTCGTCTGGTTCAGAAGTTCCAAACCATACACCGTCCTCACTGGATTTTCCGGCATTAGTATTGACCTTATGGGAAGCCCAGCTTGAAGCAGTGGAGAACTGACCGTTGTTGTCAGTAACTACAATATGGGATTCTCCCGTTGTCTTGCTTGTAATTCTGAATGGAACACCTGCAAGACGTTTGTGTGTACCTGCACCGATTTTTACACCCTCAATATCGCCACGCTTAATCTGGTTGTAGACAGAGTGGGATTTGTCAGTCAAGTCTACGATTTTTCCATCTTCTGTGATAGAAAAGTCGATTGCCTTTGCACCATCTGTCAAGTAGCCCTCTGGTGCTTTGCTTTCTTCTAATCTGTAATTTCCGTAAGGGAGTAAATCAGCAGAAGTAGAAGCGATTCCGTCAATTCCTGTCTGAATCTTCTTGACAGTTTCATTCTTGCTGTATAATTTTCCCTCAACCAGTACAGGACTGTCATTTAAGGAAATGATATTAAATTCTGTGTACTGTAAGGTCGCACTTCCCTGTGCTTTGGTATCCTTTGTTTCAAGGTCACGTTTCTGGATTTTTACACCGCCACGGATAACCTTATCGGATACGGAATACTGGTTACTTCCAGAAAGTACGGCAAGTTCGCCATCTTCGGAAATCTGTGTAAGGTACGTCCCCTTAATCTGTTCAGAACTTCCGTCAGCCTGCATATATGCACCATCTAATAAGTAGCCGTTTGGTGCTTTGGTTTCTGTGACAGTAAGTGTACCAAGTGGCAGTACATTTTTACCGTCCTGTGTATAGAAGCTGTCGCCAGATACTTTGTAGTTGTCAGCAAGTCTGGATACATAATAGATAGTTCCGTCACTGTCTTTTTCGGCAACTGTTTTGGTTGTCCATGTACGGGTAGCCTTTGCAGGAAGATTGTCTGCATTGTAGTAACCGTCATAATAGCTCCATGTGAACTCTGCACCCTCTAAAGAAGCAGTTCCCTGTGGAGTAGATTTTCCTGTTTCCATGTCAATTTTGAATAAATCAATCAAAGTTTCTGTGACCTTTGGAGTGTCAGCAACAGTTAAAGTCGCTGTTTTTCCAACTTCCACATTTAAGGCATGGACAGTAGAATCCAGCATATAACCCTTTGGAGCAGAAAGCTCTTTGATATACACTGTTCCAGCTTTTACCTCAACTTCTTTGGTATCGCCGGTTCCATCGGCAGTAAGTGTGGCAAGCTGGCTGTTACAGCCTTTATCAGAATAGACACCAAATGTTGCACCCTCAAAGGAATAGTTGGCATTGCCATCTGTGACCGTGGGATTGGAAGAAGTCTTTTTGACCTTTGCATTTCCCACATTTAACTTCGCCCAGAACTGTCCGATGTCCTGTCCTTCGCCAGTATAAATGTAACCGCCACATTCATAGCGTCCCTTATTTGCTTTCACAAATGCTTTCGCACCAGCGTAAACTTCATTCTGTACTGCCTGTGAGATTTCATTATAGGAAGCTCTGACGTTATCGCACTGCCAGCCGAGCTGTTCACTCAACCTCTGCCAGACAACACACTGTTCCAGCAAGTATCCCTGCTTGTAATTCAAGTTCGTATGAGAAGCGGTATATTGCTTGACGTACTCTAAGGAAAGAGCAACGTCTGCAATCTGATCGCTACTCATACGGGTGCTTGCGTCAGAACGGGTTTTATATCCATTCTTGAAACTGGTGTTGATGTCCACACAGTAGGCAGTTTCGCCCTCAACTTTCATGTGTCCCTCATTGAATGTAGATTTGATAGAACCGTCATTCATAACGTGTTCAATGTAGCCGACACGTTCTGCTGATTCTGTCCAGTATTGATTGCCGGAAGCATGAACCGCCGTCACTGGTAATGCCGTGAGAATGGTTGCAAAAGCAAGCGTCCCTGTCAGCAATCGCTTTACTAGCTTATTCATATTTTCTCTTTCTCCTTTCGATTTTGGGTATGAAAAAAGACGCTCATTTATTGAACGTCTTTAACTAAATAGTCGATATTGAGATTTGGGATTGGGTACAAATCAGATAATTTTGATTGCACCTCATTGCATTAAAATTGCATTTTTTAATATTTTTATATGGTTTTATAGTTACTTATATTGCCTAAAAATGGCTTAAAATCAACGATTTTGCTTTATACTCCGCACTGTCTTTCTGGAGTTTGAATAGTATACAAACAGCAAAAAAGAGGGTCTAACAGTTGAGTAGTTT
>NZ_KI271008.1 GCF_000469305.1 Faecalitalea cylindroides ATCC 27803
GGCAAATTCGTCCATCATAAAATGAACAGGCATCGGCAAACAGCCGCCGTGGATATGGTCGGCTGCATAAAACAACTGCTGAAAGAGCTGTGTGTAAAGAATGGATACCAAGAAGTTGAAACTGGAGTCGTTATCCGGTATCAGTGCAAACAGAGCCACCTTTTTCTCTCCGAGTGACTGCAAATCCAGTTCATCGGCAGAAGTAAGAGCAGCAAGACTCTCCAAGTTGAACTTTTCAAGCCTTGCTGCAAGGGTTATCTGTATGGATTTTAATGTTTTGGAAGAACCGGAATGATAAGAGTGGTAATACTTCAAAGCAATGTGGTCAGGATTATCTATCATCAAATCTGAAAACAGATTATCAAGCGGAGAAGGACTTGGGTCGTCCTCGTCCTCAATCGCCCCGGCTCTGAGCATTTCCATTACCATTGCAAAATTCTGTTCTTCCGGCGGTGCTTCATAATGCAGATAAAATACAAGTGCAAGCAGAAGCATTGACGCTGCCGTATCCCAAAATGGGTCATTGCTCTGTGAACCTTTCGGAGTGGTACTCTTAAAAAGATTGGTTACGAGCTTCTGCACATCATTGTCATTCTGCAAATAAACAAAAGGATTGTAACAATGGCTTTTCTCCATTGAAATCAAATCAAGCACACGCACTTCGTAACCTTTCTTCTCAAGAAGATGTCCCGTATCTCGCAGGATTTCCCCTTTCGGGTCTAATATCACATAGCTGTTTCTTGCAGCATTCATAATATTAGGCTTTGCATAAAACCTCGTCTTACCTGCACCGGAGCCACCGCACACAAGCGTATTCAGATTTCGTCTGTGCTTCTTGGCATTAAGTCCAATGCACACATTCTGAGTCATCAGCTTATTTTCTGATAGTGGCTTTTGTCGGTATTTTTTATCAATGGCTCTGACATTGCCCCATTTGGCAGAACCGTGTTCTTCTCGTCTGCGGTAATTCTTTCTTGTTGAGAAATAAATCCCGATACCCATTCCATAGCACAAAAGCAAAATGAGGACAGTTTTCAGGCTGTCCCCACATAATTTTATGGAAAATGGATTATCAAAGAGTGTCGCAAGATTGGCTGCTATCTCCGGAAATCCTCCGCTTATG
>NZ_KI271009.1 GCF_000469305.1 Faecalitalea cylindroides ATCC 27803
CTCTCTCACTTATCTATCACACCGGAAATGTCCAAAATGACAAAAAAATTTAAAAATTTTTTTAGAATAGTTCTTTGATTCTATGCTCTTTAAAAAGAAGGCTGATATTAGTATAATCTTAATTATGAATGAGAATTTGATTAAAGGATCAGTGACAAAATCATTATTGTTGTTCGCATTGCCTATGATTTTAGGGAACATGTTACAACAGTTATACAATGTGGCAGATACCTTTATTGTTGGACAATTTATAGGTTCAAATGCGTTAGCTGCAGTTGGCTCCTCTTTTACTCTGATGACATTTTTGAATTCAATCATTTTAGGTCTTTGTATGGGAAGTGGGGTCCTTTTTTCCATGTTATATGGAGCTAAAAAAATGGATAAGATGAAGAATGCGTTCTTTATATCTTTTGTTGGTATAGGATTATTGTCTGTTGCTTTAGAGGCTGGATGCTTGTTATTGATTGATCCTATTTTGTCTTTTTTACAGATTCCTTTAGAAATATGGAGTGACACGCATGATTATCTATTTTATATATTTTTAGGCATTCTATTTACTTTTTTGTATAATTATTTTGCTTCACTTTTAAGAGCTTTAGGTGACTCGAGAACACCGCTATTATTTTTAGGCGTTTCAGCAATTGGAAACATTATTTTAGATATCTACTTTATTGTTAGTTTACATATGGGTGTTGCAGGTGCTGCTATCGCAACAACAATGTCACAAGCTTTAAGTGCAATAGGACTTTTTGTGTATGTGTTCTTTCAACAGAGAGATTTACTTCCACAAAAAGAATATTGGTATTTTGATAAAAGTGTTTTTCAAAAAATCAAAGATTATTCTTTATTGACGTGTGTACAACAATCCGTAATGAATTTTGGAATCCTTTTAATACAGGGATTGGTTAATAGTTTTGGCTTAGTAACTATGTCGGCTTTTGCGGCAGCCGTAAAAATAGATTCATTTGCCTATATGCCTGTGCAGGATTTTGGAAATGCTTATTCAACTTTTGTTGCACAAAATAAAGGCGCAGGATTAGAAGAACGTATACGTAAAGGAACAAAATCAGCTGTTATTGTTGCAGCTTTATTTTGTTTCTTGATTTCAACTATTGTTTTTAATTTTGCGGATACATTGATGTTGATATTCATTAAACCAGAACAAACAGAAATCATCTTAAAAGGAGCGGAGTATCTTCGTATTGAAGGCGCTTGTTATTTAGGAATCGGACTTTTGTTTTTGTTGTATGGATATTATAGGGGTGTTGGTAAGCCAGGCATTTCGGTTGTGTTAACGATCGTATCTCTTGGAACCAGAGTTTTGTTATCTTATGCACTGGCGCCTACTCTAGGCGAGCACATGATTTGGTGGTCTATTCCAATTGGATGGTTTTTAGCGGATGCCATAGGAGTGGTTCAGGGTATTCGAAAAGAAAAATGGTTTTCTAGAAAGAGAGCAGAAGATGAAAAAGTATTCAACGATTAGTGAAATCAGCAAGCTTTTGGGTTTAAGTACTGATACAATTCGTTTTTACGAAAAAAAAGGACTTGTCCATCCTCATGTGAATCCAGAAAACAATTATCGCATGTATACATTGATGAATGTCTTAGAATTATTAGATGTTATTTATTATCGTCATTTGGATTTTCCTCTTTCAGATATATATGAATTATCAAAGACATTAAAACCATCTTATACAATTGAATTAATAGAGAAAAAGGAAGAAGAAACCAAGCGAAAGATATACTATGAACAACAGTTATTAAAAAAGATTTCACATATCAAATCGATGTTTCACATGATAGAACATCACGAAAATGAATGTTCTATTCAAGATTTTAAAGAATCGATTATATTATTTGAGGGAAAAGACAAGGAAGATTTCTTTATTCATGATATTCAATATATGACTCAGGATCAGTTTGTTCTTTGCGCTTTTTACACGCATTATGAATTAAAAAAAGACCAGATGGAACTAAAGCGAACCTTTGTCAGCATTGAAACACAGCTTCTTCAAAAAATGAAGATGAAAGAAGAACTGAAAAATTCAACAAAGATCAATAAACAAAAGTGTGTCTATCGAGCTGTACGAATGAAAGATGGAAAGGTAAGTCAGGAAGATATTGAACCGATGAAAGCATATGCCAAAGAAAATGGACTTAAATTAAAAGACCATTGTCTTATTCGTGAAATACCGGTTACATTTTATACAGATTATGAACACTATTATGCCGAAATTTTTTTGCCGATAAAAAACAGTTGACCTTGGAGTTGCTCCAATGTTTATACTCTTGATTTGGGAGGGATGATCATGGAGCGTAAATATCTAAATTCACAATTTTGGAAGTATATTTTACCATCTATGTTCACCATGTTGTTGAGTGGTTTTTATTCAATCGTAGATGGTCTTTTTGTTGGAAATTCGGTAGGGAATGATGCTTTAGCAGCTATCAATCTTGTTTATCCAATCCAAGTAATTTTAAATGCATCTGCAATTGGAATTGGAATTGGAGGAGCCGTAGCGCTATCTTATTTTTCAGGCAGGGATGAAACGAAGAGCGCAGACCGATCTTTAGGTTCGACAATTACGCTTTTGATCGTTGCCGGCATTGTTTTGTCCATTGTTTTATTTTTCGCGACTCCAACATTATTAGAGATTTTAGGAGCTTCAGGTACAATTTATGAATATGCCTATGATTATATATTTGTGATTCTTTGTGGAGGCCTTTTACCTGTTTTAGGAAATGGGTTAAGTCCTTTGATTCGTAATTATGGAAAGACCATTGTTGCGACGATCTGTATGAGCAGCGGCTTGGTTACTAATATTGTTTTAGATTATATCTTTGTCTTCTTGATGGAAATGGGACTATCTGGAGCTGCTTTGGCAACAATCATTGCACAGGGAGTTGTTGCGCTAAGTTGCTTGGTTTTCTTATATGCATCAAAGTTAAAAGAAATCTCTTTGCACTGTTATGTACCCTCAGCATCTTTGATCAAAAGAATCATAACTGTAGGCATCTCACCTTTTGGACAAACCATGATTCCATGTATCATGATCGTTTTGACCAATTGGACATGTATTATGTATGGTGGGAACGATGCATTAACAATTTATTCGGTAATTTCTTACGTGCTTTCCAGTGCTCAATTGTTGTTGCAGGGTATCGGCGATGGTGTGCAGCCATTGTTGAGCTATTATCACGGTAAAGGAAATAAAGGTGTGATCCATTATTTATATCGCAAAGCCTTCTTTGTTTCTCTTGAAGTGTCAGTTATCTTATTTATTGGTGTTTATTTGTTTAATGAACCTTTAACAGGATTGTTTGGCGTCTCTCATTCGCTATATGATGGCACAAAATTGGCATTGATCATCACGTCTCTTTCTTTTCCTTTTATTGGAATCAGTCGTCTTACTTCGGCAGTATTTTATGCGTCTGGTCGATCTAAAAATTCTACATTCTTAGTTTATATTGAGCCTTGTTTATTGTTGCCGGTATTTTTGATCGTTTTCTCATCTTTGTTTCAACTAACTGGAGTATGGTGTGCTTATCCAGCAACTCAAGTTGTCTTGTCTGTAATTGCCTTGGTCTTGCAAAGTCCGAATTTAGTTGCAGATCATGAGAAAAAGATTGTTGAAGTATCTATTTAATTCTTGTTGTGGTATCATCTAATCTAAAGAGGTGAGTATTATGAAAATTGCCATCGTTTTTTCAAGTAATACAGGAAATACAGAATATCTTGCTCAAGGGATCAAAGAAGTTGTTCAGAAAAATGATTTAGTTTATTTTGGAAAATTTCAGGAAGGCATTGATGCGGATCTTTATTTTGTAGGTTCTTGGACAGATAAAGGATGCTGTAGTGAAGAAATTAAAAGTTTACTTTCAAGTTTAAAGAATAAAAAGATTGCTTATTTCCAAACGGCTGGATTTGGCGGATCTCAAGCTTATTTTAAACGTCTATTAGATACGGTGATGAAATTGATAGATTCATCAAATGAATTTTTGGGTTCATATTTTTGTCAGGGGAGAATGCCTGATTCTGTAAAAAATCGATATCTTATGATGTTAGAGAAGAATCCAAATGATGAAAGGATATTGGCTAGTTTAGATAATTTTGAAAAAGCGAAGAGCCATCCAGACTTTGATGATTTAAAACGCATAAAAGAATGGGCACATTCAATGATAGATACATTATAGGTTTGTTTTAAGACAGACCTTTTTTTGTTGACAAGCAAGACAAAAGGTTTATAATGTGAACAGTTTACTTGGTGAACATACAGGAGGCATGTTATGAACAAACTAAAGTCAGTATATTGTCGTGTATTTCAAACTTGTTTTAAGATTGCAATTCCTGTTTTGCCATATCGCAAACCAGAAACGATTTCGTCTTTAGATAAATTACCGGATGTCTTAAAAAAAGAACAATGTTCAAGAGTTCTTTTAGTTACGGATGCAGGTATCATAAAAGTTGGTTTACATTTGCCTATTATTGAAGCATTGACCAATGCTGGGTATCAAGTCAGTGTTTATGATAAAACACAGGTAAATCCTACGGTTGAAAATGTGGAAGAAGCAGTTAAGCTTTATCATGAAAATGGATGTCAAGGGATCATTGCTCTAGGTGGCGGTTCCAGCATGGATTGTGCAAAAGGCGTAGGCATTCGTGTTGTTAGAAAACGCACACCTTTATCTAAGATGAAAGGTGTCTTAAAAGTGTTGCATAAATTACCAGTATTGATCGCTATTCCTACAACAGCAGGAACAGGAAGCGAATGTACGCTTGCAGCTGTGATCAGTGATCCGACAAATAAGACCAAATATGCGATTGAAGATTTTTGCTTGATCCCTAAATATGCTTTGTTAGATGCAAGAATGACGACGTCTTTGCCACCATTCTTAACGGCAACTACAGGCATGGATGCGCTGACCCACGCTATTGAAGCTTATATTGGAAGGTCTACGACCAAAGATACAAGAGAAGCGAGTCTTCAAGCGATTTCGTTGATTTATGAAAATTTATTTGAGGCCTATCATCATGGGGATGATTTAAAGGCACGCGAGAATATGGCACATGCAGCGTATCTTGCAGGATGGGCCTTCTCAAAATCGTATGTAGGTTATGTTCATGCTTTGGCGCATGCACTGGGAGGACGTTATGGTGTTGCACATGGTTATGCCAATGCGATTCTTTTGCCTGTTGTGTTGAGAGGATATGGAACCAAAGTGTACCCAGCTTTAAAAGATTGTGCAGTAGCGGCAGGTTTGGCAGATGTAACAACCGATGAGCGAATTGCGGCTATACGTATGATTGAATCTATTGAAGAGATGAACAATGTCTTTGATATTGGTTCATCGATCGAAGAAATTCAAGTTGAAGATATTCCAGAATTATGCCATCATGCTTCCAAAGAAGCCAATCCTCTATATCCAGTTCCTGTACTTTTTGATGAAAAAGAACTGGAGAGATTTTATTTAGATATTGTTAAGAAGGAGAGCGTAGTATGGAGTCCAGTCAGATCCAAGAAATCATTCAAAGCCAAAGAAACTACTTTAATTCCGGAAAGACCTTAAATGTAGATACTCGTATAGAATATTTAAAGAAACTTAAAAGGGTTATTTTAGAAAAAGAAGATCAAATCAATGAAGCCTTGTATAAGGATCTTGGAAAAACATCCAGTGAGAGCTATATGTGTGAAACTGGAATGGTGTTAAGTGAATTATCATATATGATACGCCATACTAAAAAGTTTGCCCGTAAGCATCGTGTTATGACTCCACTTGCTCAGTTTCATGCTTCTAGTTATCAGGTGCCATGCCCTTATGGAGTTGTTTTGGTCATGTCTCCTTGGAACTATCCGTTTATGTTAACCATTGACCCTCTTATTGATGCAATTGCGGCAGGCAATACTGTTATGGTAAAACCAAGTGCATATTCTCCATATACTTCTCAAATCATTGAGGAAATACTGACAAATGTTTTTCCTAAAGAATATGTGAGTGTAATACTTGGAGGAAGAAAGGAAAACCAGGCTTTATTAGAAGAAAAGTTTGATTACATTTTCTTTACTGGTTCTCCATATGTAGGACATGAGGTGATGTCCAAGGCAAGTGTGCATTTGACACCGGTAACTCTTGAGTTAGGTGGAAAGTCACCTTGTATCGTGGATGAGACGGCTAATATAAAACTGGCAGCAAGACGTATTGTTTTTGGTAAGTATCTAAATCTTGGACAGACTTGCGTAGCTCCAGATTATATTTATGTTCATACTTCTGTTAAAGATAAACTGATTCATGAAGTAATTCAAGAAATTAAGCGTCAATATCAAGATTTGTCTAGTTATGGCAAGATCATAAATGAGAAACATTTTGATCGAATCAGTAAACTCTTAGATCCTAATAAGATCGTTTATGGAGGAAAGACAAATCGTGAAACATTGAAGATCGAACCAACGATAATGGATCATGTTTCATGGGATGATGCGGTTATGCAGGAAGAAATCTTTGGGCCTATCATGCCAATCTTAACGTTTACCGATTTTGAAGACTGTATCAATATTATAAAAGAAAAGCCATCTCCTTTAGCTTTGTATTTGTTCTCGTCAAATAAAACAAGAGTTGATATGGTAACTCATAGTGTTCCATATGGAGGCGGATGTATTAATGATACGATCATTCATCTTGCTACCAGCAATATGCCTTTTGGTGGAGTGGGCAATTCAGGTATGGGTGGATATCATGGCAAAGAAGGTTTTAAAACATTCACGCACTATAAATCCATCGTAGATAAAAAAACATGGCTGGATCTTCCAATTCGATATCAGCCATATTCCAAGTTATATGATAAATTGATTCATATATTTTTACGATAAAAAGAGCCAAAATCGGCTCTTTTATTCTATAATCTTTATTTCTTGACAATTCATCAATTGAGGAGGCAGGCTCATGGTCATACCGGGTCCAGCCAAGACTTGAACATTTTGTCCATCTTTAAGTTTTGATGTATCGATACCATCTGGTAAATATACTTCAATTTCTCCTTCGTATGGGGAAATGGATGTACCTGATATTTTATTGTTTTCTTGATCGAACGTAATATTTTCAATGGTGTACCACTCTTGGTCGACTGTTGTTTCAGGTTCAGGTTTTAAGTAAAAAAATCCTGTGGTCGCAATGATCAAAATAATCGCAAAAATAATGATTCTTTTTTTCTTCATATTTAATTCCTCTATCGATAAGTATATCATAGAAAAATATTGTCATAAAAGGGTAATATATTGTTAAAATGAAGTAAAAATCGATGGTTAATCTGTATCAGAGATAGTTTTGAATTGAATTATGTGATAGAATATAGAATAGTTTAGACTCAAGGGAGGAAAATTATGGCTGGATTATTTAGCAAGTTGTTCTCTGAAGAACAAAGAGAATTGGCATCTTTAGAAAAAATGGCCGATAAAGTCATTTCCTATGAACCAGAGATGCAGAAATTAAGTGATGAAGAATTAGCTGATAAAACAACAGAATATAAAGAACGTTTAGCAAATGGCGAAACGATTGATGATATTTTATATGAAGCATTCGCAACAGCTCGTGAGATGGCTTATCGTCAATTAGGTGAAAAGCCATATAAAGTACAGATCATGGGTGCAATCGCAATGCATAAAGGTGATATTGCCGAAATGAAAACCGGTGAAGGTAAAACTTTGACCGCAACGATGTGTGTTTATTTAAATGCCTTAGCTGGAAAAGGTGTTCATGTTATTACGGTCAATGAATATTTGGCTGGCCGTGACGCGGACTGGATGGGGAGAATCTATCGTGCTTTAGGGCTTACAGTAGGTGTAAATAAGCGTGAATTAAACGCAAGAGAAAAACGTGAAGCTTATGAATGTGATATCACATATACAACGAACTCTGAATTAGGTTTCGATTATCTTCGTGATAATATGGTAACAAGTGTAAAAGATCGTGTAATGCGTGGTCTTCATATGGCAATTATTGATGAGGTCGATTCTGTTTTGATTGATGAATCACGTACTCCATTGATCATTTCCGGGGGTAAAAAACAGACTGCCAATCTTTATATCCAGGCCGATAAATTCGTTAAGACTTTAGAAGCTCCTGAATATGAAACCGATAAATTTACACATGAAAAGACTTTGATTTCAGGTGATTATGATATTGATCAGAAAACACGTCAGATCATGTTAAGTGAGGCTGGTGTGGAAAAAGCAGAAAAGTATTTTAAATTAGATAACTTGTATGATATCAACCATACTCAACTTGTCCATCATATCAATCAAGCTTTGCGCGCTAACTATATTATGATGAAAGAAGTTGAATACGTAGTTAGCGACAACCAGGAAATTGTGATCGTAGACCAGTTTACAGGTCGTATGATGCCTGGACGTGCTTATTCAGATGGTTTACATCAGGCAATTGAGGCAAAAGAGGGTGTGCCAATCAAAGAAGAAACATCTACTTTGGCAACTATTACATATCAGAACTTCTTCCGTTTATATGAAAAACTAGCAGGTATGACAGGTACAGCTAAAACAGAAGAGGAAGAATTCCTTTCTACATACAATATGCGTGTTGTTGTCATTCCAACAAACCGTCCAGTAATTCGTAAAGACTTGCCAGATGAAATTTATGCCCATAAAGATGATAAATATCGTGCACTTGTTCGTGAAGTTAAAGCACTTTATGAAAAAGGGCAGCCTGTTCTGGTTGGTACGATTGCGGTAGAAACGAGTGAATTGATCAGTGAAATGTTGAAAAAAGAAGGCATTCCACATGAAGTGTTGAATGCGAAAAACCATGCTCGTGAAGCAGAAATCG
>NZ_KI271010.1 GCF_000469305.1 Faecalitalea cylindroides ATCC 27803
CAAAATGCTGGAAACAATCACAGCGAAAACAGGGATTGATTATCTGAAAGAAATCCGTAAATCCACGAAACTGACGGAAAAGCACTACAAGATAATCGAACAACAGACCACATCAACCGAAGATGTGATTTTAGAAAAGGAGAATTGAAACATGCAACGATTATTATTTGACTTCCTGTTCTTCTCTTTAGGTGGAACAGTTGGCGTGATTGCCATGTGTATTTTACAGGCTGGCAGACAGTCTGACCGAAAAATGATGGAACTGAAAGGAGAAAAGAAAGTATGAATTTTGGACAGAACCTTTATAACTGGTTTTTAAGCAACGCACAGAGCCTTGTGCTGATGGCGATTGTTGTTATCGGTATCTACTTGGGATTCAAGCGTGAGTTTTCCAAACTTATCGGATTCTTGGTAGTTGCCTTAGTAGCCGTTGGTCTTGTATTCAATGCGTCCGGCGTAAAAGACGTATTGTTACAATTATTCAATAAGATTATTGGAGCGTAAAGCCTATGGAAGAATGTAGCGTATTGATTGAAACAACCAAATCAGCAGAGGATAAAACCTCTCGCTGGTTTGATTTACCCATTGATTATGAGCTGTTCCGTGACCTGCTCGGTGTGGAAGCTGACAGCAAAGACTATCAAATCACAGATATGAAGCTCCCCTTTGCTGGCGATATTGTAAGGACAACTTCTGTAAGACGATTAAACAAGCTATACTTTGCTTACACGGATTTATCGCCAGAAGTTCAGCAGGCATACAAAGACTTGATTCCTTATTTTGGCGGTGTTGAGGATTTGTTGCAGGAATCCGAAGAATTTTTGTTTTATCCAGAGTGTCACAACATCATGGACGTTGCCCGCTACCGCTTGGAGCATAACATTGAATTTTCTGCTCTTTCCGAAAAAGGAAAGAAATATTTTAATCTGGAAGCCTACGCCCATGAGTTGGAAGAAAAAGGACGTTATGCTGTCTGCAACAACGGTATGTTCAAACTTTGACAGGTGGCATTGCTTATGGCAGAAATGAAAGTATTTGTTATCAATCTTGATGAACAGGAAAAAGATACAGGCTGTGCATGGTTTACACTTCCCTGCAACATAGAAGCATTAAAACAATCCATTGGCTTACCGCCGGACAGTGACCGTTATCTTATCAGTGATTATGATTTCCCTTTTGAAATCCTGCAAGATACAGACCTTGACCTGTTAAACAATATCTGCCTTGCGATTTCGGAGAGTGAAATCCCACCCGAAGATATACCTGCAATTCAAAGAGAATGGTTTTCAAACCTGCAAGAGCTGGAAGCCGGACTTTGCAATATTACATACCATCGGAACTGTTCGGATATGGAAGAACCATCAGAACGGTTCTTGTGTGTGCATGGCAGATTTTATGAATACAATGAGTGAAAGGAAGTGACCGCTTATGATTGATGATATGCAAGTCTATATAGCCAATCTTGGCAAGTACAATGAGGGAGAGCTGGTCGGGGACTGGTTCTCTTTTCCGTTGGACGAAGAAGTGATTGCAGAACGTATCGGCTTAAATGCAGAGTACGAAGAATACGCAATCCATGATACGGACAACTTCCCGATGGAGATTAGCGAATACATTTCCATCGAAGAACTGAACCGTATCTATGAGCAGTTGGAAGAATTACCGGATTACCTGCTGGACGACTTGGACAGTTTTATATCCTGCTATGGAAGTCTGGAAGAACTGGTGGAACATAAGGACGACATCATTCTGTATTCCGGCTGTGAAACGATGACCGATTTAGCCTACTATCTGATTGATGAAGAACAGGTACTCGGAGAAATCCCGTCCTCTTTACAGAACTATATCGACTATGAAGCCTACGGGCGTGACCTCGATATAGAGGGGACATTTATTGCAACAAACGCTGGTATCTGTGAGGTACTGCGTTAAGGGCTGGCAGATCAGCACCGCCACTGGTGCTACTGTCAGCTTTTCTCTTGGGGGCAGTCTGGAAAATCCAGCTGTCCCTGTTGTTATGAAAATGAAGAAAGGAGTTACTACAAGTGAAGAAAATCCGAAGTTATACAAGTATCTGGAACGTGGAAAAGGTACTATATGCCATCAATGATGTAAACCTGCCATTCCCTGTGACCTTTACCCAGATTACATGGTTTGTACTGACGGAATTTATCATTATTCTGTTTGCAGACCTACCGCCACTTTCTATGATTGAGGGTGCATTTTTAAAATATTTCGGGATTCCCGTTGCTCTTACATGGTTTATGTCACAGAAAACCTTTGACGGGAAAAAGCCATACAGTTACATCAAGACGATGGTTCTGTATTCCCTGCGTCCCAAAGTGACTTATGCCGGAAAAGCCGTGAACCTGCATAAGCAGAAATTTGAGGAAACTATCACGGCAGTAAGGAGTGTGACCTATGTTCCCGATTAAATATATCGACAATAACCTTGTCTGGAATAAGGACAATGAGGTGTTCGCCTACTATGAACTGATACCGTACAATTATTCATTCTTATCCCCAGAACAGAAATACCTTGTGCATGACAGCTTCCGTCAGCTTATCGCACAGTCCCGTGAGGGAAAGATTCATGCGTTGCAGATTGCAACCGAAAGCTCAATCCGAAGCATACAGGAACAGTCAAAGAAGTTGGTCACTGGAAAGCTCCGTGAGGTAGCAATCCAAAAGATAGACGACCAGACCGAAGCCCTTGTATCCATGATAGGCGACAATCAAGTTGATTACCGTTTCTTTCTGGGATTCAAGCTCATGGTCACAGAGGACGAAGTCAATCTGAAGAACATCAAAAAATCGGTATTTCTGACATTCCGTGAGTTTTTGAATGAGGTAAGGCACACGCTGATGAATGACTTTGTTTCCATGAGCAATGATGAAATCAACCGTTATGTGAAGATGGAAAAACTGCTGGAAAATAAAATCTCCCGTAGGTTCAAAATCCGCCGACTGGAAGCCAAAGACTTTGCCTATCTGATGGAACACCTCTACGGTAGGGACGGGATAGCCTATGAAGATTATGTGTATCCTCTTCCAAAGAGAAAGCTGAAAAAAGAAACACTGATTAAGTATTATGACCTTATCCGTCCTACCCGTTGTGTGGTGGAAGAAAGCCAGCGATATTTGCGTCTGGAGCATGAGGATAGCGAAAGTTATGTATCCTACTTTACGGTCAATGCCATTGTCGGAGAATTGGACTTCCCATCATCGGAAATCTTCTACTTCCAGCAACAGCAGTTCACATTCCCTGTGGATACGTCTATGAATGTTGAGATTGTCGGGAATAAGAAAGCCTTAACCACTGTCCGTAACAAGAAAAAGGAATTAAAGGACTTGGATAATCACGCCTATCAAGCCGGAAATGAAACAAGTTCAAATGTGGTGGAAGCCTTAGACAGTGTCGATGAACTGGAAACAGATTTAGACCAGAGCAAGGAAAGTATGTATAAGTTAAGTTACGTCATACGGGTGTCTGCACCCGATCTTGACGAACTGAAACGCCGTTGTGATGAAGTCAAGGACTTTTACGATGATTTAAATGTGAAGCTGGTTCGCCCTGCCGGAGATATGATGGGACTGCATGGAGAATTTCTTCCAGCCAGCAAGCGTTATATCAATGATTATATCCAGTATGTGAAATCCGACTTTTTAGCCGGACTTGGTTTCGGTGCTACTCAGATGTTGGGAGAAAACATAGGAATCTATATCGGGTATTCCGTGGATACAGGAAGAAATGTCTACCTGCAACCGTCCCTTGCCAGTCAAGGGGTAAAAGGTACGGTCACAAATGC
>NZ_KI271011.1 GCF_000469305.1 Faecalitalea cylindroides ATCC 27803
CTTCCAGCACCGACAGCCCTTGCAATCCTGTGTTCCATACGTCTTGCCCGATGTCGCATGAACACCATCGGTCTACGGAAAATCCGGCGACCTATCTGCTGACTGTCATTAGCATTCAGGCTGAACATACTCATTAGTTCTCCGAGTTTCATGTAGATTCCGGCAAAACAGATTATCTGCAAAAATGCCACCATGAAGAACGGATAGTCTGTGGAAATGTTGTAAAACATACTGGAAATTGAAAATGCCACGGTCACAATCAGTGTGATTCCGGCTCTTGTCATAATGGCATTGAACACACGGACAACTGCCTGTTTCGCCATGTTCTCATAGGTCGGTATCATGGACAGTAAAAAACTGACAGGTAAAAATATGGCATATATGATAAAGAGTATCTGGGAAAACAACATCATGCCAGTAAGCAGGAAGATAAATATTGTGATACCGAGATTGAAAATGAGCAGGAAGAACACCATGCCAAGACGGTTTACGACCTGTGGAATGGTAAGATTGTCATTGTCGTTATCCTCAATCTCTGTTTTGACAACCTTTTCCCTTGTTTCCCCATCTTCGTCTGACGGACTGGCAGATACCAGAGCTTCCACACGGTCA
>NZ_KI271012.1 GCF_000469305.1 Faecalitalea cylindroides ATCC 27803
GTATCGATTGATGATTTAATTGGAAATATTGAGATTGTACCATCTAATCAAATTGCTCTATTAAAAAATAGTTCAAAAAATCATTTTAAGTTTTTTGATTTATTTATTAATGAAAGTGGGAATAAATAAGGAGGGAGAGTCATGAATAATCCATTGGTTAGTATTGTTATGGTGAATTATAATCATGAAGATTTTTTAAGAGATTCTATTGAAAGTGTTCTTCAACAAACTTATCCAAATTGGGAATTAATTTTAGTTGATGATGGATCTACGGATAAATCAGTGGATATTATAAAAAGTTACGATGATGTTAGAATCAAACCGATATTTTTATCTAAAAATAGTCATATATGTATTGCTACGAATCGAGGATTAGAACAAGTAAAAGGAGAACTTGTTGCACGATTAGATAGTGATGATATATGGCGAAAAGATAAACTAGAAAAACAAGTGAAATTTTTTGATGAATACACTGATGCAAATGTTTGTTTCACTAAACTTGATATTATTGATGAAACAAATACTATTGTAAATGATAAAATAAAAGATCTTTATGATTTGTACAATCATCGTCAAAAAGATCAAAAAGATTGGTTAAGATTTTTCTTTTTTATAGGAAATTCTTTGATTCAATCTACTATGATGTATCGTAAGTGTGTATTAGATAAAGTTGGGTATTTTAATTTAGCTTATGTACAAGCTCATGATTTGGATTTCTTTATTCGATTAGCTAAACATTATACATTTGATTTTATAGAAGAACCTCTATGTGGATATAGACGTATAGAAAATCAAAATAGTTCAACAGATCCAGAAAAAGAAATGCGTTTTTTTAATGAACATATGAATATTAGAGCACATTTTTTTGATGATATGGATGATGATTTATTTATTAAATCTTTTGGAGAATATTTTGTGAATGCTGAATCTTGTAATGAAAATGAATTAAATTGTGAAAAAGCTTTTCTTTTATCAAAATGTATAGGGTATTCAGATAAAAACCCAGTTTTAGGCATGTTTGTTTTAGAAAGATATTTAAATGATAAGGAGATGTTTACGATTTTAGAAGAAAAATTTGATTTTACGCCTAAAAATTATTATGAAATGAATAAAAAAATTCAAATGGTTGGTGAAAGAAGTATTGAAGAAAAAATTAACGATTTAAATAATCAAATTAAAGAACTCGAAGAAGAGAATAAACATCAAAGAGATCATATCTCTGTTTTACTTGATTTAAAAGAAAATCAACAAAAACTAATTAACGATATGACAAATTCATTGAGTTGGAAAATTACAAAGCCATTAAGAAAAATAAACAGTATATCTAAAAAGTGAAGAATTAAAAAAGATATTATATGAGGAGGGTAGCTATGTTTAAAAAGAAAGTATTTAAAACTGTTTCGTTGATTTCACTGTTTGCATTGAGTTTTTCGTCATCTTTAGTTTATGCCCAAGAATCAGCACCTATAATTGTAGAATCAGGAGTAAAGGAGTTTGGTACAGATGGTATAAGAATGTTCTCAAATGAAGAAATTCCTATTGAGGATCCTTCGTTTTATAACTCATATCAATGGCATATATTAAAGGGTACAAATAATCAGCGTTTAGCTAATGGATTAGAACCTTTAACAATGTCATCTGTGATGCAAGAAGCTGCAGATATTAGATCGCAAGAATTATCATCTTTATTTAGTCATACTAGACCAAATGGTAGTGAATGTTTTAGTGTTTTACATGAAAAGGGAATCTCTTATAGCGCTGCTGGAGAAAATATTGCTGCTGGACTTCCGGATCCTTATTGGACAATTAATGGATGGATGAATAGTGAGGGTCATCGCAATAACATACTGAATGCTAGTTTTTCTCATTTAGGTGCAGGGTATGGTTATAATGCAAATTCTTATTATGGACATTATTGGACACAATTGTTCATGGGTACATGTTCTCCAGAAATCATTGGTTATTTCTTTAATGTAGGAGCTGGATATAATACTTTCCGTGTTGGAACAGCTGTGGATGATATGTCTTTGATTTTAATTGTTAAATGTAATGATCATGGATATAGTTATCTTCCAGTACAGATGGGCATGTATGATTCAAATTTTAATACGAATGTTGCCGGAAGCCAATATATAACAGTAGGTTATAATGGGCAAGTAGGTAATATACCTGTTATAATGCATACATATGATGATGTTGGTAATGATTGGTATACAAAAGGCGTTATTGACTCAGCATATTATTATGGCTTTATGACGGGTTTAACAGATACACATTTTGGCGTTGGAGATCCGTTGGCAAGAGCTCAGTTAGCATTGATCCTTCATCGTTTAGAAGACACACCTAGCGTTGAATATACAAATATATTCCCAGATGTTGCCCCTGGACAATGGTATACAGATGCAATACTTTGGGCAAGCGAAAAAGGTATTGTTACTGGATATTCAGATACGGGTAAATTTGGTCCAAGTGATAATATCAACCGTGAACAAATGGCGGTTATGATGTACCGTTATGCAAATTATCGTGGATTAGATACTTCCACAAAAGCTGATTTTAGTCGATTTACAGACGCAAAAAGTGTAAACGATTTTGCTAAGGAAGCGATGCAATGGGCAGTAGGTACTGGAATTATCACCGGAAAAGATAATGAAACGCGTTTAGATCCCCAAGGAAATACGTCACGTGCAGAAGCATCAATTATTTTGACAAGATTTGCTGAAATGTATTTAGAATAAATACTGTTGATGTTATTAAGTCGCTCTAAATAATCGTAGGGTTTCTAAAAAAGGGTGTTATCCACCGCTTTAGGTGAGATAGCACCCTTTTTATGAAACATTGGTTATTTCTGCTTTTTATGTTTTGTTCGTTTATATCCCTTATTCCTATTTTTTCGATTTTTCTATGCTTGGCTTTTCAACTTGGTTTATCGCATATAGGCATTGATTTCTATACCTTTTGAAGTTGTGGTAATCATTTGCTTTGTTCTTGATCTTTCTTAACTTATATTCTTTGATTTCTTAATAAAAACAAAAATAGAAAAAATGGGACAAGCACGATCCTACGATAATTTAGAGACTCCTTTAAGAATGACCCTATGATTATTTACATATCCGTTATTAAGAGACATTGGGTGTATTTCCAATGTCTTTTTTTATTCGTGTAAAATTTTATACATCTATTGAAAAATAATGAAAAATAAAATGAATATGAGTATAATAAAATTATAGAAAGGGGTTACAAATTGAAATAACAAATGGTACAAACTATGAAAAAAGAAAATAATTTATTTTATGTAGCTTTGTTTTTTGGGATGGCAGTAGGTTTGTTTGGGTCAACGAGTATAGTATGGGCAAACGAAAAAACTCCAGAAGAAATGATTATGGAGGAGAAACTGTTAGAAAATACTTTTTTAACTGAAGATGAAGTATCAAACGAACAGAATACAGAGATTGTTGAAGATAATATTAATGGTGAAAGTGAATCAGAAGAACAAGGTCATCAAGGTATTCTTGATTCCACTTTAACCGAAAAAGAAGAAGATTCTGTTTTAAATGATGGAGTAAATGATACAATCTTAAATGATGAAAAGAATGAAAATGATTTAGTAAATAATGAAAAAGAATCTCTTCCTTTGGTAACAGAAGATGATTTAAATAATGAAGGTTCTTTAATCGAGAATACAGTTGTTAATTCTGGTTGGAATGAAGATAAGACACAGTATTATCAAAATGGTCAAATAAGTCATGGATTGGTCAATATTGATGGAGTTAATTATTATTTTGATGAAAATACAGGGATGCTTTTGAAAGGAATTGTTGATTTATCATCAGATGAAAATGAACAAAAATATGGCTATTTTGATGATAAGGGTATTCAATTATTTGGAGATGTAAATATAGCTGGAAGTTGGTATTATTTTGATGCTACAACAGGTTATATGCGGACAGGATTTGTACAAACTGGTGATGTAGTAAGGTACTACGATAATCAAGGGAAATTAAAAACAGGAACATTTAGGATAGGAGATATCGAGGTTACTACAGATGCATCGGGAAAAGTAGTTAAAACTTATATCTATAATATCCCTTATCTAAATCAAACAGATCCAAGATAGGGGTCATTTTGGATAGGTTCTCTTGGAAATATTGCTTCTACAGGATGTTTGCCAACTGTTGCAGCATCTGTCATTAATCATTATTTAGGGACTCATTATACTCCTAATGATATAGGTGGTTTATTACATTCCCAAAGCTTGTACAATATTGGTGATTTGTATGGTTCTTCTTCAGATGCTTGGAAGTTTTTAACAAATTATTTTGGTATAGATTATAGAAATAATCTGAGTTATCAACAAATCATAAATGAGTTGCAACAAGGTAGAATTATTGTTGGTGCTGTTGGTGCAGGTACTTTTGTTAATCCGGGTTATACGCATGAATTGTTAATCTATGGTATAGATGAAAATGGATATTGTAATGTATATGATCCATTGCGATCTTCTAAAAATGGTAGATATCATATATCTACTATATGGAATCAACGATCATCAGCTATTGAAGATAATTATGATTTTGGTCCATTCTTCTCACTTGGTAAATTAACGGAAAAATTATTATACGTATCTGTAGAAGATTTTGGTACGATTCATGTTGGAGATCAATTTTATACAGGACAACCCATTGCTCCAAATGCAATCATTACTTTTGATGTGGGTGGTAGAACGATTACCTTAACCGAAGGTAGAGATTATACAATTACTTATTCGAATAATACAAATGTTGGAAAAGGACAAGTAACAATTACTGGAATCAATGGATATACAGGAATTCTTACTGCATTCTTTGATATTATTGATCAAATCTTTGAAGATGGTGTTTATTATATTCAAAATGCTTCTGATAATAATATGACATTAGATATTACAAATGGTTCTACATCTAATGGTGGCGTATTACAAATTTATCAATCGAATGCTACAGAAGCTCAAAAATTTATCATTGAACGACAAGATGATGGATATTATACAATTAAAAATGCAAATTCTAATAAATACTTAACTGCAACAGATGAAATGTATTTATTAGAAAATGGCCTAGTGATTAAACAAAATGGTTTACTTAATTCTTTAGCTCAAAAATGGATGATCAAATTAGTAGATGGTAAATATGTTATAGCGTCTGCTTATGATTCAAATTTAGTTTTAGATATATTAGGTGGAAAGATTAGTAATTCAAGCATCGTTCAATTATATTCTTTTAACGGCACTCCTGCTCAATTATGGCAATTTGAAAAAACAAAAACGATGTTTCAAATACTAGATGAAATGGCATTTGAAAATAAAAATGTTATTAGTGATGGAAATTATACGATTGCAAGTAAAGCAAACAATAAGCAAGTAGTTAGTGTTTCTAATAATTCCAATACAAATGGTGCAACAATCATAATCAATCAATACACTGGATTTGATTACCAAGGATGGGGTATTACACATAATGAACAAGGGTATTTGATTATTAAGAATTTATCCACTGGTAAAGTGTTAGATGTAAAAAATGGACAAAATACATCTGGAGCTTTAGTTGGACAATATGATTTTAATGGATCTAGAGCTCAATTATGGATTGCAATTCAAGATGAATCGGGAATCAAATTAATTTCAGCTTTAAATTCTTCTCTTGTTTTAGATCTTTATAATGGATCTGTTTCAAATGGAACACCGATTCAATTGTATTATAGTAATGGAACGAAAGCACAAAGATATATCTTTACACAATATGAATTGTTTAGAGATAGGATGGATGAACTTGCTTTAGAAAATAAAGATATTATACCAGAAGGTGATTACGTTATTTCTTCTGCTTTAAATAATGTATATGTAATTGATGTTAATTCAGGTTCAAAGAATAATGGAGCAAACGTACAGTTATATAAAGATAATGCGTCTTTAGCACAAGGCTGGCATATTTCTTTTGATGAAAAAGGATATGCGACTATTGAGAATTTAGGATCATCAAAAGTTTTAGATATTGTTAATGGGCAAGCGATATCAGGAGCAAACGTGCAACAATATCAGTATAATGGTACTTATGCACAAAAATGGATTATTGTTTCTACTGATAAAGGATATAAGATTATCTCTGCATTAAATCCAAACTTAGTACTAGATTTAGCATCAGGAAGTATTAGCAATGGATCAAATATTCAAATCTATAGCTCAAATAATAGCCAAGCGCAAAGATGGACAATTGAAACTTATATGTCATTACGAGAACGATTGGATAAATTAGCATCAGAAAATAAAGATGTATTAAAGGATGGAACATATTTTATCAATTCTTCTGTAAATGGTAATTATGTAGTTGATGTCTATAATGGATATACAAACAATGGTGCAAATGTTCAAATTTACAAAGATAATGGTTCAAAAGCGCAAGGATGGATCGTTACTCATGATGAAACAGGATATGTTATTTTTACAAATCTAGGTTCTGATAAAGTATTAGATGTATATGGTGGAATTATTCAAAATGGTGGGAATGTTCAGTTATATGATTATAATGGATCGTATGCACAAAAATGGATCGTTATTTCAACAGACAAAGGATTCAAGATCGTATCTGCTTTAGATTCAAACTACGTTTTAGATTTAAGTAGTGGATCAGCACAAAACGGTAAGAATATTCAAATCTATCAATCAAACAACAGTAATGCACAAAGATGGAGCTTTCAAAAATATGCTACTTTTCAAGAACGATTAGATCAGTTGGCTCAAGATAATATCAATGTAATTAATGATGGAATCTATATTGTACAATTAGCATCGAATACAAACATGGTATTAGATTTGGTAAATGATGCAGATTTTAGTGGGAATAGTGTTCAATTGTATCAAGGAAATGGATCGAAAGCTCAACAGTGGAAGGTTCGTAAAGATGAAAATGGATATCTAACGATAATGACATTGAGTACGAATAAATATCTTACAGTTGAAAACGGGATGGTTGTGATCAAATCATTGAATAATTCAAATAATCAAAAATGGATTGCGGTAAAAGATGAAGAAGGAACCATAAAATTTGTCACTTGTACAAACCCAAATCAAGTCCTTGATTTAGTAAATGGAAGTTTTATTAATGGAACAAAGGTTCAAATTTACGATAATAATGGTTCCAAAGCTCAACGATTCGCTGTTCATTTTGTTAGAGACATATTAGCTGATAACGATATCACTCTAGATGTAGGTACTGTAAGTATAGACGAAAAATCTAATTCTTATGGACAATATAATGTAAAAGTAAATAGTCTTGTATCAAATGCAACTATTTCGAGAGTATGGGTACCTGTATATATTGATGGAAATCCGAATAATGTTAAATGGTTTGAAGGAATAAGACAGAGTGATGGTAGTTATCTAGCAAAAATCAATGCCTCTGAATTTGGATATCAGGCAGGAACGTATATTTCTAAGGTTATGGTATTTCTAGATGGCGATATCATTCGGGAAATTGGAAGTGGTAAAACTCAAGTAGTAGATACTTTAGGAGCATTAAGAGATCAAATAGCTCAATATATTGCTTCTCATACATATGCTGGAGAAACATGGTCGGTATGTGTTCAAATCTTAAATTCTGAAAATCCAACTATTGATGTTTCAAATCAACAGATACAAGCAGCAAGTGTAATGAAAATGTTTGTTATGGGAGCCGTCTATGATAATTATGAATCAATGATTTCTCGTTATGGACAATCTTATGTGGATTCACAACTTCATAGTATGATAACTGTTAGTGATAACAATGCCTGGGTGAATTTAGTGACTATGTTAGGATATGGCAATTATTCTGCAGGAACAAACTTAGTTACTAATTGGAGTAGAGCACACGGCTATAATTCAACTAGCATGATTCCAGTTGAATATGGTAATTATACTTCTGTTAGGGATACAACAAAGATGTTATCAGATATTTACTATGGTAATTTAAAATATTCAGATAGAATGTTATCTTTATTAAAACAACAACAAAGAACATGGAAAATTCCGGCTGGAGTTCCACAAGGAGTAGTTACGGCAAATAAAACAGGAGAATTGTATAATACAGAAAATGATGTAGCGATTATATATGCTCCAAGCGGACCATATATTTTAAGTGTCTTATCAACAAATCTAAAATCTACATCTAATGCACAAAATGTTATACGATCAATATCATCTCTTGTATATAACTTCTTTAATTAGTCACTATAATTAAACATTAAAGATTAATAATGATAATGTTTATTGTTTTGCTTTAAAGCTTTAGATCTGAGTGTAGTTTTAAGTGGCTATAGTTGCATACTGATATAGATATATTTAACAAAGAGGAGATTTTTAATGAGGTTAAAAGTAAGTAGGCTAGTGTTCTGTAGTATCTTTTCTATTATTTTAGGTCTTTCACAAGTTCAATTGGTCAAAGCAGAAGAAACTAAGATACCGGAGAATTCTGAAACGATTGATGAAACAGTGATAGAGGATGAAGTAGAAACACATCCTGCTCAATTAATTTTTGAAGACGTTCTTGAAAATAAAGTAGTAAAATCAATCTATATTGAAGATTTTTCTATCTTTAATATAGATGAATATATGCCTGAAGGATATGTGTTAGCTTGTGAATCAGGTTGGGGAGCAGCAGGTAATTTATGCCATGTACCTATAATAAAACAAGAATATGTAACAAAGAATGATCCCCGACAGATAAAAATTCAATATGTGGACGTTGAGACGAATGAATTGATTTCAGAGGCGATAATGGGTACCAGAGGCATAGGTTATATTACTGTTTATAGTGGAATTGGTGCTTCGGTTAGCTATCAAATGCCAAAAGGATATTATACATTAGAAACCTCTTGGCCTATAGTGAATGATGTAGCTACAGTACATATTCAAAAAGAAACTGAAAGCATGCTGATGTTTTCGATGAAATTTATAAGTGATGAAGAAGTGATCATTGCTAATAGAATAGGCTTTGAACAATATGATTTGAATGGCGATAAGAAAATAACGAAAAGTGAATTAATACCATTAATTCCAGAAGGTTTCTTATTAGCCGATTTAGGACATTATGATGATGCTTTTGGCTTTGCAGAAATATATGAATCTAATGGTGTGCA
>NZ_KI271013.1 GCF_000469305.1 Faecalitalea cylindroides ATCC 27803
GATCATCATGCGATTTATGGAATATTATAAGTAATAAGACTTAATTTTCACAATTTTATTTTTAGAGGAGACGAAAGGTATAGGTGCTTTCAAATGTATTTATACCTTGAATAAATGGATATGAAAAAAATGATGTTAATATTTATCGCTTTAAGTTTAAGTTTTTCTTTTCCTGTATATGCTAACGACGAAATACAAGAAGACAATAGTATCGTTGAAACTAGAGATAGGGAACCAATTGATTGGACCAACAAAAAGGAATTGAAATTAGAAGTTGAACATATACAAAATGGTATGAATATTTCCATGAATGTTAAATTTGATATAATAGGGCAAATTAACAATAATGATACATTTGGGTTAAAAATCCCTGATGAATTTTTTGTCGATAACGAAAATAAAGCATTTTTAGACAAAAATAATACCGATGTTGGAATCTATGCTATAAAAGATAATTTTTTACAAGCGACATTTACGAAGAATCTAAGAGATATAAATGGAGTTATTTCATTTGATTTACAAATCAAAGAGAATACCTTAACTGATATACCTCAACAAAAAGAGATTGTACTTCAAAGATTTGATGATAATTCTATAAACAGTATTTTTATTGATATACCTGCTTTAGAAAAAAATATTACAAATGATAGTTTAGTTTTTAAGAATTTTGATCAAATCAACACAAAAATTCAAGAAAATTCAGTGTTTACTATCGAAGGAACAACTTTACTTCAGTATAACGGAACAGAAAGTGAGATCTTTGTTCCAGAAAATATAACAAGTATTGCTGCAAAGGCGTTTCAAGGAAATCAAAATATTACTTTAATTCACTTACCTGAAAGCTTGGTTAGTATTGATAATGAAGTTTTCTTAGATTGCTCAAATCTTGCCTCTTTAGTAATTCCAGATAATGTGGAGTCTATAGGTTATAATGCCTTTGAAAATTGTAAATCTTTGACAAACGTTCATTTATCAAAAAATTTAAAGAAGATAGGAGGTCAAGCTTTCTATGGGTGTTCTAATCTAGTCGAAATAAACATACCTTCAAACATGACAATTGATTCTTCAAAATATGGAATTTTTGATGTATTTTCTAAATTAGAAACTATACATTTTGACGAGAATATAAAAACAATTCCAAAATATTTATTTAAGTATGCAGGTAGCCTAAAATCGATTGTTATTCCTGAAGGAGTAATGACAATTGAAGAAGAAGCTTTCGCATTTTGCAGTAGTTTAGAATCAGTTTCATTACCTATAACATTAACTAGGATTGAAAATAATGCTTTTTATGGGTGTAATGAATTATCAGAAGTTTTCCTGCCTGAAAACCTCTCAGAGATAGGAAGTGGAGCGTTTGGAAGTTGTGATAAAATTGAAAAGATAAACATTCCTTCAAATTTAAAAACTATAAGTTATAGTCCTTTCATATTATGCGATAATTTGAAAGAAATCACATTTGACAAAGGGATAACAACTATCACAAAATCTTTGTTTGAAAATGTATATTCACTTAATGCTATTACTATTCCAGAAAGTGTTAATACTATAGAGGAAAGTGCATTTAAAAACTGTGAAAATTTAGAAAAAATTGTATTGCCTGAGAATATTAAATTTATAGGGAAAAATACCTTTAGTAATTGTCATAAACTTTCTAGTATTACATTACCTTCTGGTTTAGAAAAGATTGGAGAAAACGCATTTTCAAATTGTACGAGTTTATCTGAAATTAATATTCCAAGTGGTATGACTATAGATTCATATATATCCGGGATATTTGATGGTTGTTCTTCTTTAAAGAATGTTTTATTTGATGAAGACATCACTAATATCACAGGACATTTATTTGAGGGCTGCACAGGACTGGAGACTATTGAAATCCCAGATTCTGTAAGAGTTATAGAAAGTTATGCATTTAAAGAATGTAAAAATTTAAAAGAAATAAAACTTCCAAACGGATTAGAAGAAATACAAGGAGCAGTTTTTTATAATTGTTCAAATCTGCAGAAAATCAATATACCTAAAAATATGGTTTATACAGGAGGCAATCTTTTTTATGGCTGTTCTAATTTAAAAGAAATTATTTTCGAAGATGGTATTAGGAATATAGGTAATGGTTTATTTTCTGGATTAAGTGGTTTAGAAAAAGTCTCTTTTCCAAATAGTATCGAGAAACTTGGGGCATATTCATTTGATTCTTGTAAAAATTTAAAAGAAGTTAGTTTACCTGAGAGTTTAAAAGTAATAGAAGATGGTGCTTTTCAAGATTGCGTATCTTTAAAAAGGATTAGTTTTCCAAATGAATTAGAAGAAATTAATTATTTTGCATTTCAAAACTGTATTAATCTAGAATCAATAACAGTGAATAAAAATTTACGAATTATTGAACCTTATGCTTTTGCGGGTTGTGTACAATTAAAAGATATTTATTATTCAGGGACTCTAAATGACTGGAAATTTATAAATATTGGATATCAAAATGATTGTATAAATAATGCTAATTTACATTATCAAAAAGGGCAGGGATGGATAACAGATGAATATGGAAGCAAATATCAAAGAGAAGATGGCAGTTTTATATATTCTGCTTTTGAATCATTTGGTGATAATACATATTATTTTGATTCTTCTGGATATATTTTAAAAGGATTAAATCGTATCGATTATAATTATTACTATTTTGATGAAAAAGGGATTATGCAAGTGGGGTGGAAGAAAATAGATAATGAAAAATATTACTTTTATTCAGACGGAAGAGCAGCATGTGGGAAAGTATATGTAGACGGTAAATATTATTATTTTGATATTACAGGAAAAATTTTGAAAGGGCTAGGTTTTATAGATATAGATGGATGTACATATTATGTAAATGAAATTGGTGAAATTCACACAGGTTGGTTAGAGCAAAATAAAAGATGGTATTATTTTCGGCAAGATGGAAGTATGGCTAGAGGAATGACGCAGGTTGGTGATAAAACATATTATTTTGGAGATAATGGGTATAAAGAAAGTGGTTGGATTTCTATAAATGGGCAGCTTTATTACTTTGATGAAAATGGTGTGCTAATTCCAGATAAATTGCCAATGCAGTTTTACGATATTGTTTCAAATGACTGGTTCTATAATTCTGTAAAATACGTCTATGACAATGGACTGATG
>NZ_KI271014.1 GCF_000469305.1 Faecalitalea cylindroides ATCC 27803
ACAACAGAAAACGGTGGAGAGCCGAGTGCTTGAAATCTTAAAGGAATGCCCGATGTCGAGGTATGATGATATGCTTCTTATTCTGCATTATTACAATCGGTACGGATATATACCTGCCGGAAATCTTCCGCTTGAGGATATTGTATTTAATTACCGAGCATACGGACTTCCTTGTTTTGAAACCATACGCAGGGCAAGGCAGAGAGTACAGTCCCTTTTTCCTGAGTATTCACGTAATCCGCAGAAAGAAGAACAGAGCGGCAGTATTTCTATTGTAATCAACATTAGCTAAGGAGGTATTTTCGTGAAAGACAAAGCAACTTTTCAGAATAAGGTCAAGGTGCTGAATAAACTCTTTGACTCCGGTTGTGATACGGAGAAAAAGTTGCAGCAGCTTGATATGGAAGCAATCCTGAAAATCCCGAATATCACGATTCCTGATATGGGTGTGATTATGGAGCTTCAGAAGAATACAAAGTCCGGTAAACTCTTTTCGTATTTGGGCGGCGGTTCTGATGAAGCAACAAAAATGAGAGGTAAGGAAAATGAAGCAACAGGAGAATAGAGCAGAGCCGCAGGAAAAGCAAATTCGATTTATAGACAGTCATTACAATTTGAAATTCTATATTCCCGATGGTGGAAAAATCAAGATTACTTTTCGTGATGGACACACAGCAGACAGAGTGTGCAAGTATATTGATGACTACCATTTGTATGTCGGAAATTGCTGCTATCATATATGCGAGTTTGCTGAAAAAATGGAGCTTAATGGAAGTAAAGTTGAACCTATCAATCAATCCGAACCGTCAAAAAACAAGACCAGAAACAGAGAAAAACAGCGATAAGGAGGTGCAAGAGTAATGGCACGAAAATATGACCTTATTTCTGAGCTTTACAACCGCACCTGCAAAACGGTTGTGTCAAATCCTCAGAACTGGCAGGCATTCTTAGCTTCGGCTTGCCGAAATTATAAGTTACGTTATGACGAGCAGCTTCTTGTATATGCACAGCGACCAGATGCAACAGCGGTTCTTGAGATAGAGCAGTGGAACAAAATTTTTGGCAGATGGGTCAACCGAGGTGCTAGAGGTATTGCTGTTTTTGCTGATGAAAACCGTTCACGGCAAAGACTGACACATTACTTTGACATTTCAGATACTCACGAAAGCAGATATTCAAGAACAGTCCCGATTTGGGATATGCGTCAGGAATACGAAGCTGATGTGATTGAAACATTGGAAAGCACTTTCGGAGAGATTGAGAATAAGAGCAGTCTTGCCGAAGCAATTATGGGAGCAGCAAGAAATGCGGCAGAGGATAATATCCCTGATTATCTGCAAGACCTTTACTATGCAACCGAGGGCAGTTCCTTTGAGGAAGTGGAAGAGGATATTGTGGCTTTCATTTATAAAAATGTCGTGACAAATAGTGTGGCATATATGATGATGTCAAGGCTCGGCGTTGATACGGACGGTTATTTTGAACTTGATGATTTCAGAGATGTTACTAACTTCAATACGCAGGAAACACTCAATGCACTTGGATTTGCTACCAGTGATATTGCAGAAATGGGATTAACGGAAATATCTAAAACAATTACTGCACTCAACCGTCAAAACAGTATAGAGCGTCTTGACAGCAAA
>NZ_KI271015.1:0-307 GCF_000469305.1 Faecalitalea cylindroides ATCC 27803
TGCATGCGTCCTTCGTTGATCAACCTTTTGATCCGTAGTCAAACGCTCTATCCAATTGAGCTATGGGCGCACAAAACACATTCAGTGCCTATTTAATATAGCACAACCCTTTTTAACATGCAAGACAATATTTAATTTTTTTTATTTTTTTGTGATAAAGCATAAATGTATTGTCATTATTTTGTAAGAATTATTCAAGACAATATAGATGCATACGATAAGGTATGTGACTTGATAAGGAGGTCAGCTAAATGCGGCAGTTTACATTGAAGTTTGATGTAGGCCATCAAGGAAAGGAGCCTTTCAG
>NZ_KI271015.1:407-27302 GCF_000469305.1 Faecalitalea cylindroides ATCC 27803
TTGTGATAAGCATCGACTTCTAAACAAGGCAAAAGGGAGAACTAGCACTCCTCCCTTTCTTTTTGCATCGACATATGAGTTATAAACTAGAAACCAACAAATATCAACAAATCATCTTTTAATTCCTATTAGATATTTTTATTATTATATATATTCTTTAGCATTACTTAATCATGTTTTCTAACACAACAATTATTATTAAATACAATTTAACACTTATTGTCGTGTAACATTTCTAGTGATAAAATTAGCATAAAGGAGACTAGTATTATGAATAAAATGGAAACAACAAAAGGACAATTAATTGTATCATGCCAGGCTTTGCCAAATGAACCTCTACATTCTTCTTTCATCATGGGAAGAATGGCTAAAGCCGCAAAAGAAGGAGGTGCAAAAGGAATTCGTGCCAACACTGTAGTGGATATTAAGGAAATCAAAGAACAGGTAGATCTTCCTGTCATCGGTATCATCAAAAGAGAATATGGTGACAATCCTGTATATATCACACCAACCATGAAAGAAATCGACGAGTTAATGGAAGTTAAACCAGAAGTTATCGCAGTAGATGCTACTTGCCGCACAAGACCTGATGGAAAAACTTTAGATAAATTTGTTTCTGAAATCCGCGCAAAATACCCAGATCAACTATTGATGGCTGATTGCTCAACATTAGAAGAAATGCTACATGCCGATGAAATTGGATTTGATTTTATTGGTACAACTTTAGTTGGGTATACAGAACAAAGTAAAGGTAACAAAATTGAAGCCAATGATTTTGAAATTATTCGTAGCTTGCTTGAAAAAGCTAAACATCCAGTTATTGCTGAAGGAAACATTGATACGCCTGAAAAAGTACGACGTGTATTGGATTTAGGCTGCTACAGCGTTGTTGTAGGATCTATCATCACACGCCCTCAAGTTATCACTAAACGATTTGTAGACGCTATAAAATAACCCAATTAACAAATTTTATTTTTTATAACATAAAGGTCAGATTTCTATTTCTGGCCTTTATATTTTATAAAAAATACTAATCCCCCTAGCACATAAAAAATTCCAAGTTATTCTCTCATTTTAATAAACAGCATATAACACTTTACAACAGTTAAATACTGTTATATACTGTTTACAGAAAGACAGGTCGATATAACATGAAAATTATTATTAACACATCTTCAATGGTGCCAATATACGAACAAATTGTAGATCAAATAAAAACACTGATTCGAAACAAAGAATTAAAAGAAAATGATATTCTTCCTTCTGTTCGCTCTCTAGCCAAAGAATTAAAAATCAGTGCACTCACCGTTAAAAAAGCTTATGACAACTTGGAAAGTGAAGGTTTTACCATTACAGTGCATGGAAAAGGCACTTATGTTGCTGCAACAAATACTGAACTACTCTTAGAAGAACAGAAAAAAGAATTAGAAGCTGATTTAGAACGAGCCATCCAAAAAGGAAGACGTTGCGGTATCCGTGATGAAGAGATTAAAGAACTATTTGAACTTATATTGGAGGGATAAGCCATGTTGAAAATAGAAAACTTAAAGAAACATTATGATAATTTTTTCTTAGAATGCTCACTTCAGGTAAACCCCGGACAAGTGACTGGTCTTATTGGTCAAAACGGATCTGGAAAAAGCACAACATTTAAAGCTATATTGGATTTAATTCATCCAGATGGTGGATCTATCACTTTATTTGGAAAAGACAATCAAGACATTACACCAGAGGATAAAGAAAAACTAGGCGTTGTATTATCCGATTCAGGTTTCAGTGGATATCTACGAATTAAAGATATCATTCCTATTCTTGAAAACATGTATAGACAATTTGACTCCTCTTTTTTCATCAAACAAGTTCAACGATTTTCACTTCCGATGGACAAGCAAATCAAAGACTTCTCAACAGGAATGAAAGCGAAACTAAAGGTCCTAGTTGCGATTTCACATGGTGCTAAACTTTTGATCTTAGATGAACCAACTGCTGGATTAGATGTTATCGCAAGAGATGAATTATTAGATATGCTAAGAGAATTTTTAGAGGAAGATGATGAACGCTCAATCTTGATCAGTTCTCATATTTCCAGTGATTTAGAATCCTTATGTGATGATTTATATATGATTCATGATGGAAAGATCATCCTTCATGAAGATACTGATATTCTTTTAAGTAACTACGCTTTATTAAAAGTCGATGACAAACAATACGAGGCATTGGATAAATCTTATATCCTTCGTGTAAAAAAAGAGTCCTATGGATATAGCTGTCTTACAAATGAAAGACAATATTATTTAGAAAACTATCCCAATATAACAATTGAAGCAGGTTCAATCGATGAATTGATCACGATGATGATAAGGGGGAAATAAATTATGAAAGGACTGCTTATTAAAGACTATAAGTTAATACTGAATCAAAAGAACTTTTTCTGCTTGATGATTGCTCTAAGTGTTGGAATGTTGTTATTCTCCGATGATGTAATCTTCCCATTAGGCTTTTTAATCTTTGTGATCTCGTTATTCACGATCAGTACAATTAGCTATGATGATTATAATAACGGATATGCTTTCTTATTCACTTTACCAATCACTCGAAAAGGATATGTTAAAGAGAAATATTGTTTCGGTCTATTGTTAGGATCATTTAGCTGGATCTTGACAACACTTTTCGGCTTATTGGTAATCCTAAACCGAAATACCTTACCTATTGATGAATTTATGATCAGTGCCATATTAATTTTAGCTATGATGATTGCAATTCTTGCCATGACTCTACCATTTCAACTCAAATTTGGAGGCGAAAAAGGAAGGATCGCATTAATTGGAGCTTTCGGAATAATCGCCATAATCGGTATTGCGATCAACCAAATTTTAACTTTAATCTTTCACATCAACATAAACTTACTATTAGAAAATATTCCCACTATCAATATCAGCGTGTTGGCTGGCCTATTGATCCTGATTGCATTCATTTGTTTATGGATTTCCTATAAGATCAGCACCAAAATCATGGAACATAAAGAATTTTAAGCGTAAAGCTGTAATGTATTCTCAAAATCATTACAGCTCTTTTTATTCATTTATGTTATATTTATATTGTTTTTTAGGGAGTTATTTGTATGAAAGAAGTATTTAAATTTGAACTATTTTATAAACTGTTGATCTATGTCATCGTATTACCTGTTTTATCTTTATTAACCGGATGGTTTATGAAATACATCATTTCTGAATCCGTCATTTATAACTTTGACATAATCATCAAATTATTAAATATTCCAGGTATTTTAGGTGCATTGTTTTATGCTTTGATCATTTTGTTTTTTATCTATATAGAATATGTTATTGTATACAAGATACTTTATCTGCAACATACACATCAATCTTTTCACTGGATTGATATCTGTTTATCCGGAATAAAAGATTTAAAAGTACTGAAACATCCTTCCACAATTTTAGCTTTCATTTATTTTGTTTTTTTGTGTCCTTTATGGCATTTTGGATTTGTATCCACTGTTTTTCCTTCTTTATCCATACCTAATTTCATCACTAACGAATTATTGAAGATGCAATATGGATCATAGCTGACGATCCTATTATATGTAGTATTATTTGTATTATATGGTTTATTGATCTTAGTTCCTTATTACATGATATATAAACAGGAAAACTTTCTTCTTGCCGCTAAACACTCAACTCAAAAAATGATTCATCAGCCCAAATTATGGATGATCTTAATAGGAATTTTTCTTCTTTATTATGTTCTTCAAACATATATTTTAAAAGAAATGCTTTTAACTGCTTCTGATTTTAACTTCTACTTTTTACGATATTTTTTATTTTCTTCTTATTTTCGCGTTCGTACGTTTGGCTTTATCGCTTTTTCCATTTTGTGGACAATTATTGAAGTTTTCTTTATCAAACAAGCTTTAAAAACAAAGTCAAATATTGATCCTGTATGCAGCTTTGAACCTGTTAAACTAAAAAAAACAGTTAACATGAAATCAGTCATTGTTCGTCATAAGATAATATATTCAATTCTGTTTTCCTTAAGTTGCCTAATTTTTGTAATCTATTATTTTAATCAACAGCCCATACTACATCTACCATATTCCATTGGACACCGCGGAGATATCAGTCAACCTGAAAACAGTTTAGAAGGAATCTTAGCAGCCGATACCAATCATGCAGATTTCGCAGAAATCGACATACAACTGACAAAAGACAATGTTCTTGTTCTCTGCCATGATACCAATTTAAAACGACTAACCGGAAAAGATGTAGATATCAGTGAGCTTACTTTGGATGAGATCCAGCAATTAAAAACCACCAACCAAGAAGGAAAGACCGCAAAGATACCTACCTTAGAAGAAGCCATTCAAACCGCAAAAAACGCCCCAAATCAAATTGGCCTTTTAATCGAGTTCAAACCCCTGGAAGGCGATCAAGAAAAAACAGTTAGCCAAACCATAGAGCTCATTGAAAAATATGAATTTTCTGATCGTGCTATGTTTATGTCCATGGACCAAGAAAGCATGCAAATGATGGCCAAAAAACGTCCAGACTGGTGGATTGGATATTGTGCTTTTGGAAATCTTGGGCGAATCAATATCCGTTTAGATGATCCTTTCATCCCTGATTTTATCGCTATTGAAGAAAGTGCAATTAATACACAATTGTTAGAAGATGCCAGAAATAATATATTACCTGTTTATGTCTGGACAGTTGATGATACTGAAAAAGTAACAGACTACCTTAACATGGGTGTCAGCGGAATTATCGGTGATGCCAGTGACCAGGTTGCCTACAGTGTTGACAAATATGAAACCTCTGCTCCAAAAGATGATTTTCATTATGTAACAACATGTCCTGGATTTCCTCAATTAACCGAAGATGAATATGGCTATATCCAATGCCCAAGATAACTTAGAAAGGAGAAAGTTCATGCATGAAATCGAACCTCTAAAGACAAATCGAGCTACCAGCTATAAACTTTATATCAATGCGCCAATGCCTATGGTAACGATATTTAAAACACTCGATATAACCAAATTGATCCAATTAAAAGAAAAAGGATATAAGTTAAATATGTCACTTTGCTACTGCATTCTTTCAGCCGCACAGAAGACAAAAGAATTCTACCTTTTACCTATTGACCATAAAATGTTTCAATATGATCAATTAGGCATAAGTATCTTAGTAAAAAACATAAACCACGAACTTAACAGCTGCGATGTTTCCTATAACGATAATCTTGATGCTTTCAATTCAGATTACCTGCAAAGAGTTCAACAGGTAAAAGAAACATGTAAAGATCTAGAACTACCTGATCACATGATCATTGGCACATCCAGTCTTATCCACCATGAAATCGATGGCGTCATCAATATGTATAGCGGCATCTTTAACAATCCTTTTCTCATCTGGGGAAAGTATAAAACAATAGGCAAAACGACAACCCTTCGAATTTCCTTCCAATTTCACCATGTTCAGATGGATGGAGATGAAGCCTGCCAGTTCTTAGATGAAATACAAAATCAAATTAATGATCTTAACACTTAAAAAGCACTTTAGGTTTATAAATCTAAAGTGCTTTTTCATTATCAATTAATATGCATGTTCTGCTTTAAATGCAGTTGTATCTGCTTTGTCTACTAACATTTTTGCGAATTGACACATTTCGCTTAAAGCTTCATTCAAACCTGTTCCACCTTTTTTAGGCATTTTTAAGATTGTTACTTTATCTTTGTATTCTTCAATTGCCTGTTCGCATTCTTTAGACATGATTGCAAAAGCAGGAATACCAACTAGTTCATTAATTGTCAAAGCCGTCTTAGCAGCCATCAATCCATATCCTGCATAATTGAAACATGGACCACAGATTACTACATCTGGTTGGAATTTTTTAGCCATTGCCGCAAACTTCTTTGCGTTCTTTTCTGGATCTTCTTTAAAAGTACCATCTCCGCACCATAAAGTTGCGATTACTTTTCCGTCATTTTGATCCATGAAGCGTTGAAACATTCCACATGAACCAATGGCCATTGGTTTCCCGCCCATTGGAAGATCAGGAGATTCTTTCCCACCTAAACCAGCTTGTGTCTGATCAAAAATCATCATTACTTTCATAATTTTCAACTCCTTTTGTATTTTTATTATAACCCTTTCTATACAATAAAAACAGGCTCTTAGATCAGATGGCCTGTTTTTATATTAAATCCTATAGATCATCAAGATCTAAATCATCAAATGAAATTTCTTCTTCTTCACCAGCGTTAGCTTCTGCATTGGCTTCATCTTCAAGATATTTTCTATCCAATGTCTTGATGAATGGGAAGTACAATGCCATATTCAATGCTAACAAGAATAACTGCCAAACACTAGCTGTCCAAGATCCAGTTGATAACCAACCAGAGAATCCAATTGGAGTTGTCCATGGTAAGTTAACACCCGTTGTTCTTGGAATAATTTCCCAAACAGTTGCGAAATATGAAAGAATCAAGTTCAAAAGTGGACACAACATGAATGGAATAATGATAATTGGGTTCAAAACAACTGGAAGGCCGAAGATAATTGGTTCGTTGATTCCGAAGAATCCAGGAACAATTGATAAACGACCTAATTGTTTGATACGCTGAGATTTACATACTGTACACATTAAGATTACTAATCCAAGGGTAGAACCTCCACCACCGAAGTTTGTGAAGAAGTTTGAGAATGGGTTAGTAAAGATATAAGGTAATGGTTCACCGGCCATAAAAGCAATTTGTTGTTCTGCAGTCAATACATTTCCAATGAAATATACAGAGTTACATACAGCAGGTCCGTTGATACCGAAGAACCATAAGAATGAACACATGAATGTGTATAATGCGTTAGCTCCTAAAGTATCTCCTAATCCAGAAAGTGGAGTTTGAAGTACAGCAACTACAAAGTCTTGAACATAACCAAATTCTGTGAATGAGAACAAGATACGAATCAAGAATGCTGCAGCCATAACGATACCACTTGGTACCAAAGCCGCAAATGAATCTGTTACAGCAGGAGGAACACCTGCAGGCATCTTAATTGTCCAACCTTTTTTATAAGCATAGCAGAACAACCAAACACCTAAAATCGCAGCAATCAATGCCATGAAGATACCGTTTGGACCAATATAATCAAAACTTAATCCAGAAACTGTAACTCCTTCAACTAAATTTCCATCTGCATCTGAACCTAGATGAGAAGTTGGCATCATGATAAAGAATGCAACCATTGCAACAGCAGCACCTTGGATCTTATCCCCACCAAATTCTCTAGCCATTGCATAACCTGTACCAAGTGCAGTTAACAAACCAGTACAGTTAAATGATGCTCTTGATACAGCTGTAAACCATCCTGCCCAATCAGTGCCTAGGATTCCTGTCCAGAAGTCTTCCCATCCAGGAATTGGGAAGTTTGCAAATAACAAGAAAATAGATCCAACGATCAACAGTGGTGTAGTGATCAAGAAACCATCACGGATTGCGATCAGCACTCTATTCTTTGTAAGAATATCGGCTAAAGGCATCAGGACTTTTTCAAGTTTATCCATCATAATAAATACACCCTCTCTTTCTATAAAGTATTCTATATTATTTTGTTTTTCCTTAAAAACTAAAAAACTTCCTAGATTTTAGGAAGTTCTTTCCATTTTCTCACACTTGTTCTTCTTTTGTAGAAATGATATGTGTTTTGGCAATATGATCGTGGATCATCTTACGACTTGGACTAGCTATACCCATCAAAATAGAGATAGCGCTAATAATCCCAAACAGATATACGGATATATCCATTATATTTACATCCGTAAATAGCTGAATGATCTGACGAAGATAACTTGAACTGTTCGCAAGATACCCTTCAATAATCATCACGCCAAGTCCTTCACGCAATAAGATTGATTTAAAATCAACATCATTTCCACCATCTTTTACAACCTTTAATTTCATAATGCGCTTTCCAAAAGTCTGGCCTTTATATACTTTTAGCTCCAAGACAAAATAATATCCTAAATAGAATATAATCGCTAAAATCCCCGTAATAACACCCCACATCAAAGGCAATTTATTCAATTCCTGAGTAATTACAGTCGTATGATTGACTATAGATGTAATGATTACGATAGGAATACTGGAAACCATCGTTGCGACATACCAGTCTATAATATAGGCAACGATACGGGAAAAGTTATTCACATTGACTTTCTTTAGCTGAACCCCAAATTTTCCATTTTGATTTTTACTCATGTCGTCATCCTTTCTCTATTCTACGATCTTCGTAAGAAAATCTTCATAATCTTTCGTCTCCAACAATGAGGCAAAATGATTTGCATCATTGATCATGTTGCTTAACCAGGTAAAGAACATTCGCAATACATCCTGATGTTCCTCATCGATTGCTAAAAGTATGACCATCTTTACTTCAAATTCACCCCATTGAATTGGTTTTTTCAAAAATGCAACAGAAATAGCCGGACGATAACTTCTTACATTCAAAGCATGTGGAACCGCAAAAGAATATACAAAACTCGTTGCTGCCATTTCCTCTCTTTTTAATACAGACTGTTTGAATTCAGCATTGCTATAGCCAAGTTTCTCTAAATGATCACACATATATGTAATAACTTCTGAAGGTGTTTTAAGATCTAGATCATAATGGAATGTTTCTTTTTGGATCAATCCGATCAAACTGTCTTCAAAATCTCTTTTAAATGTATTTCGATCCAAAGCATTTAATGTTTGAAAAATTTTGCTTTCATCTTCTGTATTCAAAAACAACGAAATTTGTACAGTTGGGATATCCAAATTATGTTTAAGCTGAAGTGTTGTCAATATTAGATCTGGTTCTAATTTACGTATTGCACTTTCTTCAAAAAAGCTTACACATTCTACAATATCCATTCTTTCAGAGAAAAGATTTTCAATCTTTCTTAAACACATATTGCTCATCGCCTGCTCTACAGGATAGATCATCACAGCTCTATATTTTGAATAGATACTTGTTCTTTCATAAGCTGCCCCTAGATGTAAAGCAAGAAAACCTATTTCATCTTCAGATATTTTCATATCCAAAGTACTTTCCATTTGTCTTCCAACACGAACAGCCAATTCAAATACCAGCGGATATTTACGCTTCAGTTCCTGAAGATAAATATTAGAAATATCCATATCGCGATTGATGCGTTCCATTACGCCTTGTAAATGCACTGCCAATCCATTTTTTAAATCTAAATCTTTAGAAAAATCTATATCAAATTCATCTTTGATCATCTTAATGATATCTTCAATAAATTCATCAACATTCATTCCTGTCTTTTTGACTACCAGATCACTTTGTACATCTATCGAACGTTTTCCCATTAATTGTAAAGCAAACAAAATAACTTCATCTTCCTTAACTTCGATAGGCATCTTTTTAGACAGTTTTGTGAAAAATTCTCTTGAAATGACGTATTCTTTTCGTTTCTTTAAATCCTGTACATTACGTGTTGTTTCAATATAGTTATGGCGAAACATACGTTCAATTGAAATACCTACATGAATCATCAATAAAGGCATTGCCATTTCACGAACATGATAATTGTATTTATCTAATGTCTCTTCTAAATATTCTTTTACTTTCAATAAATCAAAATCCACAAACATGCTAGATAATTTATTTAAATTCAAGAAATTTCCTTGCGTTTCCTGCGACAAGAGTTCTTTATATAGTAATCGTTTGCTCTGTTCACTGCCTTCTAAACGAATACAATTTCTAGAACGAACCAGTTTTAAATTATCATAAGGTTCCAACATAATTTTAATTCGTTTTATATCATTATCTATTGAATATCCACTAATAAAGACCTGATCCTGCAGATCCAATAAATTAATTTCTTTTTTTTCAAATAATAATTCTTGTATGATATACACGCACCTTTCCTGTGGTGTCTGAGGAATTGCTGAATTTAATTCAATAGGTAGCGTAACAAGAACATCTGCATTGATACGATATCCACTTCGTAAATTGGATTCGATCAGCTGTTTATCATAAAATCGATTAATATTCTCTATATCACTTCGAATTGTTCGATCCGAAACGTTCATCAACCGTGAAATTTCCTTTCCGGTGATCCAACTTTTCGATTCATCCAGCAACATGATTATCTTCTCCTGTCGCTTGTTTAACATATTTTCATTATCCTTTCTCCATATAATTAATATGGCATTATCAGCTTATTCATTATAACTTACATTCATTCACTTTGTTTGCCTTGCCATTTCCTAATATTAGGAAATGGCACTTTTCCCAATGCTTAGGAAACAATCTTATAATCATATTTTCAATTTATCACTATAATATCATTTGTGTTTAGAGGAGAGTTATTATGGCTAAACAAATTAAAAACCTAAGAAAATATAAATGGGTACGCTTTGTCATTTCAGTCATTATGACCATCGCCAGTTCTTTATTGCAGGTATATACGATCCAGGTTTTTATGGATCCTTGCAACTTATTATCCAGTGGTTTTACCGGAGTCGCTATTTTACTTAATAAAATAGGTACTTTAGTTGGTGTCAACATATCTACATCTCTGGCAATCTTGGCACTGAATATACCAGCCGCTCTATTGTGTTTTAAAAGCGTGTCCAAACGTTTTACCTTTCTTAGTTGTTTGCAGTTTGGACTAACTTCTCTATTCTTGCAGACGCTTTCCTTTGATCCATTCTTCGATGACCTAGTACTAAATGTCTTCTTTGGTGGAGCTCTTTATGGAATGAGCATCGTACTCGCTTTAAAAGCTGATGGATCAACTGGAGGAACCGACTTTATCGCACTCTATATTTCAGATAAACTTCATAAAAGCATATGGGATTATGTATTTATCTTTAATGCCTGTATGATCATTATCTTTGGAGCTTTATTTGGATGGAAAGCCGCTGGATATTCAATTATCTTCCAGTTTATTTCTACCCGCATGATTTCCAGTTTCCATCATCGATATGCACAGATCACAGTAGAGATTACCACAGATGATCCAGAACCTGTAACAGAAGCCTTTATATCTAATTTTAGACATGGAATGAGTGTAGTAGATGCTTATGGAGCTTTCAGCAAGAAACACTTTTATATTTGTAAAGCTGTCGTAAGTAGTTATGAAGAAGCCGACGTTGTTGATTGTATAAGAAGTATCAACCCAAATGTGATCATCAACTCTTATAAAACCAATCACTTTTATGGTAGTTTTTATCATAAACCCATTGAGTAAAGTTTTCTTCTTTCAATAAATCTTTATTGCTCAATATCACTTGGTACTTCTTAATTAATGAAAAACATCGAAAGATGTTTTTTCTTTTTGCCCAAAAATAAAGGAGGCCTGACGGTCTCCTTAAAACACGATTGATTTAGTCTATTTCCCCGAACTTCCTAATAAGCCCGACATTCGCTTAGACTCCATCTTCTGCAGTTCTTCATAAGAAAGTTCTTCACTTTCCAATTGTGGCATCTGCAAAAGCACGCCCTGGCACAAAGCCTTTTCATAAGGATAAATAATATACTCTTCTTTTTTCTGTTCGCTCCATGATTCCAATGCCGCTTCTTTAATGATACAAATCGGTTTATCATTTACATTTGTGACTGGAGCCATATATTCGCCTCGATATCCTGAGTCAATAACTCCAGAACGTTGAGCGATTCCTTTCGTCCCTGTAGAACCTCTTTCTTTTAAGATCATTACATAACTGGCATCAAATGCCGTGGCTACACCTAATGGTACTAGGCGTGTATGTAATGGTTTAATTTCCAAATAATCTTCTTCAAAACAAGGATAAAGATCATACCCCGCGTCTTCATCACGTTTTGTAGGGATAATAGCATCCTCTTTTACTTTTGCCCAATATAATTTACTCATTTTTCAAGACCCTTTCATATTCATAAATCAAATCTTCTAAGCAAAACTTAGCATTTGCCGCCGATGTGGACGGGCATACGATTGTTTTCTCAATCAATTGTGGAAAGAAACGGCATAAATTATGATAACTCGTTTTCCCATTACAAATAATCCTTTGAATCGATGGATTTTTCTGTAACAAACTATCGATATCATTTGCCATTACATCACGAATTTTCGCATCCGCACTTGTTTGGCGAACACATGAATGACAAATATCCCACAAGGCAATATGCGCATATTCCAACAAAGCAAATTTTTCTTCTAGTGTATTACTAGGCCTTTGATAGAGACTTGTCAAAATTTTCCAGAACCGATTTGTTTTATTAGCATAATACATGTTTTGTTTTAAGCTTTCTTCACTTGGCATTGAGCCTAAGATCAAGATCGTATCATCACCATGAACAATTGGTTCAAACCCTATGATTCTTTCCATATTCCAAATAAATCATATTCCTTTGCATCTGTAATCTCAACTTGTACAAATGAACCTATATCTAAATCTTCATCACATCTGAAAATTACCTGCCCATCAACTTCATCTGGCGCATCCGCTTTCGAACGTCCACGATAACGATTTGTCAATCCTTCTTTTTCCTCTACAAGTACTTCAATTACTTTACCGATCTTTTCTTTATTCTTTTCAAGTGAGATTTCTCTTTGAATTTCCATCAAAGCAGATAACCTTTCATTTTGTATATCTTCATCGATTTCATCAGGATAATCATAGGCTGGGGTATCTTCTTCTTTTGAATAAGTAAAAGCACCCATGCGATCCCACTTCACCTCTTTGATAAAGTCAATCAACTCTTCAAATTCTTCTTCCGTTTCTCCTGGGAAACCAACAATCATTGTCGTTCTTAAAGTGGCATCAGGGAACATAGTGCGAATCTTATGAATCAACGCCAATACATCCTCTTTCGTTCCTCTTCGATTCATGCTTTTAAGTAAGCGATTATTGGCATGCTGCATAGGAATATCAAAATATGGCAGAACACGCTTGCTTTGACGCATAGCTTCCAAGACCTTATCTTCGATTTCATCTGGATACATATATAAAATACGAATCCAGTGGAAATCTTCGATCTTATCCACCTCTTTGATAAGTTCAGCCAACTTTAACTCATTGTAGTTATCCAACCCATACTTTGTGGTGTCCTGAGCAATTAAAGTTAGTTCTTTTACCCCAATTGATGCAAGATATTTTGCTTCTTCTAGAATATCAGAGATTTCGCGACTTTTTTGATCTCCACGAATCAAAGGAATAGCACAATAAGCACAACGATTAGAACAGCCATCACTGATTTTTAAATACGCATGCCATGGTTTTCCACTCAATAAACGTTCGCTCTTATAAAAATTTCCTTTTCCTTCATCATGTAAAAGTTCCTGTAAACGATTTGCCAATTCGCTATAATCACGAATCGGAATAACCGCATCAATTTCAGGAATTTCTTCAGTCAATTGTGAAGTATAACGCTGAGCAAGACATCCACAAACAATTAGTTTTTTTAGTTTATCTTCTTTATATTTTGCCATTTCAAAAATCGTATTTATAGATTCTTCTTTTGCCGATTCAATAAATCCACATGTATTAATGATTATAGCTTCCGCCTGTCTTGGATTCGAAACAATCTGATGATGATTTTCTTTCAACATTCCCATGATCATCTCTGAATCAACTAAATTCTTACAACATCCTAATGAAACAAATCCTACTTTCATTTTGAACCCTTTCTGTGATAAATCATTCTATTTTCCAACGCAAAAACACGAGGACCAAATTCTCCTGGCACGGTTTGATCAAGACTGTTTTTCATCATGACAATACGTGCATCCAGATTGTCGACCAAAGAAAGAACTTCTGCTTCAGGAATCATCGGAAGAACTGGAGATCCAAATTCCATTTTTCCGTGGTGTGACAAGATCATATGTTTTATCAATATCACCGATTCTTTATCTTGAATATTCAATTGATGCGCTACTCGATCCACTCGAGCAGACATTATTGAAATATGTCCCAACAAATTTCCTTCTATCGTATATTCTGGCAAGACAGCACTGGATAACTCTTCAATTTTCCCAATGTCATGCAATAGAGTACCTGAAATCAAAAGATCCTTATCCAGCCATGGATACTGTTTGGCAATCATCAAACAAAGTTCAACCATAGAAATGGAGTGAAAAGCCAAACCACCTACAAAATTATGGTGATTTCTTACCGCTGCAGGATAATTAAAAAAGTCATCTTTCGATTCCTGCAATATCGTTTTTGTCAAAGTCTTTATATCTTCATCTTTGATCATGGTAATATATTCATTGACTTTTGCTTCCATCGCGTTTCTAGTCATTGGAGCACTCCTTACATAAGCACTCAAATCATTTTCTTCTACAATTTCCATTTTATGCACACGCAACTGGTATGCATTTCGATGCAATATTACATCACCTTCAACGGCTACAACCATTCCTACCTTATATTTATTTACTTGTTCATCTGTCAAATTCCAATATTTCGTATCAAGAACCCCTGTATTATCTTCTAACGTCAATGAAAGATAAGGTGTATTTTTCTGGGTCTTTCCTTTATCACACTTTGTGATCAAAGCTTTGATAGAAATCTTGCCTTCACTGTTAATTTCATTAATTTTCAATTAATTCACCTTCCAATATTTCATCTATTTGGCTTGAAGTATAGCCTTTTCTTAAACAATATATACGAATCTTATTGCTACGCTTTGGTTCTTCAAAAGACGCATACAATCTTCTCGCCTTTTTAATCGTTAACTCTAATGATTTTGAATCATCTTCATCAAATTCAAAAGATTCAGATACTTGTTTAGCAACATCCAAAGAATATCCTTTTGTAACCAGTTTATTCGTTAAGGTTTGACGTTTCATTCGATTTGACTGTTCTTTTAAATTATGTACGAGTCTTTTAGCAACTGCATAGGCATTTTTGATTTCCGTTGTCTCTTCTAAAGTAGAAATTGCTTCTTCAATCAAGTCTTTATCTACTCCTGCTTTATACAATTTATTGCGTATCTGAGCACTATTTTGTCCGTATGAATGCCAAACTTGTGCTTTTTCCATAGCATATTGTCGATCATTGATCAAACCTTTTTGTTCCAGTTCCTGCACGATCGTTTGTGCATCTTCAGATGAAACATCCAATCTTCTTAAGCAATATTCTTCTATTTCATGTGCTGTACAATCCACAGATAAAGCCCTTGTTTGTGCCATTTTTAAAGCCTTATAGAAATCTTGAAGTTCTAAATAATTTTCAACAAGATACGCATCTAGAATCGTATTGACAGAAATCTTTAAATCAAAGAAATCATCTAATGGAATTAAAAACTTGATAGGTTCTCTATCGCTATCTCTTTGAACTGTTAAACGTACATAATCATCAACCATTTTGATTTTTTCAACCACAAATGCCTGCGAAAAATCATCAATTGCCTGTTCATACACAGCCAAAGCTTTATGGGCGAACAATTCAGTATCAAATGGTTCTGTCTTGGCAATACACTCATTCACCATCATTTCTCTTTGTTCTTTTGATTTAGAAAAAAACAAATCAAACTTTTCAACCAGTTCATTCTCATCATCAAAATAATATCCTGTTTTATCTTCAAACACGAGATCGTTTAAGACCTCATCACGACGACCAAATACACAAAGACCACTGGCCAAAGCTTCAATATATGTCATTCCTTGAGTTTCTGTCATCGAAGCAGAAACAAAGCAATCAAATGCTGCATAATAATACGGTATTTTTTCTTTAGGAACTCTTCCTACAAAGTGAACACGATCATTGCAATTTTGTTCATCCACAATTTCTTTGTAATAACCTTCATCTGTGCCGCCCCCTACGATTACAAGATGTAAATGCTCATCTTTGCTCTTGGCAACCGCACGAATTGGAATATCGATTGATTTTTCTTTTGCGATACGCCCTACAAATACTACAACATGGTCTTCTTCAGTTAATCCTAATGAAGAACGAATCTCCTTTACTTTCTTTGCATCCAAATTATTACGATCAAAACTAGATAGATCCAATCCCGTTGGAACCACATAAATCGGCGTATTAACCCCATAGCTTATCAAGGTGTTACGAGTTTTCTCACTTGGCGCTATCACAGCCTGTGCTCCATTCCCCAATATCTTTGATAAAGAACGGATTGCAAGCTTCCCCATGTGCTCCACAGTTTCCAAATCCATTGGATTGATATAGTGTGTATAGTCTTCATAAGTTGTGTGATATGTATAAACAAGCGGTATATTAAAGTTCTTTGCGCATTGTCTGGCAAACATACCAACTCCAAACTCTGTTTGTACATGGACAACATCTAAGTCCATATTGCGTACATATTCAAACGCTTCAAACTGAAAAGGACTACTCATTTTATATCCGTAAAACTTTTTTAATTCTAATCCAGGAAGACGTAATACATGGTCTTCAAAACTAATTTTAGAACTTTTATGATTTGAAATAACAAAGACGGTGTGTCCCAGTTCTTCTAACGCCTTTTTTAATGTGACAACACTGGAAACCACACCATTTATATCTGGTAAATAAGCATCCGTAAACAATCCAATTCGCATTCTTTCACTCCTTATATTGTTCTAAATCTATATTTGATATTCCTTTGCTCTTTTTTTCATAATAATTCTTTGCCAAAGCAAATGTGATTCCACCAATCAACAGGACAATATGATATGTAGAAAAACGCCATAAGATCATAACTGCACCCGTAACAGAACCCATCAACGATCCAAACAACAGTGTAAACACAACTTCTGTTCCACCACTGGCACCGGGGATCGGGATAAAACTATTAGCCATTGTAACAAAGCTGGAAAGTGCAATTACATCAATCATTTGTTCAGGTCTCAAAGGAATATTTAAAGCTTTCCCAATAAAAAATGGTAAAGAATATAACAAAGTTAAACGGATCACATTTACCAAAGAACATGTAAGAATACTCTTTTTATCTTTAGAGATATTGCGAATTTCCGTGGTAAAACTTGTCATTTGCAATGTCCAGGACTCCAATGTTTTTTCTGGATCTTTAATAAGTTTTATCTTTGCCAAGATCTTAACCAAAGTTCTTGAAAGACGGATGTATGCCTTTGGAAACAAAGCCATAGTATATAGAGCCAGGATCACAATTGCATTAATTAGATATCCGACTAGAATAATCATAAACCAGCCAGACTGCGCACTATAATAAGAAAAGCGTAACAAGAACAATATGGTCACATAAATCATCATCGTTGTTTGATAAATGATAAAATCTGCCCATAACAAGCTTGCACCATCGCTGACCTTAATGCCTTGTTTTTTCATTATATATGCTTGGGCAAATTGTCCTCCTGTACTACTTGGTGTGATGCCAGAGAAAAATGTTCCCACAAACGATATAACAATACCATTAAACAAAGAGTACTGCTTATTGTATTTTCGTCCTAAAACCAGGTATACAAACCCCCATACTACCGTATACAAAACGCCCCACAGCAATATGATTACCAAAGACATCCAATTCATTTGTGAGATTGCATCTAGAATTTCCTTATAATTATCTTTGAGCGCAAACCATAAAACCGCTATTGTCAAAAGAATAATTACAAGAAAGTTCAATAACATTTTTTGCTTTTTCATTTTTAACCTACATTTCTATTATTTACTCTTTTTCTTCAATAATTTATCCTGCTTTTCTTTATATGCATCTAAATAAAAGTCGATCCACATAGATAAAACATTTTCTTTCGAATAAAATTCACTTATTTTTTCACTTTCTTTAGCATAGGTTTCATATACAGATGAATCTTCTTTTAGTGTTTTGATACATTGAGCAAATCCATCGTTGCTAATATCTTTCATATAATGATCAAACAATATATTCTTATAAAGATCCAAATCACGTAAAACAAGTGGAATATGAATGTTGACAGCTTCAAGAATCGTCATTGGAAACAACTCATTATAACTTGGCATAAACAATACATCAGACATATTATATATATCAATCATCTCTTCACGCGGTATGATTCCAATAAAATGTACATTATCGGGATGATTCTCCTGGATTTTCTTTAATTCCTCATATCCATCCGTAATACGACCAAAACTAAATCCTCCAGCCCATACAAATTGAACATCTGGGCTCTTTTTCGCTACATCGACAAAATCAAGAACGCCTTTTCGAGTTTGTACCTGTCCGGCTCCTAACACGACAAAATCATCTTCTTTTAAGCCATACTTAGCACGAATTGCGACCCTTTCTTCATTGCTTTTTTTATAAAACTTATCTTTTGAAACATAATTAGGAATATAGTAAATCTTTTCTCTCTCTATTCCATATTGAACCAATTCATCGATAAAAATTGGATTAACAACAACTAAACGATCTGCAGCTTTATAAAAAGAAATAACATAGCTTTGGAAAGTTTTCATAAAAGGAGCAGGTATATTGATACTGCCATCTAATGTATCAGGCAAAAAATGACAATATACGATACATGCAGCTTTAGGATCTTGCATTTTTAAGAAATAAAATGGATCCAAAGTATGAAAATGCTGAATATCTGGTGTTTTGATCCAGTCATTGATTTCTACATCAAATAAATCGGAAGCTCCCTCTTTGATTAAATTTACTTGTTCAAGATAAGCACTTCCAACCCCTTGACCATCAATCTTGTCAGCACTTGAATACATAATAATTCTAATTTTTTCACGCATATAAATCCCATCTTTCGTCAATATTATATCAATATACTTATTTTATGTCCATGACAGGCAACCCATATAATATATTGTGCTTTAAAATGAAAATCTAGAAAGAAAAAAGAGAAATATGACTTTAATTTATTGTCATTTCCTCATTAATAAATGCTATTTTTAAATTTTCATCAAATTCTAAAGAGAATGAAATATTGGCTTCATTTTTTCAAAAGTACAATATTGTGTAAATCCAATTGATCTTAACAATTCTTTTCCCTCTTGAATATAAGCTTCTAAATGCTCAGGTTTATGTGAATCAGAACCTATTGTTATAATATTTCCACCTAAATTATAGTATAACGTTAAAATATCACGACATGGTGTAGAATCAGATAACCCATATCGTCTACTAGAGGTATTTAGTTCTATCCCTTTTCCATCGCTTATAACAATTTTAAGAATTTCAGTAATTTTATTCTTAATCTTTTCAAATGAATAAACACCATCATTATCATAACGTGTAATCAAATCCATATGAGCAAGTACACTATAATTTTTATAAGATTTAACTAATTGTAACATTTCATCATAATACCCTTCATTGTATTCTTTTTGCGTTTTACCTCTTTGATAATCTTGATTCCAAAACTCTAAATCATTTACTTGGTGAATAGACAAAAGTACAAAATCTAAATCATATTGAGAAAATAGTTTTTCATACAGCTTAATTGTATGCATCTGCATACCAAATTCCAATCCTGTCTTTATTGTTATCTTGTTACCATATCTTTTTTTCATTTGTTCGATAGTTTTCATGTATAGTGGATAATTGCAATTCGCTCAAGGTTCTCCATTTCGGTACACTATTTCCTTTCCACTATCCCAATCCACCTTAATCCAATAATCGACATGTTCTGTAAAACAAATTTCATTTATTTTTTTTGAAATTGCATCTTGAACCACTTATTCCATAGGGTAGATTGAATCATCACTAAATGCAGTATGTACATGATAATCAGCAAACATTCTTAAAACCTCCACTTTCTTAATGAACTTTTATCTATTCAATTTAAGATGTTTTTATTATCTTGCTTTGCATGAAAAATAAAAGAAATATTTTTTGAATTTGCTAAAAAAGAAAAGAAAGCTTTGGTTCAAAAATATTATCGATGTTTAAATTTTTTGAATAAGAAAATTTGATTGCATTTATTATATTTGAGTATCATTACTTATAAATATCACGAAGTTTATAAATCTAAAAGAAATCTTATCAAAAAAAAACAACAAGATCTATCTTACATAGATCTTGTTGCCTAAAGAAAATTAGAGAAAGGGAATTTGATTATGAAGTGAGCCTCTATCCTTGGCTCGGCTATATAATACAAATAAATATTAAAATAATAATGGATTGAGTATGTGAATTTTTGTGATAATCATCTCAATTGTGTTAAATTAATCTTTTCCTTGAAAACGATCAATTTTAGCCAACAAACTTTTTTTACCATTTCTATGTGATAAAAAAGCAAGAATGGTAAATACACCAGAAATGATGGCACCAATCAAGGCAACCCACTTCACTACTGTACGAACCCCTTCACTAATATTTGGAAGCATAGGATCAATCATTCCTGACCAACCCCAAATACATAAGATGACGCAGGCTAAAAAGATAAGCGCACTATTTCTGATCATTCTTCCTAAACGTAATATCAATTCATTCTCTTTTTCGATGATCTTAGCTAATTCGTTTCTTTCTTTTTTTGACATGTGATTTTTTACCATACTCATACTATTTCCTCCTCTAAGTAAAAAAGAAGCGAAGGCAAAGCCTTCGCCTAATAAACTAATACTTTTATTATCCGATTACGCCAACTACAGAACCAACGAATCCGATAACAACGAATAGTAACAATACTTTGATTGGAGTAATGTTCTTTTTAGCCATTAACCACCAAGCGAATAATACGAACAAGCAAGTTAATACGCCAGGGAAAGCACCATTCAATTTGTCAATCAACATTACTGGGTTACCTTCAGAGTCAGTAGCAATCTGAAGTGGAGTACTGATATTTACCCAAGAAGCAGCCATAGCACCTACGATAACCTGACCCATAACGATTACAGATTCACGGAAGGCTGTAGCTTTTTCACCAACCAACAATTCAACTGCAGATCCACCTAGTTCATAACCTTTCATATAAACGAAATATTGGAACCAAGTAGAAGTAACATTCCATACGACGATATAGAACAATGGTCCTAAAACAGATCCACCTTCTGCAAGTCCTAATGCGATACCTAACAAGATAGGAATATAAGTACCTACGATCAAAGAGTCACCGATACCTGCCAATGGACCCATCAAACCAGCACGGATACCATTGATCATTTCATCATCGATACCTTCAGCACCATTTGCACGAGCTTCTTCCAAACCTGCAGTGATACCAACAACGATAGCACCAATCTGAGGTTCAGTGTTAAAGAATGGATAGTAAGCAGTCATTTTTTCGCACTGTTCTTCATGTGTATCATACAATTCCTTGATAATAGGAAGCATTGACCACATGTATCCAAATGTCTGCATGTGCTCCTGAGAGAAGCAAGTCAGGTTACCATACCACCAACGCCAGAAAGAAGAATTTAATGTTTTTTTAGAAATCTTTTTCATAATTAAATATCCTCCTCATCATCATCGATAGCTGCGCCTCCACCAGACACACCAGAAAGTTTCATCATAGTCATATTAAAGTTAATTAACGCGAATACAGCACCAACTACAGTAGCAGCGATCAATGTTAATCCCATTGATTTTGCCAAAGCGAAACCTAATAAGAAGTAGATCAAATCTGTTGGTTTAGAAACTACTGATTTCAACAGAATTGCGATACCTACAGCTGGAAGTACTGCACCAACTGCCAACATAGCTTTTACATACCATACATCTGTATTCAACTGAGCGAACAAAGATTCTACTGCAGTTGATCCATAGTAGCAAAGTAATGTAACTGGCAAGAAAGAAAGTACAAAGTGTGAAATCAATGGATAAATAGCTGTAACTCTTCCTAAGCAATCTAAGTTACCTTTATCCAACTGAGCCCAACCAATGTGCTGCCAAATCAAGTTCATCATTGCTGTTCCGTAGAACAATGAGATACCGATTACACCAGTCATTGCTGAGATACTTGAAGCTAATGCATAAGCTTCGTCTCCACCAAAATCCATACCTGCTACTTTAGCACCAACATATGCCAAAGGAATACCGATATAACTTACGGCACGCAAGTCAGATGCTACTGTACCACCAGGTGTAACAAGAGCGATCCACATAACCTGCATTGGGATACCAATTAAGATACATCCTTGAACGTCGCCTAAGATAAGACCAACGAATAATGATGCAACCAACGGACGGTTCAATGTGTAGTTACCGACAGTTGTTCCCAAACAAGCGATTGTAGAAGCTGCTGTACAACTCATGATACCAATCAAAATTGCTTGAAATAAACTCATAATTCATCTCTCTCCTTTTCTAAAAATTATTATGAATTTGTATATCTAGACCGGTTGCTTAGTAACCGAATTTAGATCTAAATTTGCTCCAGTCACCGATAGCTGTTTCTTTTAACAATGCGAAGTATACTTCATATCCTGCTTTTGTCATTGCTTCGCAAGCGTCGGCTTCTTCCTGAGTAATACTTTGGTTATTTCCTAATTTAGTTGCACCTGGGCGATCATTACATGGCCCAATAACAACACGTTTAACATCATTAGGAACAAAGCCATCATCTACTAAGATTTCCTTCATATCGATAGGGTTCTTAGTAATTAAGAAATATTTCTTGTTAGAATTTTTAACTGTCTCTGCTTTTTCTCTCCAGTGTTCTTTTGTCCAAACAAAGACTTTCTTATCTGTACTAGCTTTAAATGATTGAGCTAATACAGGAGTAGTTGCAGCTTTATCGTTTACCGCAACGATCCCGTCACAAGGGAATTCTTTAGACCATCTTGTAACGATCTGTCCATGGATGATTCTGTCATCCACACGAATGAAACTAATCATTTCTACGTCCTCCTTTTATTATCTGTTTATGCCTATACGCGATTGCGTTTTAGCCTATTATAAATCTTCGTCTTCGTCATCCGAAGCAACGACAAAGTCAGTCAATCCTGAACGTCCTTCGCTCAACAACGTATCCTTTAAATCTTGAACGTTGTCAAAATTATCTTTCATCAACACTGCAGTAATTGCTAAAGGCATGTTCATTCCGGCAATAATCAATGTGTTTGGCAGCATTCCTTTTTGATCTAATACATTTAATGCATTAGTAAATGGAGATCCGCTCAAGATATCTGCCAATAAGATAACCTGATCATCAGTTGTAAAATCCTTAACCAATTCTTCAAAATTTGCTGCAAACTCATCTGCACTCATATCTGATTTAAGACTTGTAGATAGAACATCTTCACGATCCCCTGTCATCATCTTAACAGCTGAATGCAAACCTGGTGCAAATTCGCCATGACTTACCATTACAACGTATTTCATTATTTTTCCCTCCGTTTTATGTTTTTTACTATACTATGAGTATAAACGAAATGTTATGACATTGCAAGCGCTTTTCACACAATATTCACATATTTTGGTTATTTTTTTTAAGTTGTTTAGCGCTTGCATCACATATTCTTCGCTTAAGGTAATTATAGGTTCTTATGAAACTGTTTTCAACTTGCAAATGTAACTGGATTTCGAATTACATTTGTCATTTTACACTTTCCAACAGAGCATCTACTTGATCCTCAACACGACCGATAGCTGCTTCAATGTCATCTTCATTAATGCTCAATAATTTGATTTCTCCATCAATAAGTGCCATTGCCTGCTCATACCCATTAAATTCTTTGACTGGGATTGCATTTTCCATCATAGAATTAAAAAAACCTAAATCATAATCACTGCCCCCAGGTGTTTCATCTTGTAAAGAATCAATGATCATTTTTGTGTCTGTAATTGTATTTAGTACCGAAACCCCTTGTGAATATCTAAAAATATCTTTCTGTGTCTCTTCATTAAAGGAAAGTTCTTTTAAAAACTCCCAGGCAAGATCTTTGTATTTGGAATTCTTTGACATTCCAATTAAAAGTGTGTCTAACTGCGATACATTGCTTCCATCCGGTCCTGCAGGCATTGGAATACAATCCCATTCAAAACTGGAATATTTTTTTACGCTCCAAGGATAAGGTTTATACGCACGATATTCGCTAAAACTCATCGGACAAAATACGACCTGGCCTTTATCAAACATCTCACTTGTCACGCTCTGCCCTCGATTTAATTTTTCTAATCTTCTCATAAATTCGATTGCATCATATACTCTATCATTCTCCAATAAAGCATTGGACCCTTCGTCATTAAATATTTTTGCCCCATTGGAAAAAATAGCATTTTGCCAAGTATAACCAAATTGTCCAAATTGATCCAGTATCCCGTCTTCATTTGTATCTTGGGTCATTCTGGCACATATCTCATAAAAATCTTCCCACGTCCAGTCTTGTTTAGGCACTTCAATACCTTCACTCTCCAACAAAGTCCGATTCACATACATCAGTGTAGGAACACTCTCGTAAGGAAGAGCATACTGAACATGATTCACTTGTCCGGATTGATAAGAACTAAAGAAATATACTGATTCATCAAAATCTGGATCATTTTCGATAAAACTACTCAGATTTTCTAAGATTCCTACATCTGCGAAAGTTGCCAGATCATTAGAAAGCACCATAAAGACATCACACACATCTCCCGAAAGGGCTTGTTGTGACAACCATTCTGAATAATCTTCTTTGCGAATCCCAGAAATATACTCTACCTGAACATTGACATGCTCTTTTTCAAACCGTTCAATTGCATTATCCACAATTTTTAAAGCATCTGGGCTTGGAACATCCCAATTGCTTCCTGTAATGACACCTATTTTTAATGTTTTATTCGAATTCACGTAAAACAAGGATAAGATCAGGCAAAGTATTATCAAGGCAAAAATAGTTCGTATCTGCCATCTTCTCATCATTTTCGTCCTTTCTTCAAATACCAAATCGCCAGCTGAGTGCGATCACGAAGACCTAGCTTATCTAGAATTACGCTTAAATAATTACGTATCGTACCTTCGCTAAACTGCAGCAAAGAAGCTATTTCCTTGTTGGATAATCCGTGCCCAATTTGTTCAATGATCTTCCATTCGTTCTCGCTTAAATCTGGCAATCCATCTTTATCCCATGACAAATGTTCTGGATTATTTGCCATTTGTGAAAAGAAAGAAGTCAATTTTTTAGCTACATTTGGATTAAAGATAGCTCCTCCATTCAATACCGAGCGAATGGATTTGGACAATTCATCAAAAGAACATCCTTTTAACAGATACCCGCTTGCTCCATTTTTGATCGCATCGTAAATGTATTCATCATCATCAAATGTCGTCAGTATAATAACACTGATTTCCGGATACTTTTGTTTGATAATTCGCGTACATTCCACTCCATCCATCTGTGGCATACGCACATCCATCAATACTACATCAGGTTTATTGGCTTCAATACTTTCGAGGGCATCCTTGCCATTTCCCACAACATCAATTACATCAAAATCTTTATCTGTATCTAAAATAATTTTTAAACTCTCCCGAATCAATTGCTGATCATCCGCTATCAATATTTTAGTCATCTTATTCTCCCTGCCGTATTGGAATTTCGGCAATTATTGTAAATCCGTTTTGTCCATAGAATCGAATATCCCCATGCAATAAATCGATCCTATCCTGCATATGGTTTAGTCCAAATCCTTTTTTTATATCTTTACAGCCTTTTCCATTATCCTCAATGATCAAAATTAAAGTGTTCCCTTCTTTAGCAATAGTAACATAGATTACACTCGCATGACCGTGTCTTACGGCATTTGTGATTCCTTCCTGAACGATTCGATACACTACTTCCTGTTCATCCTGCTCTAATTCCAATGAAGGAATATGGCACATATATCGAATCGAAACATCCGTCATTTTCTGAAAATCAAACATTAAAATATCCAAAGCCTCTTTTAAAGTATAGCGTTCCAATGCGTCAGGCTTTAACTTATCCACTGAACGTCTGACATCATCCAACCCTCTTCTGGCATTTTCACTCAATAATTTTAACTGCTGCTTTGCCATATCACGATCCTTATCCAAAATAACCTGGCAAGCTTCCAGACCTACTGAAATTCCTGTCAAAGTGTGACCCAGTGTATCATGAATTTCTCTTGCCAAACGATTCCTTTCTTTTGTTTCACCCATTTTTTCGCTGATATCTGCATAATCCCGTAACTGCTTATTGGCCTCTTGTAGTTGCTTATTCAAACTGATAAATCGTTGATTTTCTTCAATCTTATCTTGTACCAGAAAAAACAGATATAGCATAAATGCCACAATATTTAAACTAACCAAAGTATTCTTGGTCCCTAAAAGAACAGCTATCGTCTGCGATGAATAAATAGAAGTAAAATTTTCAAAACTCGCAACAGAATAAAAAGGTGAAATAAAATCACGAATTGCACCCATATACAACACAAACAATACAACCAATATCAAAATACGATACTTATTACTTGGCGTATATGTCATCGCATCTGCCATCACTAATAATAAGATCACATTGCTGGTAAAGTATGTATTTTTTATGATCAATAAACAAAGACAAATTTCAAAAGCATAGTAAATAATGATTTCTTTCCCATTTAACTTACGCATTCGCGGAATTATCATGATAAAGAGCAACACAAAGAAACAAATCATAGAAAAAATAAAATTAGTCAATCCATCTCCGGGAAGATAATCCAACATATCCATAAAACTTCTTGCCCTCGCTATATCTATGATTCTTTGAATTGAGATCGTAACGATTGCCCCTATAAAAAAGATCAAAGCATAATTTAATATGCACATCAACAGATAGATATAATCTAACCGATTTTTAAAAAACACCTTCATCACTGCCACCCCTCCAGTGAATAATCTTGAATATTGTCTTGGGTAATGATCGTCACCGCTTCAACTACATTCTTTTGAATCTTTTTACCATTAAAATAATCAAGAATCGCCTGCCCTGCTTTTTTACCCATCGTTTCTGGAGACTGTGCAACTGTTGCCTGCATGCGTCCTTCGTTGATCAACCTTTTG
>NZ_KI271016.1 GCF_000469305.1 Faecalitalea cylindroides ATCC 27803
CGCAATCTTTGCCTTTTCAAGATTTCCTGCTATGAGTAATAACTGTATACGCTCCATGTCCATCTGAATAAATGGATTCTTTTTTGTTTCTTCTTGATAAAGTCCAACTCATTTTCCTGCCCTCTTATTTTACATACAGCTACCCTTGCCAATGTTATGAAAAAACCCTTGTTTTGCCTCGTATATTGAAACTCGTTTTATTTTAACGAGGTATTGGTGAGGCATGTCCAAGGGCGAGACGAACCAATACGCTCAATATAAGTATATCATTCTTTCATGAAATGCGATTTTTCACGATTCGTCTTTTTCCCTTGTCTGCCAGTAATACTTGTACTTCTCAGGTCTTTCGTGTCGCTTGTGCCATCTGTCATTTACAAGGACTTTCAAGACCATTTCTTCCTCGATCAATACTTCTCTGTCTCCCTTGATTTCCAAGGCTTTCCATATGCCTTTCTTGTGCTTGTATAAAAGCTCACACACTCGAATGTCTTTCCCCTCGGTAAAATATACATCCGACTGAACTATGTCTCCCTTTATCAACTCCTGCCCTTTATAGAGTTGATACTGTTCTTCAGGATATCTGTAAGGTCTCAAAGAATGCCTAACTGCACCATGAGCGATGTTTTGACCTGCCTCAATTCTGCATCGCTTAGTGCACCCATTCTTCTGCCTACAGTGTCCTTGTCGATTGTCAAAATCTGTTCGGTTCTTACCACTCCACAATGTGTATGCACGTGGCAAGGTAAGTCCATTCGTTTCATGCTTGTTGTCAATGGACATACCTGCACTGTGCTAGAACCCTGATTCTGAAAATCGTTGCTAATGATGAGACATGGTCTGTTTTTGTCTAGTATAAAGTCATTGTACGTTGGTAAACTGCACCAATGTACATCTCCATATCTAACCATCTCTCTATGCCTCCTAGAATGGATAATTGTAATTATCGTACTGGTTTGGGTCATAATATCCGTTGTCTGATTGACTGTATTCCTGACTGTCTGCTTGTTGCCCTTGTGCCTGCGTATTCTGTTGTCCTCGTTTTGTTTCCAAGAAGTGTATTTGATTTACCAACACTTCATTTACAGATACTGTGCTTCCCTGCTTGTTCTTATACGTTCTAGACTGGATTCTTCCCTCTACACCGATAAGAGAACCCTTTTTAAGATATTTTCCCATGTTCTCTGCCGTTTTGTTCCAAGCTACACAAGTAATAAAATCTACATCTTGCCCACTTTCGCCTGCTTTCATTCGGTTAACTGCCAAACTAAAGGTAACTGTGCTTTTGCCTGATGCTGTCTTTCTTAGCTCTACATCACGCACCAATCGCCCAAAACCACGCTTCTTTAGGGTCGTCCCCCTTTTTAGTATTGATTTGTTCACAGTGATTAACTATATCTATAATTTCATGAAACATTAATTCTTGTCTTGGTTTTATGGTGTTCCTTGCAAATTCTATTTTTTCTCTTGTGTTCATTTTTTCCTCCAAAGTATTTATAATCTGTTTACGACACTTTTACGACACTTTTTTTAATATATTTATATCAATCTATAATAGCAAATAACCTATATTGTCTTGAAATATGCTTTATATATAGGCTTTTAACGACATGTACCAATTTATATTAAATTATTTTACTTTCCCTAAGAGTCCACCATGTATTTGAAAATCACATTTATTAGTTAAATTGTTTATATTTCATGTACATTTAGTGCAAATTAGGTGTTTGTCTGTTTATTATAGATGAACACCTTTTTTGTATCTTCTCAAGATAATATTTTCACAAGTTAATTCGCAAGATTAACTATCTCCATTATAGAAGGAGATGATATTTATGAGAAAAAAGAGACACTTAAGAAAGGAACTAGAAGACCTATTATGGACAGGCTTTATTGGAGGATTATTAATGCTCTCTATAATAAATGTATTAGTAATAGGAAGATAGTTCCTCTATTTTTTTATCTTTATTTACAAAACTTGTGAAAATCTACTACCCCTCGGACTTATGTGATATACTGAATTCAGGAGGGGAATATATGGATTTTATTAAGGCTATTCAAGGTATTAAACTCCCAGAAATTTCTCAAGAAGACATGATGAAAGTTTTGGATACATGCTATCAACAAGCAATTAATGGAATTCCGGGATCTAAAACATGTGAACAGTTAGCAGAAGAGTACACAAATCGTTATGATAGTTTAGAAAATGCAGCTAGACAATTTATTTCATGGCAAGTAGCAAAATGTGGTACTTCTGGATTTTTAACTGGATTAGGTGGATTAATTACACTTCCAGTTGCAATTCCTGCTAACATAGCTAGTGTTCTTTATGTACAAATGAGAATGATAGGAACCTTGGCTATAATGGGAGGCTATAATTTGAATGATGATGAGGTTCAAACATTGGTTTATATGTGTTTAGTTGAATCATCAATCGCAGATATTTGTAAACAAACAGGAATAAGAGTCGCAAATCAAATTACAGTCTCAATGTTAAAGAAACTGCCCGGAACTGTTTTAACAAAAATTAATCAAAAAGTAGGCTTTAGATTAGTAACAAAATTTGGACAAAAAGGGGCTGTTAATCTTGTTAAAATGGTTCCTTTAGCTGGAGGACTAGTCGGAGGTGGAATAGATATATTTGAAACGAATCAAATCGCCGATAGGTCTTATAAGTTATTTATTGAAAAGAAAATTGATTAATGGAGGAAAATTTATGAAAAAATTTTTAAGTAGTATATTTGCTATTACATTATTTTTAGGATTATCTGGATGTGGTTCATCAGGTGGTGAAGGTCAAACTGATCAAAATAATGAGCCAAAAGAATTAGTTATTGAGGAAAGTGGATATTATCTATCAAGTGATACTAGTCCATATGTTATGTATGGTGTTAAACTTACAAATCCAAATGAAAATTATTATGTAAAGTTTCCTGTCATTTCAGTAACATCTTATGATGATGAAGGAAACATTTTGGGAACCAGCGAACAGACATTATTTACAATTGCTCCCGGAGAAACCATTGAATTTGCTTCTCAAGCTGATTGTAATCAAGTTGCTCCAACTAATGTAGAATTTAAGGTTACTAATTTAGAAGAAGATTATATCGAGGGTGATTGTCCAAAAGTCACTGAAGGAATTGAAGTTGTAGATGGAAATATTGTTCAGGATGGAAGTGGTATAGGATATCGAGCAACAGGATTTGTAAAAAACAATAGAGATGAAGATATAGATAACGCAATGGTATCTGTTTTATTCTACAGTGGAGAAACCTTAGTAGGAGGACAAATGGGATTTGCTAACAATATACCTGCGGGACAACAGGTTCCATTCGATAATTTCATTTATTCCGTTCCAACTTATGATTCATTTAAAATTGTTGCAATGGAATGGTAGTCAATCTCGCAAGTTTTCCTCTCCCTATTATAGATAGAAAGAGAGGAAATATTTATGTTTAAAATCTTAAAAACTGTATTAAAAGAAAGATGAGAAACCAAGAACGAGACTTTATCAGATCGTATTGGTACCTACTGCACTAAGCTTGAATCAACTACAGTTTCTACAGCAGCTTGTATACTAGATTGTGCTATTGATGGTACTAAATTAGGACTTGAGCTAATAGGAGGGACAGTAGTTGCATTACTATGTATAGGGGCACTAATATCTGACGATAAAGAAAGCTAAGTTTATCTTGGTTTTTTTGTTCATATGAATGGAGGGCTTTAGGACCATCTCTAAAAATCAATCGCAGAAAAAAAACTAGTCCTATTAATAGTTATTAATTCGCAAGAAAAACTATTTGTATTATAGAAAAAAGAAGATGAAGCACTTATATTTGTGGAAAAATCTTCTCAAAATCTTCTCACGCACCTGAAAAGTCCTTTAGGTAAAGCATTGGTGCAGAATCCTTAAGAGTCCACCATTTTTTTGTTCATGAGCCTTTGAATAAAGGCTTTTTTCTTTTATTATGAAAATCATAGAAACTTACTTTTAATTTTTTAAAGCGATTGATATAATATTTCCAAGTGGGAGGAACTTACGAATGTCTGAAAACAAGGGGAAAACAGATCAAAATTCAGTGTCGAAAGAAGAAATAGATGATTTTGCTCAGGCACTTTTAGATAGAAAAACAGAAATGGCATTATTTAAAGATATGCCTAAAGAAGAAAAAACACAGGATGTAAGTCAAAGAAAGCAAGCAGAACGCCAACTTTCCAGTGCTTTAGATATGCTTCGAAAAGAAAGAGGGCAGTTGCCGATTGAAGAAGAAGAAAGACGCTATACATTTCAACAGAGTCTAGATGATTCTAATTTTGAAGAGGAAGAAGATTTTACAACTTATTCTTTAGGAAAAGATGACTTGATGAATGCTTCTTTGAAAAATGTTCATGATGCCTTAGATGGTGATGTTGAAGTTGAAAATAAACCTATTCAAGAAGAAAGTACAAAAGAAGAAGCTGTAAAAGAACCAAAGAAGAAAAAAGAAAAGTTAAAAAAAGTGGATCCAAACCGAAAGAAAAAGATCATTGCGATCATTGCATGCGTCGTTGTGGTACTTGGATTAATGGGAGCTTATGCTTATAAGATTTACATATATGATCCACAGAATGTGGCAACAGAGGCCCAACTGGCTTCTTATGATAAATTAGTTGCCTATGCGGATGAATGGGACATGATGTCTGATGCGGAAAAATCGGAAATCTTGGATCTTAAGGAAGATTATGATTCGTTATTGGATAAACAAAAAACAGAAATAAATAGTTATTTTAAAGAACAGACAGGTCAAACTTTCAATGCGCTTTATAAAGAATTAAAAGCTTTGAATGATGAGCAGGAAGATGAACAAAATCCTGATTATCAGGAAATTGTGGCTTATTTGACAAACTGGAGTTCAAAAACCGATGATGAAAAGATGAATGTTGTCAATCTAAAAACAAAATATGATGGTCTCACAAGTAGTTTGCAAAAAAAGATTGATGACTTAAGTCGTGAACAGACACAAAAATCTTTCGGCGCTTTGTATACTGAATATCAGCAGTTACAACAACAGCAGCAACAAGAAGCTGAGGCAGCTCAACAAGCTGCAAATAATGAGCAGATTGCATATTATCAATCTTTGATAGATCAATATAATGCAAGCTTACAGGAATACACAGCTTATGCATCTACTCTTCAACAAGATCTAGAATATGCACAATCTACAGGACAGGATACTACAGAAATCCAGTCACAAATTGATACAAACAATCAGCTAATTTCTCAAGCGCAAAGCACGATTGCTTATTATCAACAGTTGATTAACGAATTACAATAATCATGAAGAGAAATCATTACTGGTTTCTCTTTTAAATTAGATGGAGTGATTTTATGCAGTATATACGATCAAGAATTGAAGATATAAAAAGTTTATCACTAGAAGATAAACTGATTCTATTTGTTGCCTTTGCTTTATTTTTGCCGATGTATGCATCTACGATTTGCATCGCAAGCGTAACTATTTATGCTCTTTTTAAAAAGAACCTAATTTCTTCGATCAAACATCAAACAGGAGCAAAATTTTTATATGCTTTTTGTTTATTGGAAATTGTTGTGAGCCTATTTTATGCGAATTCTATTGGCGTGATCAATGCTTTAGGAATGTTGTTGATAGGTGCATATGTTGCCTATTATCGTGATCATATTTCATCAAAAGTTTTTGATCTCATGATCGAGATGATCTTATTATTATCTTTGATCATTACCGCCTTTGGCCTTTTTGAATTTAATTATTATTCACAATTGGCAGATCATTCTTTTTTTGATTTTTATGTGCAGAATAAACCTTCTAGACGAATTCATGTTACATTTTTAAATGCAAACATCTATGCAACAATGATTGAATTTTTTGTTGTTTGCTGTTTGTATAAATGGGTCAGTTGTTCATCATTAAAGGAGAAAGCGTTTTATGTATTCTGTGGTGTAGTAAATCTAATCATGTTGTATTTAACAGGATGTCGGACTGCTTTTATTCCATTAGCTTTGGTGGTTCCTGTATTCTTTATTTGTTATGGAGAACGCAAATGGATCTTATTTTCTATTGGTTTGATTTTAGCAGGTATCATTGCTGTATTACTGATTCCGGATCTTATTCCAAGGCTTTCCGATATTTCGACTCTAGAAAGCCGCTTTGATATTTGGTATGGAGCTTTTCAGGGAATCACCATGTATCCGCTTTTTGGGAATGGTCCTCAGACATATGGACGCTTGTATCCTATATATGATTGGCATAAAGCCCCACATGCCCATAATATTTATATCGATGCAATTTCATCTTATGGAATCATAGGTACAGTTTTATTGGTTGGTTATTATGTGTATTTGGGCAAAGAAATGATGCAGGTTAGAAAACATAAATCCCTGTTTGGTATGATGGTTAGCTTTGTTTTAGTTTACTTGATCCATGGTTTACTAGATTGTACTTTAAATGCTCTTTGGACCGGAATGCTCTTTTTTGTTGTTTTAAATACAGGTGCGATGTATCGAAAAGAAAATTGAAACTTAGCAACTAATTGTGTAAAATTAAATTACTAGAAAGACAGACATAGATAGGAGAATAATATGAAACTTTCTTTACTATGCATCTGTCTTTTTCTTTGTTTAAGTGGCTGTACGCATGCCTTTGCCAATGAAGAAGTAGATTATGATACGCTTGTAGAACATTGTCGTTTAGATCAAGTAAATGAGATCTCTCTAGCTTTATCAAAAGATTTAAACGAACTTAGTGATCAATTGCAGGTCATAAGTGATACAAAAGATCAATTAAAAAAACAATTAAATCAGATACGTTTACAAAAAGAAATAGTGGATAAAGAGTATGATGAAATCAGAACTCAGGGCTCTATATGCTTGATGCGTTTACAAACAAGATATCCTTTTTCATATGACACATTGATCGATGCATACACAGAATATGCTTATGACAAAGAGTTTATAAATGAACTTAAAGAACAGACAGTACAAAAAAGCAAAATAGAAACAGAATATACTAAAATCAGTCATCAATATGAAAAACTGCATATTAGCTGTACAAAACTTCAGGATCAAATTGATCATTTATTTTCTTTGCAGGATCGTTTATTTGCGCGTTTTTCTTCTCAGATTCAAGAGTTTAAAGATTCCGGAGAATATAACGTACATAAGATCATTCAAGGTAATGAACAACTGCCAGCCTATGGAGCCATACATTTGGAAGAATATGAAACCAATGAAAGTTGTCTGGTTGCCGGAAATTATTCAATCGATTCTTATAGTTTAAATTGGTCAAGTGTGATTGAAAATGGTACAATCAGTGCGGGAACATGGACGTATCCTGATGGAGGAATGCATTTGGGGCTGGATATAGCAGCCAGTATGTTTTCTGAAGTCAAAGCACCTGCTAATGGTATTATTTTGTATGCGGATGCGCCCGTGGATTCTGATAATGGATATCTGCAAAACTGGTGTGGTTGGCCTGCTGGTGGAGGGAATACGATTTGTATGATTTGTGCGGTGGATGAAAAACTATATGGTGTTTCCTTTGCTCATCTATCTAACCAAATTTATGTATACCCAGGACAGCAGGTACGACAAAATGATTTATTGGCTCTTTCTGGAAACAGTGGTAATTCCTCAGGGCCGCATACGCATATTGAAATATTTGAATTAAGGGTTTCTTTAGAAGAAGCTGTCGAATATTTCATGCAGGGAGCTGATTTTAGTTTTGGGAATGGTTTTGATATGCCAAATACATGTTCCAATATCGCATGCAGGATCCGACCTGAAAATGTATTGTTGTAGGAGATGTTATATGAATGAAGAATTTTTAGAACGTATTAAATCATATATACCAGACGAATTTGATGTCTTTTTAGCATCATTAGATAAACCTTTGTATCGAGGTTTACGTGTTAATACAAAAAAGATAGATACAGATATATTGAAAGAATATATGCCTGTATTAGATAGACCTAGTATCTTTTCTAAAGATTCATTTTATGTAGATCAGCCATTAGGAAATCATCCTTTTCATTTATCAGGTGCTTTTTATCTACAGGAGCCCAGTGCTTCGGCTCCTGTAGAAATAATGAATGTACAACCAGATGACATTGTGTTGGATTTATGTGCTGCACCAGGTTCTAAAAGTACCCAGATTGCCCAAGCGTTAGGCGATAATGGTTTTTTATTATCGAATGAGATTGATTCGAAACGAGTGAAGATCTTATTATCAAATATGGAGCGTATGGGTATAGTGAATATGGCAGTTACTAACACAACACCGGAAATCATTTGTAGTAAACTGCAGGGGTGTTTTGATAAGGTCTTGGTGGATGCACCGTGCAGTGGGGAAGGAATGATGAAAAAGCACGAAATTGCTAAAGATAACTGGTCTTTAGATAATGTGTTATTTTGTGCTAAACGGCAAAAAGATATTTTATCTCACGCTTATAAGGCATTGAAAAAAGACGGAATCTTAGTATATTCGACTTGTACTTATGCAAAAGAAGAGAATGAGGATGTAATTGAATGGTTCTTAAATGAATATAAAGATATGGAGCTTATCCATATTGATTCCTCTTTTGGTAGAGAAGGCTTTATTCCTGGTGTTCGAAGAATTTTTCCAATGGATCAAGGAGAAGGCCATTTTATAGCTAAATTGCAGAAGAAATCAGGTGTTGATAAAAAACTATCTTGTCTAAGATCGGCTTCTTTAGATGCACTAGTAACCAGTTTTTTAAAAGACCAAATCGAAAAAGACAAATATTATTTCTATACCAATCATGACAAAGTTTATTTGATGAAGCGACCTTTTATAGATCTGAAAAATATCAAGGTACTTCGACAAGGTCTATATGTAGGGGATATTATAAAGAAACGCTTTGAGCCAGCTCATGCATTTTATATGGCCAACTGTTTGAATTATTTAATGACAGTTGACGTATCAATTGAAACGATGGATCAATTTATGCATGGCCTAGAAATTGAACAGGAAACACGAAAAGGATATGTCGCCTTATGTTATAAAGGAATTAATTTTGGTTTTGGAAAAAGTGATGGAAAAAGAATTAAAAATAAGATTCCTAAAGGGCTTCGTTTAATGGAAGGCTCTCATGTGTTAAAGGAGGACTAGATGTAAAATGGAAAACAATCGAGTATTCTTATATCTGCAAGTTATCTTTGGCAGTGTTTTATTTGCGCTTGGTTTGTATTTTTTCATAACACCAAGCGGTTTGAATTCAGGAGGAATCATTGGTTTTGCTCAATTGTTTGATTATTTTATTCAATCTTTCGTTAATGTGCCGGTGTCTTTGGATTTAACTGGTATCATTAACATGGCGTTGAATATCCCCTTGTTTATGTTGGCATTTCGTTCCATTTCTAAAGAATTTTGTTTTAAAACACTTTTGAGTGTAGTTGTGCAGATGTTAACATTGTCTCTTCTTCCAAGACAGATGACACCTGTTATGGATGATGTGCTTTCCAATGTGATCTTTGGTGCAATTGTTGGCGGCTTTGGAATAGGTCTAACATTAAGAAGTAGTGGCTGTGCCGGAGGCATGGATATTCTAGGAGTATATTTTTCAAAAACGAAACCAAATTTTTCTGTAGGTAAATTATCGATTTTTCTGAATATTGTTTTATTTGCGATATGCGCAATTGTTTTTGATGTGCAGAGTACTTTATATTCAATTATTTTTGTGTTGATCATGTATTTTGTATGTGATAAAGTTCATTACCAAAATATTAATATGACAGCTTTTATATTTACAAAGAAAGCCGAATTAAAAAATGAAATTATGACTCGAACCGGTCGAGGTGTAACTTATTGGATTGGTAAAGGTGCATATACTGATAATGATCTTTATATCTTATATACAGCATTGAATAAATATGAGATCCGTAGATTGAACAAGATCGTAAAAGAAATAGATCCAAATGCTTTTATAACTTTAAGTGAAGGACAAAAAATTTCTGGCGGTTTTGAAAAACGATTATAAAAAAGGCGATGAGTTTAGTTTTCATCGCTTTATTTTATCTATCGTCTTTTGAACGTCAAGAGTTGTTACATCGATTTTTTGTGTATCTAGATCTTTGTAAAGTTCAAGATACTGTAAACTTTTTCGAATGGTTTGATTATCTCTTCGATCGATCAGCATACGTTTTATGAGTTCTTCTTTTTCACAAAATGAATGTCAACACCCTCTGTATCCAATTTTTGAATGATCTGATCAATGATATCTTGTTTGTGCATTACCCAGCAAAAGATGATATTTTCAATACCTGGTGTATGAATGAAGTTATTCAAACAATGGGTAATATTATCCAATACCATATTTTTTGTATCTTGATTGACTATAAATGGATCCATATTCCAACACCAGTCACCATCAAGAAAGACACTATGATCTAAATCCTGATTCAATTGATTACAGATCGTACTTTTACCGATCCCCATTGGTCCGCCAATTAAATATACATGTTTCATATTAAAGACTTTTTCCGATTTCAAGAGCTAGTTTATAGTAGTTATCTAACTCATCTTCAGAAGGGGTAAAGTTTTGTGCAATTGCATCAGCAGCTGGTTCAAATCCAGCTTCTTTTAATTTATCGCTTAGTGTTGAAGGTACGTTTCTAAACCATCCGTACGCACCAAACGCCAGTCCTTTTTTATCATTGATCTTACAAGATTTAACTCGTTCTAAGAAGCTTGCAACACTTGGAGCCATGGCATTGTTGTAAGTGCCTGTTCCTACACAAACCATTTTTGCATCCATCAAATCTTTCATAACAATGCTAGAGCGTGTAATGCTTAGTTTATAAACTTTGACATCCATACCTGCAGCAGCAAATCCTTCTGCCAGGCTTTCTGCAATCTGCTGAGTGTGTTTCCATACAGATTCATAGACAATGACAACTTTGTTTGACTGTTTTAAAGTGGCAAAGTCTTTATACGCTTCAATGATATCCGTAACATAATTTTTCCAAATAATACCATGTGCTGGAAGGATCATTTCAATATCAAGATTCATCGCAAGAATTTGATTTAATTTGTTTTTAACCGGAACAGTATATGGCATAACGATATTCGCAAAATATTCTTTGGCCTGTTCAATGCAGTAATGTTTATCCAGGTTTTCATCTGTCATTTGATAATTAACGATATGTTGTCCAAATGCATCGTTTGAGAATACAACTTTTAATTCAGGACAATATGTCAACATATTATCTGGCCAGTGAATCATATTCATTTCTACAAAAGTAAATGAATATTTTCCTGTTGACAGTGTATCTCCTGTTTTTAATTCATTGAATGGTGTATCTTCGATATATTGAGCCTGCATATGGCGAACACCAGCTTTGGTCGTATAAACTTTTGCGTTTGGATATTTCTCATAGATCTTTTTAAATCCACCTGAATGATCCGGTTCTGCATGCTGAACGATGATGTTATCGATGCTTCTACCATCTAATACAGATTCAATGCGTTCAATGCATTCTCCACAGAATTCTTCTTCAACTGTATCGAATAATGTAATTTGATCATCAATGACCAAATAAGCGTTATACGTGGCTCCTTCTTCGACTGGATATAATTCTCCGTGAAAGTCTCTAACGTTTAGGTCTCTGACACCGACCCAATATACATTTTCTTTAATTTTAATTGCTTGTTTCATCTTCTCACTCCTCGACGATAGTTTAATTCATTTATACAAGAATTTCAATGAATTTGTATTTGCACAAAATTAATAAAATAGTTAAAAATAATATTAAAAAGTGAAAGCGTTAAATGAGACAATAAATTGGAATGATAGTATAATAAATTGTAGAAATGAATGGAGGCATATTGAATCATGATTATTCAAAGTAAAAAGGTTTGGGTCGTAAATACTTGGCTTGAAGCTCAGATCGAAGTTGAGGATGGAAAAATCACAAATATCTATCCATATGGTACAAAAGAGGTTGATGAAGACTATGGTGAAAAACGTATCGTTCCAGGTTTTATTGATGTACATACACATGGTGCGTATGGATTTGATACAAATGACGCTGAAGAAGAAGGTTTACGTACTTGGTTAAAAAATATCGTTAAAGAAGGTGTAACAGGAATCCTTCCTACAACAATCACGCAAAGTGAAGAAGTGTTAACTGCTGCCGTTAGTAATGTAGCAAAAGTTGTAAGAGAAGGCTATGAAGGTGCTGAGGTATTGGGTATTCATTTTGAAGGTCCTTATTTGGATCAAGTATTCAAAGGCGCTCAGCCTGAACAGTATTGTGTAAAACCAGATGTTGAGCAGTTCAAACGCTATTATGAAGCAAGTGATCATTTGATCAAGATCATGACAATGGCTTGTGAACATGATGAAGACTTTAAATTGACTAAGTTCTGCGTGGATCATGGAATCGTTGTTAGCCAGGGTCATTCTGGTGCAACTTTTGAAGAGGCAAGATTGGCAATTGCCAATGGTGCTAAGAGTATGACACATGTATTTAATGGTATGTCAAAATTTCAGCATCGTGAACCAGGTTTAGTTGGTGCTGCAATGCGTTTTAGAGATGTATTTGGCGAAATTATCGCTGATGGAAATCATTCAACTTTAGATGCCTTAAATAACTACTATACTGTAAAAGGTCCTAACTATGCTGTTACGATTACAGACTCATTGATGGTTAAAGGGCTTCCTGTTGGTACTAAGGTTCTATTCGGTGGAAATGAAATTGAACTATATCCAGATGGAAGTGCACATTTAACAGAAACGAAAGGGTTGGCTGGATCTACATTAAATGTAAACAAAGGATTGCAGATTTTAGTTGAAAAAGCATTGGTTCCATGGCAGACAGCGATTAACTCTGTTACTATTAACCCAGCTCGTTTGATCAATGTAGATGATCGTAAAGGAACGATCCAGACTGGAAAAGATGCTGATTTAGTTGTCTTAAATGATGACTATTCTGTTGAAATGACTTATACGAAAGGAAAGAAAGCTTTTTAGTAGCATCGAGTGAGATGATCATTTGATCATCTCTTTTTTTTGCTTCAAAATATGACAGAATAGAAAAAAATACGAAAGAAAAATAATAATAAATAATAAAAACTCCTTTACAAATAATAAAAAACGATATATATTAAAGATGTGCTTAGGAGGACTTATCATGGAGTTAATCTTAGATTCAGCGAACATCGAACAAATTAAAGAATTGAATGAACTTTTGACCGTAACAGGGGTTACAACAAACCCTACGATCATTACAAAATCGGGAAAAGAACCTGAAGTGGTCATCAAGGAACTTATTGATCTATTGGATGAAGATCAATTGTTATTTATTCAGGCAGTAAGAACAGACTATGAAGGAATCATGGAAGAAGCAAAAGCAATTTCTAAACTTCGTAAGAAAAATATGTATGTGAAGATTCCAGTAACTCACGAAGGATTGAAAGCTATCAAAGAATGTAAAAAGTTAGGAATTCATACTTTGGCAACTGCAATTTATACAGCCGATCAGGCATTCTTGGCAGCTATGAACGGAGCCGAATATCTGGCACCTTATGTCAATCGTATGGATAATTATGGCGATGGTGTTGGAAATGTTAAAGACTTAATTGAAATGTTACGAGTAAATCATATGGACAGCAAAGTTGTTGCAGCTAGCTTTAAAAATACGCATCAAGTACATGAATTGATCAAAGCAGGCATTCAGGCTGTTACCGTACCATGTGATGTTGTCTTCAATATGATCGATCATCCAGGTACAAAGATTGCGGTTGGTGAATTCTGCATGAATTGGCAGAAAGCATATCATAGACAAGATTTATTTGAGCGATAGAAGTTCTTGAGAGAACTTCTTTTTTCTTGTAGAATACTCTCATGAGAGAAAAAGGGATTGTATTAACCAGCATATCGGCTATAGCGTATGGCTTGGTTCCGTTGTTTACAGTATATTTAATGGATGCTTCATTTGATGCGATATCAATAGGATTCTTTCGCTTTTTTTTGATGGGTCTATATACTTTTGTAGTTGCGTTGTTAACGCGTTCTAGTTTTAAGATGGATAAAAGTATGTGGCCATCTTTGTTGCTAGCGGCGATTGGTCAATGTGCCACCATCTTATTGTTGAATGTATCTTATGAAATGATTCCTGTTGGAAATGCAACATCATTGCATTTCATGTATCCTATATTTGTTTCCTTGATTTTGTATTACTATTATCGTAATCAGTTCTCCAAACGTCAGGTAATCGCGTTGTGCTTATCTGTTGTTGGAATTGTTTGTTTTATGGATATTAGCAACATGGGAAATCTTTTGGGGATGTTGCTTGCATTATGTTCAGGCTTTACGTATGCGATGTATATGGTTTTATTGGAAAAACATCATTTGACACAGCTTTCTTCATCTGTATTGACAACATATCTTTGTCTGATCGAATCTGTGGTCTTATTTGTATTGGGATTGACGCAGAATAGTTTTTCAATATCTTTTGATGCAAATATCGTATTTTATCTTATAATATTAGTAGGATTTACATTAATTGGTCAGCTGTTTCTGCAAAAAGGGACGCACTATATAGGAGCAGCCATGGCGAGTCTGTTCTGTCTTTTTGAACCATTGACTTCATTAATCTCCGGATGGATCTTTTTAGGTGATCCTGTTCGAATCATGAGCATTATTGGCTGTGGTTTTATATGTGTTGGTATCATGCAGATCATGACAAGAAAGGAATAAGAATGGTAATCATAGTTTGCCTTGATCAAAAAAATGGAATGCGCTTTAATCATAGACGCTTATCAAGAGATCGAGAAATTATAAAAGATATTTATAAAATGCTTTTGGATGCTCCCTTATATATGTCATCTCAATCTCAAATTTTGTTTGAAGATTATGATGGCAAGATCGTGGTCGATCCAAAATTCATGGAAAAAAGTGATATGTTCTGTTTTGTGGAAACAAGTGATTTTGATACACATAAAGTGGATGAAATCATCGTTTATCGATTTGATACAGTTTATCCGGCAGACGAATACTTTCCAATAAATCTAAATGAATATATCTTAATGGAAGAAAGTGAATTTAAGGGATATTCCCACGATGTGATCACTAAAGAAATATACTCAAAGATCATGTAGATGGCTTAGGCCATCTTTTTTAATGGTCTTGATATTCTTTACCATTGAAAAAAATGAAATATTCTATTGTATAATTTTTTAAACATTTGAACGAATAGAAAGAGGTGTAAGAATGCAAATGTTGGATTTAATGAAAGAAAGACATAGTGTACGTCAGTACTCAGATAAAAAGATCGACGGTGATGTGAAAACTAAATTAGACACGTATGTCGCATCAATCAATGAAGAAAGTGGATTATCGATGCAGATATTTTATAATGAACCAAATTGTTTTAATTCCATGCTGGCTCATTACGGAAAGTTTTCAAATGTTAAGAATTATATCGCGATTGTCGGGAAAAAAGAAGAACAGGAAAAATCAGGCTATTATGGAGAAAAGCTTGTGTTAAAGTGCCAGGAATTAGGTTTAAATACATGCTGGGTTGCCTTGACACATGGAAAGGTAAATGTACAAACAAAACCACAGCAAAAACTCTTGATCTTAATTGCGCTGGGTTATGGTACAAACACGGGTGTTGCTCATAAAAGCAAGCCAATTAAAGAATTATGTAAAGAAGATGCGTATCCTGAGTGGTTCATGAAAGGAATGGAAGCAGTAAGCTTAGCACCTACTGCCATGAATCAACAAAAGTTTTTATTTGAAATGAAAAATGGTCAAGTCTATGCTAAAGCTTTAAGAGGTTTCTATTCAAAAATAGATCTTGGAATCGTGAAATATCACTTTGAAACTATAACAGGTCACAAGGTGAGATAATGGATGCTCATAAAGAAATTGAGCAATTGGCTACAGATTTTGAACAATGTCGAAAGGTTTTGATTGCTCTTGGAGATGAGAACCGTCAACATATGATCATGGAAATGATGAAGATGAAGGATTGTTATGGAGTACGTGTAAATGATATTTCAAAAAAGACACATTTATCTAGACTGGCTGTATCTCATCATTTACAGATTTTAAAACAAGCCGGCATCTTGAATATGCGAAAGGAAGGAACAAAAAACTATTATTATTTTGATCCTGATCAAACAGGTTTTGAGTTGTTGATCAATGTTTTACAAAAGACGATATTCATTACTTCCAGTTTGCCTGATCGTAGTAAATCAAGTGACGAAGAATAAAAGTATAAATTTTAGCACTCTTTGCTTGACTCTGCCAAATATTGTGATATGATATTAGCAGTTAAAGATAATGAGTGCTAAGGAGGTGCTATTATGAACTATGAACAAATGTCAGAAAGGCTTCAGAAGATACTGGTAGCGGCTGTTGAACAGGCAAGAAATGCACAGCATCCAAGTGTGGATACAATTGATCTGTTGCAGGTGATTTTCGAAGATGATGTCCTAGATGGTCTATTTACAAGAATTAATCTAGATAAACAGCGTGCTCTAGAGATCATCGCAGAAGAAAATCAGAGAATCGTCAAAAGCCCTGCTCAAAATTTAAATTTCTCAAATGAAGTAAATAAGAGTTTTGAAAAGGCATCAAAATGGGCAACGGAACATGAGGAAACGTATCTATCAGTTGCCAGTGTTTTTCTAGCTTTGTTGTTTAATAAATCGTATATATCAAAACGTATTGTCAAAGAATTTAATTTAAAAGAAGAAGTATGTAAGAATGCTGAATTGGAAAGACGAAATGGTAAAAAGTTTGATACTCCAAATTCAGAAGAAAATGTGGAAGCTTTGAAGAAATACGGAAGAGATTTAGTACAGGATGTTCGTGATGGTAAGATAGATCCAATTATTGGTCGTGACGATGAAATTCGTCGTGTTATTCAGATCTTATCGCGTAAGACAAAGAACAATCCAGTATTGATTGGTGAACCGGGTGTTGGTAAAACAGCCGTTGTAGAAGGAATTGCCTGGCGAATCATGAAAGGGGATGTTCCAGAGTCTTTAAAAGAAAAAAGATTGATTGAGCTGGATATGGGCTCTTTGATTGCCGGTGCAAAATATCGCGGTGAATTTGAAGAGCGTTTAAAAGCTGTTCTTGAAGAAGTTAAAAATGCAAATGGTCAAATCATCTTATTTATTGATGAGATTCATAACTTAGTTGGGGCCGGTAAAACTGAAGGGTCTATGGATGCTGCAAATTTATTGAAGCCGATGTTGGCACGTGGCGAGTTACACTGTATAGGTGCAACGACATTCAATGAATATCGTAAATATATCGAAAAAGACGCAGCATTAGAAAGACGTTTTCAAAAAGTCATGGTTGCTCAGCCAAGTGTTGAAGATACAATCAGTATCCTTCGTGGATTAAAAGATCGTTTTGAAAGTTATCATGGCGTTCGTATTCTTGATGAATCTTTGATTGCGGCAGCCGTATTATCGGATCGTTATATCACAGATCGTTTCTTACCAGATAAAGCCATTGATTTAGTAGATGAAGCATGTGCTACTTTAAAAGTGGAGATGGAAAGCATGCCTCAGGAATTGGATGAATTATCTCGTAAGATTTTGCAATTGCAGATTGAAAAAACGTCATTAATTAAAGAAGAAGATAAGAAGGCTATTGAAAGGCGTCATGAAATTGAAGATGAATTGTCAAAATTACAGTCACAGCGTGATGAAATGCATTCACGTTGGGAAGATGAAAAAGCCGCATTGAATTCATCAAAAGAAGATAAACAGAAACTTGAAAAAGCACGTTTAGACTTAGAACAAGCTCAAAATGAAGCGCGTTATGAAGATGCTGCAAAACTTCAATATGGTATTATTCCTGAACTCGAACAACGAATTGCCAAAAGTTCTCAATTGGAAAAAGAAGACGCTTTGATTCAGGAAACAGTCGATGAAGAATTGATTGCAAAGATCGTATCCAGATGGACAGGCGTCGAAGTTTCTCGTTTAGTTGAAAGTGAAAGACAGAAACTTATTCATCTAAAAGAAGAGCTTGAAAAACGTGTTGTAGGACAAGATGAAGCATTAGAGTTGGTTTGTGATGCAATCTTGCGATCTAAAGCTCAGATTCAAGACGAAAATCGTCCAATTGGTTCTTTCATGTTCTTAGGGCCTACAGGTGTTGGTAAGACAGAGGTTGCCAAAGCTTTGGCAGAACAATTATTTGATGATGAACGTCATATCGTAAGGATCGATATGTCTGAATATATGGAAAAACACAGTGTAGCACGATTGATTGGTGCACCTCCAGGATATGTTGGGTATGAAGAAGGTGGACAGTTGACCGAAGCTGTACGAAGAAATCCATATAGTATCGTATTGTTTGATGAAATTGAAAAAGCGCATCCAGATGTATTCAATGTTTTATTGCAGATATTAGATGATGGAAGAATCACGGATTCCAAGGGTGTCACAGTTGATTTTAAGAATACGATCATTATCTTAACCAGCAACTTAGGTAGCCAATATGCATTTGAAAAAGATAATTATGATAAGTATATGGATGAAGTGAAACGTCATTTTAAACCAGAATTTATAAATCGTATCGATGAAATCATTGTCTTTAACAGTTTAGATGATGAATCCTTTATCAAGATCGCTCATAAATTTATTGATCAGCTTGTACATCGTTTAAGCTTACGTGACATTAAATTGAATGTATCCGATGATGTTTATCGCCAGATTGCCAAAATGGGCGTAGATCCAGTTTATGGTGCTCGTCCAATGAAACGATATATTCAAAGGCAAATCGAAACAAGAATTGCCAAAGCAATCATTGCTTCAAAGGTTGATAAAGATCAAACTATTGATTTGGATTATATTGATGATGACTATAGGATCACGATTCATGAAAATTAGTCATTTATTAAAGATCAACACAAAAATATTCGTGTTGGTCTTTTTTTTGATACTTTTCATCTTGGTTTTTTTCTTCTATAATTTCATTAGAAAGAAGGAAAAATTATGTCATTAAAAGAATGGATCAAAGAATCAAATAACATCGTCTTTTTTGGAGGCGCTGGTGTTTCAACAGAAAGCAATATACCAGATTTCAGAAGTGATAATGGTCTATATAAAAAACAATACCCTTATCCAGCAGAAGTAATGTTGTCACATAGTTTTTATGAATCAAATCCTAAAGAGTTTTTTGAATTTTACTTTAATCAAATGATATATAAAGATGCGAAACCAAATAAAGCACATTTAGCATTAGCGCAATTAGAAAAACAAGGCAAGCTAAAAGCTGTGATAACACAAAATATTGATGGTTTGCATCAGGCAGCTGGTTCAAAAACTGTGTATGAGTTACATGGGTCGGTTTTAAGGAATACATGTACAGGATGTCATGAAAAATATACTTTAGATCAAATGTTAGAATTTCGTGATGAAAATGGCATTCCTAGATGTCCAAAATGCAATCATATTATTAAGCCGGATGTCGTGCTGTATGAGGAAGGTTTAGATGAAAGAACCATGATGAATGCCATTCAGGCAATTGCACAAGCCGATCTGTTAATTGTTGGTGGTACAAGTTTAGTTGTCTATCCAGCCGCTGGATTGATCCGTTATTTTCAAGGAAAACACCTGGTGTTGATCAATAAAGATAAAACATCAATGGATGACATAGCGGATCTAGTGATTCATGATTCAATAGGAAAAGTGTTATCAGAAAGTGTTGAACTTTATGACTAGAGAATTAAAGAAGATGCTTTTTAAAGATATTTTTCCCTTATATGTAAATAAAGTCGAAAGAAAAGGGCATACAAGACAAGAATTAATAGATATGCTTAACTGGTTGTGTGGGTATGATGAAACAGATATTAAAGTTTGTATAGATAAAAATATAGACTTGGAAACTTTTTTCATGGATTGTCCTAAATTGAATCCAAACAGAAAGAATGTGACAGGTACTATCTGTAATGTTAAGATACAAGACATCGAAGATGAAATGATTCAAGATATTCGAATCATGGATAAACTGGTTGATGATATCGCAAAAGGAAAAAAGAAACAGATATGGAAAAGCTAGATGTTTTGAAACAAGGCAGACCATTGGATTGTGATTTAAAAGTAAAATTGTATTATGACATATTGGATGATTTACAGATTGCGTATCAGCGTCTTGATTTGAAGGATTTGTCTTTGAATGAAGATATAAAAAGAATTGATGATATTTTAGAAACAAGAGCAATCAAAAATCTATTGTTTCGAACGCTTTCAAAGAGAAATCCAAGATATTTTATGATCATCTTATTTAGTGATGAACGATTTGACACCCATGCATTTCGTAATAAATATCAATTACCTAAGATTGAAATGGTGCTAGAGGATGAATTAAAAAGTTTATTGCATACGCATTCAGGAGCTGTAAGTATTATTGAATTGTTTCATGATGTAGAGAATCAAATCAACTTATATATACAGAAGGATGTTTTAAAACAAACATATTTTCGCTTTCATCCAAATGATGAAGATACACTGCTTTGTATAAAGACAAAAGATCTGATGGAAACATTGCTCCCATTTCTTCATCATACGTGTCATATATTTTAGATTGTGAGGAATAGAACATGAAAAATGATTTTTGTTTAATATTTGATATGGATGGTACATTATGGGATGCAACAGGAAGCATCTTGAATTCTGCCAATGAAGTTCTGGAAAAGGAAAAAGGATGGAAAGATTATTTAGATCTGGATACATTAAATCGTGTCATGGGTTTGGAAATTGAGGAAATAGCCAATATTTATTTTCCTGAGCTGGAACAGGAAGAAAAAATGGATTTGATTTATAAGGTCATGGATAATGAAAACTTATATTTATCAAAACATGGAGGTATTTTGTATCCGAATGTTGAATCGACACTTCAGATCCTTTCACAAAAATATGATTTAATGATCGTAACGAATGCACAGGAAGGATATACAGATTCAATGTATCAATCCCATGGCCTAAAAAAATATTTTATAGATGAATTGACTTATGGAGAGACAATGAAACCAAAAGGCCAAAACATTTCTTTGATCATGGAAAGAAATAACTACCAAAAGGCTTATTATATTGGGGATACGCAAAAAGATAAAGATGCTTGCGAATTCGCTAAGATTCCTTTTGTGTATGCAAGCTATGGCTTTGGGGATGTCAAAGATTATGATAAAAAGATTGATTCATTCGAAGAATTGTTGAATTTATTTTAAAAAAATGTGAATCATATTGTTACTTCGTGAAAAAATAACAATATATTTGCATTTTTTATTTTGAATTAATCAAGAATATTTAAAATAGATAAAAAACAGTTATAATGTGATTGTAGAAATTTAATAGAAAAGGAGATAAAAAATGTTCGGAAAAGAAACTCAAGAATGGCAGGAAAATAATGGTATTTATACCGCAACAGAGATTGCTCAACAGCCTGCTACATGGAAAAAAACTATTGCTCAGATTAAATCTGAAAAAGAAGCTATTAAAGCTTTCTTAGAACCTGTATTAAGTGCAGATGACTATGACATCATTTTTACTGGTGGTGGAACAAGTGAGTATGTTGGTAATGCCGCATTTTCTTATGTAAATCGATATACGGGATATCATGCAAAATCATATGGTTCAACAGATATTTGTGAAACTCCTGAAAATTATCTTTCTAGAGATAGAAAAACTTTATTAGTAAACTTTGCTCGTTCAGGAAACTCTCCTGAAAGTGTAGGTTCAGTTCAGGTTGCAGATGAAGTATGTAAAGAAAATGTTTATCATCTATTTATTACATGTAATATTGACGGAGCATTATCAAAAGAAGCTGCAAAACGTGATAATGCATATGCAATCAATCTAACTCCAGAAACACATGACCAATCCTTTGCTATGACTTCAAGTTTTTCAAATATGTTATTAGCTGCAGTTTTGTGTTTCCGTTTGGATGATCTTGATGAAATGGAAGCAGAAATGCAGTCAGTCATTGAAAAAGGTCAAGAAATGATCGATGAAGGATACAAAGCTTTAGAACAATTGGTTAAAGACTTTGACTTTGATCGCATTGTGTATTTAGGAGCAAATGTATTAAAAGGAATCGCTCAGGAATCTCAGTTAAAAATCTGTGAGTTAACAGCTGGTAAAGTAACAACAACATTTGATAGCCCAATGGGATTCAGACATGGTCCTAAATCTGTTATAAATGATAAAACATTGACAATCGTTTACATGAGCGATGATGAATATCAGCGTCAGTATGAATACGATATCGTTAAAGAAATTTCTTCTCAAAGAAAAGCAAATCGTTTGGTTGCTGTAAGTGCGCATTCTGATCCAGAAATTGAAAGTATGGTAGATCTATTCGTAAACTTTGATTTGGATCATAAGAAAGATAATGTATTTTTAGGATTTGATTATATCTTAGTGGCTCAGATCATTGCGTTATTCAAATCATTGTCTTATGGAATTACACCAGATAATCCATGTCCATCGGGAGAAGTTAACCGTGTTGTTAAGGGCGTAACGATTTACGAATATAAAGCTAAATAAGGTTATAGGAGGTTAATAAAGATGATAGGATTAATTGTAACTGGTCATGGTCATTTTGCGACTGGACTTACAACAAGTTTAAACTTGATTGCTGGAGAACCAAAAGATTATGTTGCGGTAGATTTTGAGGCAACAGATTCTGTAGAAGATTTAGAAAAAAAATTAACAGCTGCCATGGATTCACTAAAACATTGTGATTCAATCTTGGTTTTGAGCGACCTTGCAGGTGGTTCGCCATTTAAAACCTCAGTTGAAATTGGTTTCCCTAAAGGAAATGTAGAAGTTATAGCTGGTACAAACCTTGGTATGTTAATTGAAATCAACTTAACTCGTACATTTATGGAAGATGTTAAAGATTTAGCAGCTTCTGCAGTAAATGTTGGTAAAGATCAGGTTGTACGATATGAATTTAAGCCTGTAAAACACGAAGAAGTAACAGACGGTATTTAAAAAAAATAATTAAATAATACGTGGGACTTAGTGTTCCCACGTATTTTGTTGTATAATGAATAATATTTTGAAAGGAAATGTTTTATGTCACGTAGTATAGTTATCGTTATTCTTGTTATTATCTTGATTGCTATCCCTATTCTTATGAGAAAGCTTTCATGGAAAAAAATGATTAATGCTCTTAACGACGTTGATTATAATCGATATTATGATATTATCGATTCTTTTTCATGCAAAATGACTTTTTCAGCGTTTGATCGTGAAAATATGCGTTTGTCTGGGTTTATTGCACAAAATCGAAAAGATGATGTTGAAAATCAGATAAAAATGATGATGAATATGCGCATCAAACCAAAACAAAAAGTGGCGTTAGGTACTCGAGGTTTTTATTATTATTTAGAGCAAGGGAAGGCAAAAAGAGCCAGAGATATGATTGATTTTGCTAAAGCAAATGGACCAGAATCGTCATATAAAGATTTAGAGCTTCAATATAGTATTCTCTTAAAGAAAGAGAGTAAATATATTGATGAGGTTAAAGCAAAAATAGATGCAATTTGGAATGGAAAAGATCATTTAGATGGAGACAAAAAGGTTGTTGTGGGAACTTTTCAATATTTAATTGGCTTGCAATATTCTTATAAAAACGATTTAGAAAATATGAAACTATATTTTGAACAGGCGTTAGAGAATGTAGCTGGAACACCTTATGAGGAAAATATTAAAAATATATTAAAAGAAAAAAATATATAAAAAAGGCTGAATCTCAGCCTTTTTATTGGTTAATGCTTTTTGCGTAATCTGTAGGGGATAATCCATATTGCATTTTAAATTTACGTGAGAAATAATGAATACTGGTAAAACCTAAAATGTCAGAGATTTCAGATATTGTTCTTTTATGCTCTTGAATCAAAATCTTTGCTTGACTCAGCTTAACGTTAGAAATGTACTGTTTAGGTGTTATATGAATATTTGTGCGGAATAAACTTTGTAAGGAGCTTCGCGAAATAGAAAATTTCTGGCAAAGATCTTCAACCGTAAAGCTTGAATACATATTGTTATGAATATAAACTAAAATTTCATTCAATAAGGTGTTTTCATAATGCTCCTGCATAGGATTGTTTGAAATAGCATCTTCCTTTTTTATATCAAATTGATAAAGAAGAATAAGCACTTCTTTTAAATAAAGTATTGCAAGTTCATAATTTAAAAATTGTTGATTTTGCATAACTTTCATAAATTTAGATAAAACTTGGTAGACATCTTTTCGTGTGTGAAAAATGCGATTGATTAATTTTTGTTCTAATTCACTGTGCATATCAAAAGTTATTGTTAGATAGGAACATGTGCTTTCAGAGTCGGTGGATTGTGTGTGAAACTGTCCTGGGTAATAAATGACTAAATCATATTTGTTCAAGACATACTCTTTACCATCAATTGTGGTATGTAGTTTTCCATGGTCAATGTATGTTAATTCGTAATAATCATGGCTTTCTCCAGGAAAGACATAGTTTGATTTACGGACTTGGTAATAACAAGTTAAAATTTCATGCACATCAAGTTTTGAGATAATAGGTTCATATTCATAAGGTTCATCCATTGTTTTTTGATTTAATCCGCTTGGTGCATAGGCAGTTTCAACTGTAGACTCATTTGAAATACTGATCATATTAAAAAAGATACCTGGTTTGATTCTTACAACACGATGAATAACAAATTCATCGTATTTAATACCATCTCGACTTGTTACTAATAAGACAATTCCACTTGTACAATTTAAGTAAACTGTAGTAGAAGAGTAGTACCAGGAATCAAAGTTTTTTGAATTTAAATGTAATGTACTTTGCACGGTAGATCCATTTTGACCTGCACTTTTCATTGAGTAAAATACATCGCCATAAGTCTGAAATCGATAATTCGTTGTTCGTTTTAACATAAATTCTCTCCTTTCTGCCAAAAATTTCAATAAATTTGTGAAAAACGAATGCAATTTTGAGTAAATTTTTAAGCTTATTAACAACATTTTTGGTTTCTTATATTAAAAAGTATAAACACATTCACAAAATGTGTAAAGTAAAATGTTCTTAAAGTTATATAATAATTACAGATAGATTTTTCCTCGAAAGAAAGCGCTATCACCTAGAAAGGAGAGAGATTTATGCCAAACATTTTGTTGACTAGAATTGACAACCGTTTAATTCATGGTCAGGTTGCAACTCAATGGTGTGGTGTTTTAGGTGCCAACCTATTGTTAGTTGCGAATGATGCTGTAGCAAATGATGAGTTCCGTCAGGGATTAATGAACATGGCTGCTCCAGCCTATGCACAGACTCGTTTCTTCTCTATTCAGAAGACAATCGATATCATAGGAAAAGCTAGTCCAGCTCAGAAAATTTTCATCATTTGTGAGAATCCACAGGATGTACTAAAACTTGTGGAGGGTGGTGTTCCAATTAAGAAATTAAATATTGGTAACATGCACATGGCTGACGGAAAGCGTCAAGTTGCAACAACAGTTGCAGTTGATGATAATGATGTTGCTGCTTTCAAAAAGCTTCAAGAACTAGGAGTTGAATTATCAATTCAGCGTGTTCCTGATACAGCTCCTGAAAGCACAGACAAACTTTTTAAATAAGTATTTTGAAAGGAGAAAAAGTTAATATGGGAGATATTAACGTAATTGAGTTAGTATTATTGGCAATTGCTACATTTATCTTTGCGATTGATCAATTCTCACTAACAGAAGTATTATATCGTCCAATGGTTGCTTGTCCTATTATGGGAGCGATTCTTGGTGATATCAATACTGGTTTAGTAGTTGGTGGTACTTACGAGCTTATGATGGTTGGTAATATGCCTATCGGTGGAGCTCAGCCTCCTAACGCTGTATTGGGTGGTGTAGTTGCAATGATTTTCGCCGTTAAAGCAGATATGGATGTTAATGCTGCTTTAGGTGCATGTATGATCTTCGCTACATTCGGTCAGTATATCGTTACATTGGTTTTCTCTGTTGCATCTGGTTTAATGGCTAAAGCTGATAAAGCTGCTGCAGAAGCAAATCCTAAAGGTATCACTAATGTATTGAACATTCATATGTTAATGTTAGGTTCATTGTTTGCAGTAATCGCTATCGTTGCTTATGTTGGTGGTACTGCTGCAAGCGATGCTTTGAACTCTTTAAGCGAAAATGCAAGCTGGTTCATGGGTGGTCTAAGTGCTGCTGGTGGTATGATGCGTTTCGTTGGATTCGCAATCCTATTGAAGATAATGTTAGCTAACGATCTATGGGGTTACTTATTAGCTGGATTTGCAATGGCATTATTATTTGGTGGTTTGGAATCAACAGCATCTGCTGCATTGATCTTAGTTGCATTCTTAGGTATTGCATTAGCAATTAATGATTTCATGCAAACAAAAAATATTAAAGAAAACGCTGGAAATGGAATGGGAGGTATGAGCGATGGAATCTAATAACATGACTCAATATAAAGATCTAACGCCTGCTCCTAGATTAGACAACAAAACATTGAATAGAATGGCTTGGAGATCTATGCAGTTACAGGCATGCTTCAACTATGAACGTATGCAGTCTGCTGGTTGGTTATGGGCTATTCTTCCAGGTCTTCAAAAAATCCATACTAATAAAGATGACTTAGCTACATCTATGACTCACAATATGGATTTCTTAAATACACACCCATTTATCGTTACATTTGTTATGGGTATCGTTCTTTCAATGGAACAACAGAAAATGGATATTCAGACAATTCGTTCAGTACGTATCTCTACTGCTGCTCCATTAGGTGGAATTGGTGATGCATTGTTCTGGATGTCATTAGTTCCAATCGTTGCAGGTATGACTGCTCAGATGGCTATTGATGGAAGTATCGTCGGTCCAATCTTGTATTTTGTATTCATCTTTGGTGTTGAAATGGCTCTACGTTATGGATTATTGTATTGGTCTTATAACATGGGTACTAAAGCTATTACAGCTATGACTAAATATGCTAAAGAATTTACTCATGCTGCATCTGTACTTGGTGTATTCATCGTAGGTGCTTTGATTGCTAACTATGGTGGAGGTACTAAACTAGGTATTTCTGTTCCTAATGGTGAAACAGCTGCTGAAGTTGAAAAACTTGTTGTTGATGGAAAAGAAGTAGTTACTGAAACTGTAACCGAAATGCAACCAGTATTTATCAATATTCAAGATTATTTTGATAAAGTATTGCCTTGCTTGATTCCATTATTATTAACATTATTGTGCTTCTTCTTAATCAAGAAAAAAGGATGGACTCCTGTTAAGTGCATCGGTTTGATGTTAGTAATTGGTATCGTAGGTGCTGTATTCGGTATCTGGGCTGGTGGATATCAACCATTAGTACCAGTTCCTTGGACTGTACTATAGTAAGAAAGGTAAAATTCTCTCTACCTTTAACGAATTAAACTTAAGCCAGGATTATTTTCCTGGCTTTCATTGTTTATTATCTTGATTTATATGCTTTTAAAATTATATAATCTTATTGTTTAGATAGGAGATCGCTTATGTCGCTTAATAATGATAATTCTATTTATGGTTTGAATATTTACGAAGATAAAAAGGGGAGGATCATTTACAAGGATTTTTTAATGAAAAATGCTGTATATATTCCTACTTTTGATTTTAAAATGTTTTCGTTTTATCGATATAGATACATTATAGGGGTGTCTTCTTTTATTGTTTTACAAACTCTATTTACTTTATTCCATGCTTCTGTGTTGTTGTCTAACATATTAACTATTTTTATTTTTGTTTTCTTGGAATACAAATTTAGAGTCTTTTTAAAAGATAAACAAAAAGTTAAGAAGTTTAATAAATCTGAATATATTGGATATATTGATGTTTTAAATAAACAAGACCCAACTAAAATGCTTTTGAAGGCTGTTCTGTACATTGCTTTAGGAATATTGATTTTATATAATGGTTATGATAAATCGTATGTAGGAGTTTCTTTAGCATTTTGTTGGTTAATCATGATAGTTTGTGTTTTTTATGGATTAATACAGTTTTATGCATTCTCAAAAAGGAAATCATAAGTATTTTTGATTTTGGTAAAAAATTGGTATTTGAAAAGGATCTTAGAGTCTGAGCTCCCTGACTTTAAGATCCTTTTTAATTTATTAATACGATGTTTAACAAACAATTATTATTAATTTTATATGCTTAGATTTCATCAATTTATATAAAATATTAATACTCAAAAATTAAGTGTAATCAATATACTCTATATAAAAAATCATCATATCACAAGAAATGCTACATGTTTTTATTTACATAAGTTTTTAGACATATATAAGATCACCTAATAATTTACAGAAGATATAAAAAAATAAAAGGAAATATTTCTGTATAATTATGAAATGTTTCCTAATCAATCTAATTAGTATTAAATATTTTGATTAATGTCGTTATGTATGCTCGAGAGGCTATATAGTGTATTCAGATTCTCAAAGTATGTATTTGAATTAGGTTTCGTTACCAAACTACGATTTCTTCATCGTTATCTTGTTCTTCATTCTGTTTTTGATTTTTCATGTATAAATATGTCTCGAAGGAGGTTAGAATACCGTTGTCATTGTTATTACTGCTTCCTTCAAGAATTATCTTATTTACACTTACTAAATTTGTTTTAGTTAATTTTTCACCAATTTTGGAAGATTTAAAAATTGAAGGTGTTTTCCCGATTTCTAAAAGTATGGTTTCAGTCATGTAATAGTCTGCTTTATGATTTGTACCTGTAAAATAATTAATTTCATCTAACATGGCAATGCAAAATTGCTTAACAGTTTGGATGTCAACATTAGTTTTAAATAATAGAAAAGCTTGTTTATCATTTGTTATTTTAGTTGGAATAGATAATAAAAATTTATTTGCGATTGCATCATATGGTTCATGGCTTATAAAGTCCATATATTCACGATAATCTAAATCATTTTGATATCTTTGTTCATCAGGAAGAATTTTAAAGTATAAAGTTGGGTATATACCAGAATGATGAAAATTGGTACCTTTAACACTTGTTGTGTATAATGCAGGATATGTTTCTTTTGTCATAAAATACTACCTTTCTTATCTAATAAATCTACTTCTGCGTATAATTTATAAACGATTGAACGAACCACATTGTATAGTAATTGCTTTTGCCAATTTGATGCATTGTATTGAAGGTTTTTATCATCGCCATCTGCAAAAGTAGCATGTAAACATTCTTCAAAACAAATTGAAAATGCATCATATGCTTTTTCAAGATCACTGTGTTCCATCTCATTTTGGATTTCTATTAATTTGGATATTTCGGCCAAAGAATAACATCTTTTAAGAATACAAACTACTATTAAAAATGCGAGATGATAACGTTTATAATGCTTTTTAATTGGCGGTTTGACAATGCTATTTTTAACATAATTATTTACCATATTAGATGTTATAACTTTTTCCTCAAAAAAAAGAGGTGAGAGTTCTTGATTAATATAAAAAATGACTTGATCCATATAAATATCAAAATCAGGAAGATCTTTCCATCGAGGTAATTTAAAACTTATTAACGATTTATGTATTTCTTCTATATTTTTCATGTGCTTACAATATCACATTTTGTTTTGCTAATCAATATGGATTTTAAAACTAGATATATTGACTTTCGAAACCAGAAAGTATAATATTGATGTATAGAAATGAGGATAAAACAATGGTTCAAATACTTTCAGATTCATCAACATTATATTCAAAATCCCAAGCGATGAATATAGGTCTAGAAATTACACCTTTAGTTGTAATAATAGGAAAAGATAATTATCGCGAATTTGAAACAATAGATTCTGACACTTTATTATGTAAGATTGAAAATGGAGCAATTCCTACATCATCACAACCTCCAATTGGAGAAAAAATGGATTTATATAATCAATATGGTAAAGATCAAGACGTTATTGATATCACCATGGCGGCTGGTTTAAGTGGAACATACGATTCAGCTTTAATGGCTAAAGAAAGCTGTAATTATCCAGATAATATTTCTGTATTTAATTCAAAAACTTTATGTGGACCACATAGAGTTTTGGTTAATGAAGCGTTAAAAATGGCCAAAGATGGAAAAACAAAAGAAGAAATTTTATATATGTTAGAGGAATCTGCAAAAACTGATGTATCCTTTTTGATACCTTTTGATTTTGATTTTCTTCAAAGAGGAGGAAGAGTTTCAAAGACAGCAGCTGGTTTGGGCGGCTTGTTAAAACTTGTTGTCTGTATGAAAAAATCAGATGATGGACGCTGTTTAGAAAAGCATTCGGTAAATCGAACATTAAAAAAAGTGGTTCTTTCAATTTTTGAAGAATTCGATAATCGCAATGTAGATGATTCATATCATATATCTATATCTCATGCATTTAATGAAGAAACAGCTTCTAAAGTGAAAAAAGCATTAGTTGAAAAATATCCAAATGCAACTATTGAAATATTTGATCTATCACCTGTATTTATTACTCAGGGAGGTCCTAAATGTTGTGCAATTCAAGCTATTAAAATCGTAAAATAATAATGAGCAGGATCTTAGTCCTGCTCATTTAATTCGTTAACTTGTTTAAGCCAAAGATTTCTAGATGCATCGCTAGGCATTCGCCAATCACCTCGAGGAGAAAAACAAATCGAACCTACTTTTACACCATCTGGCATACAGTTTCTTTTAAACTGCTGAGTAAAGAAGCGTGAATAGAAAGTTTGGATAGCTTTTAATATAACATTTGAATCAACAGACTGGAATGCTAATTTAGCTAAATCGAAGATTTTTTTAGGTTCTTCATGATGACGAAGCATATGATATAAGAAGAAATCGTGTAAATCATACGATCCTAAAACTTCTTCAGTTTTCTGTTGGATCTTACCATGAGAATCAGGTGGTAATAGTTCAGGAGATACAGGTGTATCACAAATGTCCATTAATACATTATATAATTTAAGATTGTTTGATTGTTTTGCATCTAAAGCTACACTTTCACAAATATAACGTACTAAAGTTTTAGGAACACTGGCATTGACTGCATACATGCTCATGTGATCTCCGTTATATGTACACCAACCTAGAGCTAATTCACTTAAATCACCAGTTCCAACCACAAGACCATTTGTCTTATTGGCGAGGTCCATTAAGATCTGTGTTCTCTCACGAGCTTGTGAATTTTCATAAGTAATATCGTGTTTATTTGGGTCTTGGCTAATATCGATAAAATGCTGGTTAACACTTGGTACGATTGATATCTCTTTTGAATCGACCTGTAGAATGTCCATTAAAATTTGTGCATTGTTCTTAGTTCTATGCGTTGTACCGAATCCAGGCATTGTGATAGCATGAATTCCTTTTGTGTCAAATTTGTTAATTTCAAATGCTTTAGCGCAAACTAATAAAGCTAATGTTGAGTCCAACCCGCCACTGATTCCAATGACGACATCTTGACAATGTATCTTTTTTAAACGAGTTGCTAGACCATGAGCCTGAATGTTTAAGATTTCATGACATCTTTCAATTCGTTTTTGTTTATCTTGTGGAACAAATGGATAAGCATTGACTGGTCTTGTTAACTGGATCAAATCAATTGGATTGGATCTTATTTGAATACATGTGCATGAATAAGAATCTTCAAAGCTTGTTTTGAAATGAATTCGATCACTTATTAAATGTTGAAGGTCAATTTCACTGCTAATAAATTTTTTTCTGTCCTTGATCGTTGTCTCTTTAAGCAGATAACCATTTTCAGCGATTAAATTATGATTAGAGAAAACAAGATCACTTGTACTTTCACTGGTTCCAGCACTTGAATAGATATAAGCTGAGTATGTAGAAGCACTTTGGTGAATGACTAGATTTCTTCGATAGGATTCTTTTGAGATGATTTCATTAGAAGCGGAGCAATTGCACAGGATATTAGCCCCTGCTAAAGCAAGTTTTGTGCTAACTGGAATTGGTACCCAAAGATCTTCACAGATTTCAACAGCAATTTTAGCTCCGGTCGTAAGATCTTCTACCAGAATATCATTAGAGACCATAACCGCTTTATCTAAAAGTGTTACAGTTGCATTTTTAGGAAGTTCTCTACCACTTGAAAACCATCTTGTTTCATAGAATTCATTATAAGAGGGGATATAAGTTTTTGCCTGTATCGCAAGAACCTCATTTTTACGAATAAAAGCTGCACAGTTATAGAGACGATTTTCGATGACTAATGGAAGCCCAACTATGGCCAAAAGATTTTGTGGCATCTTAGATACTAGATCTTCTAATTCAATACGTACATTTCTTAATAGGACATCCTCTAAAAATAAATCCTGGCATGTGTATCCACTTAATGCAAGTTCAGGAAATACAACAAGTTGTGTGTCAGGATCAAGTTCTGACATAATTTTAAGAATTTCAAGTTTATTTGCAGCAGGATCACCAATAAATACTTCAGGTGTTGCACTGGCAACTTTATAAAATTGATATCGTTTCATAATTACCTCACATTCTTTTATAGTATAAAAAAAAAAGATGGAATAATCCATCTCTTTTTTAGCTATTTGATAGTTCGTGCAGACGATCAGAATATGCTGATTCATCTGAAGTTTGTTTTTCGTTTTCGTTAGCATATTTTTTAACTAAAACACTTGATTTTGTGATTGGTTGTAATGTACCGGCTCCAGCAACGCATCCGCCAGGGCAAGCCATACCTTCTAATAGATATCCATCCAATCTTCCGGCTTTAGCCATCATTAGCATTGTACGGCAATTCTTTAAGCCTTCAGCATTCTGTATCTTAACATCAACTTCCGGATGTTTTTTGTTGATCAAATCTTTAACAGCTTTAGCAACACCACCGCTCACGGCAAATCCACGTCCAGAATTTGTACCTTCTTCAAGAGGTTCTCCACCTTCAACAGCACTTAAATCGATACCTTTGGCTTCAAACATACCCATAACTTCTTCAAACGTTAATACGAAGTCGATATCGCTTCGTATGGATTTACGACTTGCTTCCAATTTCTTAGCAGCACAAGGACCAATGAAGACAACTTTTGCATCTGGATTATCTTTTTTGATCATGCGGCCAGTTAATACCATTGGTGTTAAAGCCATTGAAATATAAGATGCAAACTGAGGGAATTGTTTTTTAGCCATTACAGACCAGGCAGGACAACAACTTGTTGCCATAAATGGTTGTTTTTCAGGAACTTTATCCAAGAAGTCTTCGGCCTCTTCAATCGTACACAAGTCAGCTCCAATAGCAACTTCAACAACATCGGCAAATCCAAGTTCTTTCAATGCGTTTTTAACTTTATCTGGTGTTACAGTGGGACCGAATTGACCTACAAAAGCTGGAGCAATAGCCGCAATGACTTTATATCCTTCTTTCATGGCATAAATTGTCTGGAAAATCTGACCTTTATCAATGATTGCACCAAATGGACAGTTTACTAAACACTGACCGCAGCTTACACATTTATCGTAATCAATAACAGCTTTTCCATCTTCATCGCTGCTGATGGCATCCATACCACAACTTGCAGCACATGGTCTTTCAATTTTTGTGATAGCTTTATAAGGACAAGCATCCATACAACGACCACATTTAATACATTTTTCCTGATCAATGAAGCTTTTTCCATCTACGATATGGATTGCATCTTTAGGACATACTTCCGTACATTGATGAGAAAGACATCCTTGACAGGCATTTGTTACAAATACTTTTTTTTCAGGGCAGGCATTGCAGGCAAATTTTACAATGTTGATCAGAGGATCATCATAGTATTTTTTAGCAATAGTACTTTCTTCGATACCATCTGATAAAGCCCCGTATTCTGACATTTCACGTACAGGAAGTCCCATTCCTAAACGTAATCTTTCTCCAATGATAGCTCGTTCCAGGAAAATACTATTACGATATTTTGCTTTTGTACCCGGCAAGATCTCATATGGGATCTCTTCAATTCGTTTTGCGTAATCGGTATTGTCATCATATGCCATTTTGGCAATGGCAGCAAATACTTTACGTCTTATGTCGGTTACTGAGTTATAAATTCCTCGCATATTTCCTCCTTACTCTCTCCATAACATTATAACGAACATTTCTCGTTATGGAAACAATTAAAGTTATTTTTTTCACAATGAAAGAGCCAGGTATAAAATGGGAACACTATAAATGATATCGTTTTCATGTGCAACTTAAACTTTTTTTTCTTTTTTAAAGTGTTATAATCATTCAAGGAGGATTTTTATCAATGAAAAGGATTGTATGGGATTGGAATGGGACCTTATTAAATGATGTAAATCTTTGTTTTGAATGCATCAATCGTCTATTGGTTTCAAAAAATCTGGATCCTTTAATAGATTTAGCTGCTTATCGTGATATATTTGAATTTCCAATTCAAAATTATTATCAAAAAGCTGGATTTAATTTTGATAAGACTCCGTATGAAGTTTTGGCTGGTGAATACATGAAAGATTACCAGGAAAAAAGTTATGATTGTCAGCTTTTTGAAGATGTTTATGAAACACTGAGAAAAGCTCATTTTTTTGGTTTTCCCCAATGTATCCTTTCTGCCAGTAGAAAAGATTATCTTTTAAAACAAATAGAAAAATTCGACATTTTAGATTATGTAGATTCTGTTCATGGAATCGAAAACATCTATGCTTCCAGCAAGAAAGAGCTGGCAAGAAAATATGTTGAGAGTTGTTCTTTAGAAGATGAGATTTGGTTTGTTGGCGACAGCATTCATGACTATGAAGTTGCTAATACACTTAAAGCAAATTGTATCCTGGTTACAACAGGCCATCAGTCAAGACAAAAATTAGAAAGAGTTGATGCCATTATCGCAGACAGTTTATTAGAAAGTTTAGAAATCATTTATGAAACAAATTGAAATCTTACAAGATGATGCAAATCAAAGACTGGATAAGTTTTTATTGAAAATGTTTCCTGATCTTTCACGATCTTTGATGTATAAAGCAATACGTAACAAAAAGATAAAAGTAAATCGAAAACGTTGTACATATGATCAGATCTTGAATAAAGGAGATATTGTGCTTTTGTTTTTGCCTCCTCAGTTTTTGAATGAGAAACAAAGGGAATCTAATTTCATTTCAAATCAACTTGATGTTATTTATGAAGATGAGAATATATTGATTGTTAATAAGCCAGTGGGATTGCTATCGCAAAGCGATACTTCTCAAACACAAGATACACTTGTATCTAGAATTCAGGGTTATCTATATGAGAAGAATGAATACGATCCAAATAATGCACACAGCTTTGCACCAGGCATTTGCAATCGATTAGATCGTAATACACGAGGACTTGTCATAGCAGCTAAAAATGCCAATGCATCAAGGATTATAAATGAAGCAATAGCACAAAGAAGAATACACAAGTACTATAAAGCATATGTATCTGGACATCTAGAAGATAAAAATTTTGTCATAAAAAAATATATGTATAAAAATAAGACTAAAGCTCTTGTTTCCGATTATCCTAAAGATGGATATAAGATTGCTTATATGGAAGGAAACGTCTTGATGCAGGATAAAATGAATACCTGGGTAGAAATTGAGCTTCACACAGGAAGGTTTCATCAAATTAGAGCGTTGATGTCGAGTATTTCACACCCTCTGGTCGGGGATAAGAAATACGGTTATAAAGGAAAAAATATGAATATTCAGCTGATTGCGTATAAGTTGCGCTTTGATCAGCTAGATCTTTCATTACCAATCCATGAATTTGTAATAAAAGATTAAATTAGGAGGAGCCATCATGGAAAGTTATCGCTATTTATTGGATATAGCTTTGATTCTATTATCAACTAAACTTTTTGGATTATTTTCTAAAAAACTTCGAATGCCTAGTGTGGTGGGGGCATTGATTGCCGGAATTGTTCTAGGTCCTGCTTTTTTAAATATCGTTGGGCCAAGCGATTTGATCAATTCTCTATCAGAAATAGGTGTTATCGTATTGATGTTTGCCGCAGGTTTGGAGACAAGCGTGAGCGATCTAAAAAAAGCTGGATTAAAAGCTTTTATTATTGCGGTATTAGGAGTATTGGTTCCATTAGGAATGGGATATGTTGTAGCATCATTCTATAATGTTGGACCAGAGGCATGGTTGCATAATTTGTTCTTAGGTGTCATTTTAACGGCTACAAGTGTAGGTATTACTGTAGAAACGTTAAAAGAAATGGGCTGTATGAGTACAGATAGTGGAAATACAATTCTTGCAGCAGCTGTTATTGATGATGTATTAGGTATTGTTGCCTTAACTTTGGTAACAGGGATGGCTGATAGTTCAGTAGATATTACAATGGTATTATTAAAGATACTTGCATTCTTTGTGTTCTCGGTTGTTGCTGGAGTTATTCTTCATAAAGCTTTTGCATGGTGGTTTAATCACGATTCACGTGGTGGTCTGCAACGTTATTCAATCGTTTCATTCTCATTTGCTTTGTTAATGGCTTATGCTTCTGAAGCATTCTTTGGTGTTGCTGATATCACAGGTAGTTTTGTTGCCGGATTGATTATTTCTGGAACAAGCCAATGTGCTTATGTAGAGAAACGTATTGGAACTTTATCATATATGTTGATCACACCAATTTTCTTTGCGAACATCGGATTAAAACTTTCACCAGTTCATTTAACTTCCAGTTTATTGATTCTAGTTGTGGTTTTATGTATTGTTGCAGTAGTATCAAAGATCATAGGTTGTGGCTTAGGTGCTCTAATATGTAAGTATTCACCAAAACAATGTATTCGAATTGGCTGTGGAATGGTTTCTCGTGGTGAAGTAGCCTTGATTGTCGCCGATAAAGGTATGGCCTTAGGATTATTACCTGAATTATTTGTGACGCCAGTTTTATTATGTGTTGTATTTACGACAGTTGTAACACCAATATTATTAAAACTTGTTTATAAAAAAGAAGAAAATGATCCTGATTTCGTAAATGCATAATTTGTCATGTATTTGTCACTTTTGATCTTCATACTATATAGTATGAAGATCTTTTTTATTATTTTATGTATCGTTCTTCTTTGGATATACTTAGTTTACTTTCTTGAGAAACGATATATGGGATTTGGAACAATTCTATTTATATTTTTAAGTATGGTAACATTATATTATGGATCCAATAAGGACTTTTATCGACTTATATTGTTTCAACTATATCTGTGTTGTTTAGGATTGCAAGACTATAAAACTTACTATATTTCTAAGATATGGGGTGTATTCAGTTTGATCCTGACTGTATGTTTTTTCGATTCAATACATTTATCTGGCATATTATTTAGCTTTATTGCCTCTTTAATGTATTTTTGTAAGCAGGATTGGATAGGAAGTGCTGATATAGGGATCCTATTTGTGCTTGGCTTGATTCTTGGTTTTGAAAGAATGTTTATATGTGTATTCATTGCGATTTTTATAGGCTTGTTATTTTATGTTTGCTCAAATAAAAAATTAATTCCATTTATTACTTGTTTATGCTTTGGCGCTTATATATCTATATTAAAAGGTTTTACTATATGGTATATGTTTTATGGTATACTAGCGTTATGAAAAATGGTTTAGTATTAGGTGGTGGAGGAGCAAAGGGTTGTTATGAGGTTGGTTCTTTACAGGCATTTGAAGAATGCAATATAAAGTTTGATTGTGTAGCAGGAACCAGTATAGGGGCTATTATTGGTGCTATTTATACTCAGCAAACAATAGATGAAGTTGTAGATTTTGTGTATGCCATATCTCCCGGACAAATTGTGAAAGATCTTTTTGAGTTTCCTGATAATTTTAATGATGTTTTAGAAAACAAAGAACAGATCAAAACATTTCTCGAACATTTTATTAAAGAAAAATCAAATGATATTTCACCATTGGTCCATTCTTTTGAAAAGATGTTTGATTATGACCGATTTATCCATTCCAATATCGAATATGCGTGTATGACGTATAATGTATCAAAAATGCAAGCACAACCTTTTTATAAAGAAGACATATCACGTGAACAGGCAGTCTCTATCATTATGGCGAGTGCATCTTGTTTTCCAGCATTTCCAATGATGGATATAGATGGACAAAAATATATTGATGGTGGCTATGCTGATAATGTGCCGATTTCTTTGATTAAAGAAATGAATGCAGATAAGATCATTGTCATAGATGTGCATGGACCGGGACGAAATAATACGATAAATCAAAATGAAATTTCACTTTATATTGAACCCATACTACCGTTAACTAATTTTTTAGATTTTAGAACGGAACAGGGGATTCGTTCACTTCGATTAGGTTATTTAGAAACAATGAAATACCTCAATGAATTTAGCGGATATGTTTATACATTTAATCGTGGTTCCTGGCCGGATATTTATCGCTTTGAACAATACGCAAAAATGGTATTCAAAAATCATGGTATTCTCTTCGAAGATGAGTTTTTCTATAAAGCTATTAGTTCTGTATTAGGATATAGACCAAAAAAATTAATAAATTCATACTTTGAAATGTACCAATTTGGAATGTTGTTGGAAGCTTTAGCTTTGTGTTCAGGAACGGATGCAGTCAATCTTTATGATTGGAAAGACTTTATAAAAGAAGTATTACAGAGACTTCGCACGATACAGCCTATACAGCGGCCAATAAGTTTTATGGATGCGATAAAAATATTAAAAAATGCCCATAAAGAAGATATTGTTGTCTACTTCTATGGGCTGTTAAAAGGAAATGGATATAGACTTCCAATTACCTATGAACCATTAAAATCTATTTTTGATGTGTCTTATGCAATGGCATCTTTATGGTGCTTGTTAGATCAATATGTGAGAATGGTTTAAAACGCGGATCTATTGGGGCTTGTATGTGAATAAATCTATTCTCTAAAGGGTGATAAAAATCGATTGCATAGCTTTCTAATAAGAGCTTTCGATTATCTAAGATATGTCCGTATAATGGATCATTAACGATAGGGTACCCTATGTATTTTAGATGTGTGCGTATCTGATGTTTTCGTCCTGTCTTAATACCAATGCTTAATAGTGAATAGTGATCTTTCGTTGTTACTTTATATATATCTGTGATGGCTGTTTTTCCTTTGTTGGAGACAATCATCTTTTTTGCATCGTGCCGATCTCTTGAGATTGGCTTTTCTATATGTTTATGTCGATATGGAAAAGTTCCTTGTACAACACCTAAATATTGTTTTTTTATGATATGTTCCTGGATTTGATGATCAAAAAAACTGTGAAAGAAAGGATGTTTGACAAAGAAAACAAGACCACTTGTCTCTTTATCAATTCGATGAATAGGGTAAGCGAAAAACTTGTAATTATTACAAAGAGTATAAAAATTTACTCGTGAACAAAGTGTATCAGGACTTGTACCATCATCGTGAATTAATAAATTTGTTGGCTTGTTGACAATAAGGCATATATCGTCTTCATATACAATTTCTATGCCATGAGGACTTGTCTGGATGTGTTCGTTTTTTCGTCTTGTCGTGATCGTATATGTTTTATTGGCGTACAGTATAGTATCGGCATTGATGTTAAATAGTTTTTGGCGATTTTTAGAAATGTAGAATACCTCATAAAATTGCTGTATTTCCATATCCTGTTTTAAGACCACATATACTAAATTGTTGTTGCAGCGAATTGTTTTTATTTTGTTGAGCATATTCATAGACTAATTATCTCGAACATTGATATAATGTCAATATAAAGAGGAGGTTCTATTATGAATATTTATAAGTGTGATGTATGCAAGACTGTATATGAAGTGATTGATCCAGTTGATGCACAAAGAGAAATTGTTTGCTGTGGAAAACCAGCTCGTTTATTAAAAGCAGGAGACACAGATGCAGCTACTGAAAAACATGTTCCAGTAGTAAGCGTTGAAGGAGATAAGCTAATTATTAATGTTGGTAGTGTAGATCATCCGATGACACCAGAGCATTGGATCACATCAATTTGGGCAGAATTTGCCGATGGAAGTATCGAAAGATCTGGATTAACGCCAAATAATAAACCACATACTGAATTTGATCTAAAGGGTCGCACTGGTGAAGTTACTGTTTATGAATACTGTAACTTACATGGTTTGTGGAAGACTACTATTACAATTGAATAATCAATGATCTTTACAGCTTTGCTGTAAAGATTTTTTTATGATATATAATATATAACAAGGGAAATTAGGATGAAGAAATATATTATATTGATTTTAGCGGCTGTCGGTGTTGGAGCGATAGTTGGAACTATCGAGTCTTTCTTTAAAATTTTGGTAAATCAGGCAAACTGGTACAGAGCTCAATTTATGCCCTATATCTTTTTATTGATTCCATTTGCAGGTATCTTGATTTTATTGGCTCAATCACAATTAAAAGAGAAGAACGGAATGGATGTTGTTTTCAAAGCCGAGAAGAATGAAAACAGTTCTTTATCATTGAAGAATGCTTGTTTCGTGCTTGTATCTTGTTTAATATCTCATTTTTGTGGTGTTAGTACTGGTAGAGCTGGAGTATCTATGCAAATGGGGGCTGCGATTTCAAAACATTTTTGTAATCGGATGAATGTTATTGAATATGTCATACCGATGGGAGTGGCTGCCGCTTTTTCAGGTCTCTTTTGTTGTCCAATCACTTCTACAGTTTTTGCCTGCGAAGTCTTTAATACAAAAAAATTCCAATATAAAGCAATCATACCTTGTTTGATATCTTCGTCTACGGCAACCCTTTGTGCAGCACTATTTGGTTTTCATCGAGTTTCCTATGTCTTTCAATATAGTTTTGCTGTAGAAATAAAGAATATTATAAAGCTGCTAATTTTAATTCTGTGTCTGACTTTAATTGGCAAAGCGTTTGCATTTAGTTTAAACAGTTTAAAAAAATTTATAAATGAAAAGTTACCCAATAACAAGTATCGTATTATTATTATATTGAGTCTAATGATAATGATGTTTATGATCTTTACACAAGGTCGATATTCAGGATCAGGTGAAAATTTAATAGAGGAAGTATTTATAAACGGAAATGTTCTTAAAAGTGACATTTTATTTAAATTTATATTAACACTTTTAAGTGCTGCTGCAGGTTTTTATGGTGGAGAAGTAACTCCTTTATTTTCAATTGGAGCTTTAAGTGGATATATGCTTGGACATATATTAGGCTTTCCAGTTTTCTTTTGTTCTGCATTAGGGTATGGAATTGTGTTTATGAGCGCAACTAATGTATATTTAACTGGAATGGTATTGATCTTAGAAGTATTCGGGCTTGATTTTTTATTACCTTGTTTGATTATTGGGATTATAGGTTATTTATCAAATTGCACTGTTTCAATATATCCATCGCGATAAAAAAAGAAGATGTCTAGATATTATTAATACTTATTTTAGAGAATGTTTTTATTTAACAAATTATGTTAAATTAACATAAATAATAGATTAAATATGTGAAAAAATGTGTAAATTTGTTGATTGAATCAACTAATAATGCTATACTTCAATTAGTTATCAGGAATTTAAGCGTTTACAATAATCTCATATAATAATATTTATGTAGTTTTTGTTGGCTTTTTTTCTTGATTCTTCTACGCTATAAGCGAAAAAGAAAGGACGAAAAAAGATGGTAGGAATTATCATTGCCAGTCATGGTGAATTTGCCAATGGTATCTTACAGTCAGGTGAAATGATCTTTGGTAAACAACAAGATTGTGTAGCCTGTACTTTAATGCCAAGCGAAGGACCAGAAGACATTAAGGCAAAAATGGAAGCTGCAATTGCTTCTTTCGAAAGCCAGGATGAAGTGTTGTTCCTAGTTGACCTTTGGGGTGGGACACCATTTAATCAGGCAAATGGCTTGATCGCTGGACATGAAGACAAATGGGCAATCGTTACAGGTTTGAATTTACCTATGTTGATTGAAACATATGCTTCAAGAATGTCTATGGAAAAAGCGCATGAAATCGCTGCTCATATCTTAGAGACAGCTAGAGAAGGTGTAAAAGTTCGTCCAGAAGAACTTGAACCAGAAAAACCAGAACCAGTACAAGCTCAGGTTGAACCACGCGGGGCTATTCCTGAAGGTACAGTATTAGGTGATGGAAAGATCAAATATGTATTAGCTCGTATTGATACTCGTTTATTGCATGGACAGGTTGCGACTGCATGGACAAAGGCAGTTTCTCCAACACGTATTATCGTTGTATCTGATGCAGTAAGTAAAGATGAATTAAGAAAGAGCATGATTGAACAGGCGGCTCCTCCAGGAGTAAAAGCCAACGTTGTTCCTGTTGATAAGATGATCAAGGTTGCTAAAGACGTACGTTTTGGAGCAACTAAAGCAATGCTTCTATTCGAAACTCCTCAAGATGCATTACGTGCAATCGAGGGTGGAGTTGATATCAAAGAATTGAATTTAGGTTCTATGGCTCATTCAGCAGGTAAAGTTGTATGCTCTAAAACTGTTGCGATGGACATGGATGATGTTCATACAATTGAAAAGATCCAGTCTTTAGGAGTTAAATTTGATGTACGTAAAGTTCCATCTGATTCTCCAGAAAAGATTGAAGATCTGTTAAATAAAGCAAAAAGCGAACTAGCATAATTAGGAGGAAAATATATGTCTTTTATTACAATTTTGCTGATCGCTGTCGTTGCCCTTCTTGCTGGTATGGAAGGTATATTGGATGAATTCCAGTTCCATCAGCCAATCGTGGCATGTACATTGATCGGTTTAGTAAGTGGATACTTAGAAGAAGGTATCATTCTTGGTGGTTCACTTCAGATGATTGCTCTTGGATGGGCAAACATTGGTGCGGCTGTTGCACCAGATGCTGCATTAGCTTCTGTAGCTTCTGCAATCATCATGGTTAAAGGTTTAGGTGGAGCAACAGATGCTCAGACTGTTATTGATTCAGCGATTGCTGTTGCTATTCCATTGTCAGTAGCTGGTTTATTCTTAACAATGGTTTGTCGTACATTGGCAATTCCAATCGTTCATTTCATGGATGCTGCTGCAGAAAAAGGTAACTTCCGTGGAATCGAAACTTGGCAGATTATCGCAATCTTGATGCAAGGTGTTCGTATTGCTATTCCTGCTGTTGCACTATGCTATATTCCTGCTGAAGCTGTTCAGGCTGCATTGGAAGCAATGCCTGCTTGGTTAGCTGATGGTATGAGTATTGGTGGTGGAATGGTAGCTGCTGTTGGTTACGCAATGGTTATCAACATGATGGCTACAAAAGAAACTTGGCCATTCTTTGCTTTAGGTTTCGTTGTTGCATGTATCAGCGAAATCACATTGATCGGTCTTGGTGTAATCGGTGTTGTTATCGCACTTGTTTACTTAGGACTTAAAGAAAGTGGTGGCTCTAAAGGAAACACTGGTTCTGGTGATCCATTAGGAGATATCTTAAATGATTACTAGGAAACTTGAAGGAGGTAAAATAAAATGGCTGAAAGAATTCAATTAACTAAAAAAGACCGTTTTTCTGTAGCGTTCCGTCATCAGTTCCTTCAAGGTTCTTGGAACTATGAACGTATGCAGAATGGTGGTTGGTGCTATTCAATGATTCCAGCAATCAAACGTCTATATCCTAACAAAGAAGATCAGATTGCTGCATTGAAACGTCATATGGCATTCTACAACACACATCCTTATGTATCAGCTCCAGTTGTTGGTGTTACATTAGCTTTAGAAGAAGATAAGGCAAATGGTGCATCAATCGATGATGAAGCTATCCAGGGTGTAAAAGTTGGTATGATGGGTCCATTGGCTGGTGTTGGTGACCCTGCATTCTGGTTCACATTGAGACCTATCTTAGGTGCAATGGGTGCTTCTCTTGCATTGTCAGGAAGTATCATAGGACCTATCTTATTCTTCGTAGCATGGAACGTTATTCGTTTTGCATTTATTTGGTATACTCAGGAATTTGGGTATAAAGTTGGTACAGAAATTACTAAAGACTTGTCTGGTGGATTGCTAGGAAAAATCACTTCTGGCGCAAGTATTCTTGGTATGTTCATCATCGGTGGCTTAGTTCAGCGTTGGGTAAGTATTTCATTTACGCCAGTTGTATCTAGTGTTGAACAATCTACAGGTGCTTACATTGACTGGTCAAAAATCACTGGGGATGCAGAAGGCATCAAATCTGCCTTAGAACAATATAATTCTTTGGGCGGTGCAGGTCTTAACCAAATCAAAGAAACTACATTACAGGCTAACTTAGATCAGTTGATTCCTGGTCTTGCTGCTCTATTATTAACATTGCTATGTTGCTGGTTGTTAAAGAAAAAAGTTTCTCCAATCGTTATCATCATCGCATTGTTCATCGTTGGTATCTTGGCTCACTTAGCAGGTATCATGTAATAATCTTTGGACTAAAGTCTTTTAGGCCGGGTATCCCGGCCTTTTTTTAAAAGGAGGAAACCATGGCTCAGTCGCAAAATACGAAAGTTGATTTTACGATCCATGCAACTTCTATGCTTGGATTAACAACCTATGGAAATATCATGATTGGTGATAAAGCTTTTGAATTCTATAATGAAAAGAATGTTCAGGATTTTATTCAGATTCCTTGGACAGAAATCGATCGTGTTGAAGCAAGTGTTCTTTTTAAAAAGAAAATTTCACGGTTTGTGATATTCACCAAAGAGGGCATGCATTTTACATTCTCTACGCGAGATAATATCAAGACGTTAAAAGAAGTAAAAAAATACGTTCCAGAAGACAGAATGTTTCGCTCCTTAAGCTTTTTTGATGTCATCAAAAGAGGGTTAAAAAGACTGTTTCATATTAAATAACTTGCAGATTTCTGCAAGTTTTTTTATTATGTTAATGTAGATATTTAAGTATCTTAACAAATCTAATCAAAATAAGTGATTTTTTTAAAAAAATGAGTATAATAACATATTTAGTGGGGTGTATGTATGACTTATAAGATTGGTTTTGATATAGGCAGTACAACGATAAAAGCTGTTGTACTCGATGAAAATCAACAAATTTGTTATAAAAGCTACGAAAGACATAAGGCGCAGGTGCGTCAAAAAGCTTTAGAGAAAATTAAGGAACTCGAAAGATATACGAAGGAACCATTTCAGTTTGCGATAAGTGGTTCAGGAGCCTTAGGTTTATGTGATGATGGAAAGCTTCCTTTTGTTCAAGAAGTATTTGCCAGTGCGACAGCCATTCGTAAATATTATCCAGATACAGATTGTGCTATAGAACTAGGTGGAGAAGATGCAAAGATATTATTCTTTAAAGGTTCTATTGAACAGCGAATGAACTCAACATGTGCAGGTGGTACTGGTGCATTTATCGATCAAATGGCTAGTTTATTGGACGTTGATCTTGAAACGATGAATGAAGTTAGTTTGAAACATGATAAGATTTATCCAATCGCATCTAGATGTGGAGTTTTTGCGAAAACGGATGTACAACCTTTGATCAATCAAGGCGTCAGCAAATCGAATTTGAGTGCTAGTATTTTTCAAGCAGTCGTAGATCAGACGATCACATCTTTAGCGCAAGGAAGAAATATTGAGGGAAATGTTTTGTTTTTGGGAGGCCCTTTGTATTTCTTGTCTGGTCTAAGAGATCGTTTCCAGGAAACTTTGAAACTTGCAGACGATCAAATTACTTGTCCAGATACCGCAATCAATTTTGTCGCCTTAGGAGCTGCTTTATGTGCGGACAAGATGTTTACAAGAGATGAACTTGTTTCTATACTTGAAGATCTTTTGAACGCACCATCCAGCACGGAAAGTACAAGGCCTTTGTTTGAAGATAAAGCGGATTATGAGACCTTCAAAGCTCGTCATCATCAAAGTGATGCTAAATATGCAGATTTAAGTTTATATACTGGTAAGGCTTATCTTGGTGTCGATTCTGGATCAACGACGACAAAACTCGTTTTATTAAATGAAGATCATGAAATATTGTATGAATCTTATACATCTAATAAAGGAGATCCTTTAGCGGTCGTTAGAGCAGATTTGATGAAGATATATGAAACAAATCCAAATATTCGTATCTATGGATCGTATGCAACCGGGTACGGGGAAGAATTAATGCGTCACGCCTTCCATTTAGATGGTGGGATCGTTGAGACAATTGCGCATTATACGGCTGCCTGCCTATTTAATCCGGAGGTGGATTATATTCTTGATATAGGTGGTCAGGATATCAAATGTTTTAAGATTCGAGATGGAAGAATTGATGATATCGTATTGAATGAAGCATGCAGCAGCGGTTGTGGCTCATTCATCGAAACATTTGCTAAATCTTTAGGGTATGATGTTGAAACCTTTGCCCAATTGGGACTAAAATCAAAAAATCCTGTTGAACTGGGAACTAGATGTACTGTATTTATGAATTCAGGTGTAAAACAAGCTCAAAAGAATGGTGCGACGATCGAAGATATTTCAGCCGGATTGTGTAAATCAGTTGTCAAAAATGCTTTATATAAAGTAATTCGTGCGAAGAATAAAAAAGATATCGGAGAACATATCGTTGTTCAAGGCGGAACTTTCCAAAACGATGCAGTTCTAAGATCTTTTGAACAAGAGCTTGGCCTAGAAGTAATACGTCCCAGCATTGCACATTTAATGGGAGCTTTTGGTGCTGCATTATACGCTCAAAAACTTCATCGTACACGAAGTTCAATCTTAAATTATGAACAATTAAAAAATTTCACTCATAAGTCGGTTTCTACAACTTGTCAAGGTTGTACAAATCATTGTGCTTTAACAATTAATACTTTTTCAGATGGTAGTCGTCTAGTTGCAGGAAATAAGTGCGAAAAGATGATCATTCATGATCAAAAAGAAAAATTGGAAATTCCCGATCTTTTCAAAGAAAAGGCATCTATGATGCAAAAGGTTCAAAAAAATATTTCTCATGATAAGAAGATTGGTATGCCTTTAGTATTGAATAATTATGATTTATTACCATTTTGGACAAATTTCTTTGATGTCTTAGGGTATGAAGTTGTATGGAGCACACCAAGTACATTGGATATGTATCATGATGGACAGCATACAATTCCAAGTGATACGGCTTGTTTTCCCGCAAAACTTGTACATGGTCACATTAAACAACTTGTAGATCAAGAACTTCCTTTGATCTTTTATCCTTGTATGACTTATAACTTGGATGAAAATCAATCAGATAACCATTATAACTGTCCTTTAGTTGCTTATTATCCAGAAGTAATTGCAGCTAATATGGATTTAAATAATACAAAATTCTTATACCCGTTTATCAGTTTTGACAACGAGAAGAACTTTGTTGAAAAGATGATCAAAGCTTTTGAAACTGTCGATATTCATTTCAATAAAAATGATGTCAAAATTGCCTTTAGAACGGCTATGAACAAATATCGCGATTTTCATGAAGAATTGGTTCAAAAACATATTGATGCCGTTAAATTTGCGCGTGAGCATAATTTACAGATAGCTGTATTATGTGGTCGTCCATATCACTTAGACCCATTGGTAAATCATCAGATCAATCAACTTTTGACAACACTAGGTTTTGTAGTGGTCAGCGAAGAAAGTGTTCCTAGACAGCCAGCACATAAGGTTAATGTTTTGAATCAGTGGACATATCACGCTAGATTATATCAAGCTGCACATTATGTATGTGAAAATCCAGATATGAACTTGATCCAGCTTGTAAGTTTTGGATGTGGAATTGATGCGATCACGACCGATGAAGTGAAGACAATTTTGAAAGAAGGTCATAAATTCTATACACAAATCAAAATTGATGAAATCGATAACCAGGGTGCAGTAAAGATTCGTCTACGTTCTTTACAGTCAGCACTTGCACAAAATAAAGGGGGTCAACATGGATAATTCATATGCTAAGTTTACACCGGAAATGAAAGAGACCAGCACAATCCTGGTACCTTCAATGTTACCGATTCATTTTCGTTTGTTCACACCTATCTTTGCGAAAAACGGATATAAAGTTGAAGTGTTGGAAAATATGAAAGATTCTGTAAAAGAAGAAGGATTAAGCCATGTTCATAACGATACATGTTATCCAGCTTTGTTGGTCATTGGACAGTTTATTGATGCCTTAAAAAGTGGAAAGTATGACCTTGATCATGTAGCTTTGGTTATCACACAGACGGCTGGAGGATGTCGTGCCAGCAATTATCTTCCTTTGTTAAGAAAAGCTCTTGCCATGGAAGGGTGGCAGCATATACCATGCCTTTCGGTAAATTTCTCAGGTCTTGAAAAGGACAGCGCTTTTAAATTAACCCCAGCTTTGATCATGGAAGTGCTTTATGCTGTATTATATGGAGATGCATTGATGTGGCTGGAAAATCAAGTAAAGCCATATGAAAAGATCAAAGGTCAAACGGATCAGGTAATAGATGATATCTTGAATGATTTAGTTGAATATTTTAACAATAATCAATATCGCAAATCAAAACAGATTTATAAATATATGATACAACGCTTTAAAAATATTCCAAGAAACGATGAAAAAAAGATTCGTATAGGTATTGTTGGAGAAATTTATATGAAATATTCTCCTCTAGGAAATCAAAATCTAGTCGATTACTTGATTAATGAAGGGTTTGAACCAGTTTTATCGGGTGTTATGGATTTTGGTTTGTATTGCGTTGAAAATGGTTTGATTGATCATGAGTATTATAATCGTAATGCGATCAGCTATCCTTTATATTCGATGGCGAAGGGTATTATTATGCACATGCAGAAACAATTTATTGATGCAATTAATAAAGATGGAACATTTACAGCTCCTGATGATTTTAGTGAAGTCATAGAAAACGGAAAAGGTTTTATTGATAAAGGAGTTAAGATGGGAGAAGGCTGGCTGTTAACAAGTGAAGTTGTTTCTTTGATAAAATCTGGAGTTACCAATGTCATTTCCGCTCAGCCATTTGGCTGCCTTCCAAATCATATCGTTGCCAAGGGAATGGTTCGTCGTATCAAAGAAAAATATCCTGAAGCCAATATTGTCGCAATTGATTATGATCCAAGCGCTTCTAAAGTAAATCAGGAAAATCGAATTCGTTTGATGTTAGCAAACGCAAAATTGTCAGAAACGATGAAAGAGGGTTAATATGGAATTATTATATGCTTACACTTATTTCATCGTTTATGCTTTTTTAGGATGGGTTTGCGAAGATATTTATTGTGGAATTGGAAAAAGAAAATTTATTAACCGTGGTTTCTTATATGGTCCTTATTGTCCAATCTATGGTTTTGGAGCTTTGCTTGTAATTTATCCTTTGCTAATGGTTTCTAAACATCCAATTGTCGTTTTTATATTTGGAATGGTCTTAACAAGCATTCTCGAATATATTACAAGCTTTGTTATGGAAAAGTTATTCGCAACTAGATGGTGGGATTATAGTACATATCCATTTAACATCAATGGTAGAATTTGTCTTCAAAACTCACTGTTGTTTGGATTAATGGCATTAGTGGTTGTTTATGGCCTTCATCCTATTGTGAGTCGTTTTGTTGAGAGAATTCCTTTAGGTTTTTTGGTTATCTTCCTAATCATGTTTACAATTTTCTTTGTGATCGATATTGTCAATACAGTCATTGTATTATTGCGTCGTAAGAAAGTGTTCTTGAAATTGAAAGAAGATATTGACGAATTACGAGCACAATTTGAATCGGATCGTGATCTTCTAAATGAAGAATTTGAAAGATGGATCAATGATCATAAAGAATTGGATGTTGTTAGGAAAAGAATTCAAAAACGTGTTGAGATGGTCGATGAATTACGTAAAAAACATATTGTACGTGCGTTCCCGGATCGAAAACTTTCTGATCAATTAAATCAATTACAAGATATTGTTAAAAAACTTACTAAGTGAATGGTTACTCTATCACATTGTAGAGTAACTTTTTCTTCACAAATATTGTTAAGTGACTTAAATAAATGTATAATAACAACATATTTGAATTAGAGGTGAATATTTTGTTAGAGTGTAAAAATCTAGTCAAAGATTATCAAACATCCAATGAAGTTGTTCATGCATTAAAAGGAGTTTCTGTTACATTTAGAGATAATGAATTTGTATCAATTCTAGGACAGAGTGGATGTGGTAAAACAACTTTTTTAAACATCATAGGAGGTTTAGATCATTATACAAGTGGAGACTTGATCATTAATGGAAAATCTACAAAAGATTATTCTGATAAAGATTGGGATACATATCGTAATCATCGTGTAGGCTTTGTTTTTCAAAGTTATAACTTGATCATGCATCAAAGCGTATTATCCAATGTTGAGCTTGCTTTGACATTGACAGGTGTTGGAAAAGAAGAGCGTCGCCAAAGAGCGATTGAGGTTTTAGAGAAAGTTGGTCTAAAAGATCAATTGGATAAAAAGCCAACTCAAATGTCAGGAGGACAAATGCAGCGAGTTGCGATTGCACGCGCCTTGGTGAACAATCCGGATATCTTACTGGCAGATGAGCCAACGGGTGCTTTGGATTCGGTGACAAGTGTACAGATCATGGATCTCTTACAAGAAATTGCAAAAGATCGATTGGTCATTATGGTTACACATAATCCAGATCTTGCTAAGCAATATTCAACACGCATCATTCGATTACTGGACGGAGAGATACAAAGTGATTCGGATCCAGTATCTGAACAGGAAAAAATTGATGTATCACAAGAGAATCTGGCAAAACCATCTATGTCATTTAAGACTGCTTTATCTTTGAGTTTAAACAACTTGATGACAAAGAAAGGAAGAACATTCTTAACCAGCTTTGCGGGAAGTATTGGTATCATCGGTATCGCATTGATCTTATCTTTATCAAACGGTGTGCAAACATATATTAATACTGTAGAAAATGATACGATGGCATCTTATCCAATAGAGATACAAGATAATTCGATGGATATGTCAGCTATGATGTCAGCTATGATGGAAATGCACAGTGATGAAAGCGTCAATGATACTGATAATATAACTTCTAGACCGTATGTAAATGATATTTTAAATTCTTTATCTAGTGAAGAATCTAATAACCTGACAGCTTTTAAAGAATATTTGGATTCAAAAGAGGGGAAAGAATTTGTAAAGAATACCAAGGCAATTGAGTATGATTACAGTATTACACCGCTTATCTATAATGACAATGGGGACAAAGGACTAATTCAGGTAAGTCCAAATGGCTTACTGGAAAGGCTAGGTTTCTCAGACATGATGAGCTTGCAGAACCAGTTTATGTCTTCAAGCACAACGATGGCTAATAATGAAGTCTGGACAAAACTACCGACAAGTTCTGTTTTAAGAGATGAAGAATATGAATTGGTAAATGGCGAATGGGCTAATGACTATAATGAAGTTGTTTTGGCTGTAGATGAGAATAATCAGATTACAGATTACGCTTTATATTCATTAGGTTTGATGGACCAGGATGAATTGGTTAATAATTACAATCAGTTGCTAAATGGTAATATTGAAAAAATCGAAACTTCTGATACAGTATCGTATACTCCAGAGGAGATTTTGAATATGAGCTTTAAGCTTGTTTTACCTTCTGATTTATATAGAGAATCCAATGGTGTTTGGATTGATCAAAGCGATGACGAAGAATTTGTTCAAAATGTAGTAGACAATGCCTTGGAAGTAAAAGTTGTAGGTATAATAAAACCAAAAGATTCATCAGTAAAACGTATGACCATGGGTGGCGTGATGTACACAGATGATATGCAGGATTATATTATCGAACAGTCATCCCAAAGCGAGATAGCTAAACAACAAATAGATAATCCAAACACCAATGTATTTACTGGGCAGTCTTTTGATGAACAAGATGAATTATCCTTATCGAATTTAACAGACGAACAAAGAATGATGATGGCTTCTATGTCTGAATCTGAATTGATGCAATATATGGCTAGTTACAATGAAAATGTCAATGCGACATATGAAAGCAATCTTTCTAAAATTGGAGTTGTAGATACGGATTCTCCAACGGCAATCTCAATTTATGCATCCAGTTTCGAACAGAAAGAATTGATCAGTGATATGATCAATGATTACAATGAAGAACAAAAATCAAATGGTGAAATGGCGGATGTGATCACATATAATGACTTTATAGGAATGATGTTAGAAAGTGTTTCTACAGTCATTAATATGATAAGTTATGTATTAATCGGTTTTGTCAGCGTATCTTTGATCGTTTCGAGCATTATGATTGGTATCATTACGTATATCTCTGTACTAGAAAGAACAAAAGAAATTGGAATCCTTCGTGCTATTGGAGCCTCTAAGAAAGATATTTCCCGAGTATTCAATGCCGAAACTTTCATTGAAGGATTGATCTCTGGTGTACTGGGTATTTTGATTACATTGATCTTAAATTTCCCAATCAGCACAATCGTTGAGCATTATACTGGTGTGGCTAATATTGCAATCTTGCCATGGCAGGGTGGAATAATTTTAGTATTAATAAGCTTATTATTGACTATTATTGCTGGTTTGATTCCATCAAAGTATGCAAGTAAAAAAGATCCAGTAGAAGCTTTAAGAAGTGAATAGTTATAAAAATAGTTGAGAAGTAAAATTTTCAACTATTTTTCATTAAAATTATGTAAACGCATACAAAAAGGCCGGAAAAGCATTTTATTTTTAGAAAAAAGTGATATACTTTAATAGTAAATATACTAAATAGGAGGATGAGTATGAAACAAAATAATATGCTCGCAATGATATTAGCGGGTGGTCGAGGAACTCGTTTGTTTGATCTTACAAAAAACAATGCGAAACCGGCCGTATACTTTGGTGGAAAATATCGTATTATCGATTTTCCTTTGAGCAACTGTGCAAACTCTAATATTGATATAGTAGGTGTTTTGACACAGTATGAGTCAGTTCAGTTGAATGCTTATGCTGGTGCTGGACAAAGATGGGGCTTAGATACTCGGGGAAGCGGTGTCTATGTTTTACCTCCACGTGAAAAAGATGGAACTAAATTTGATGTTTATCAAGGTACTGCCGATGCGATCAATCAGAATATCGACTTTATCGATCGCTTTGATCCAGAATACGTTTTGATCCTTTCTGGAGACCACATTTATAAAATGGATTATGCAGATATGTTATCTTGTCATAAAGCCAATAATGCTGACTGTACAATTGCAGTCTTACCAGTTCCTATGAAAGAAGCTAGTCGTTTTGGTATCATGAACTGTGATGAAAATGGACGTATCATAGAATTTGAAGAAAAACCAGCACAGCCAAAATCAAACTTGGCAAGTATGGGTATTTATATCTTTAACTGGAAAGCTTTACGAAAAGAGTTGATCGCAGATGCTCAAGTTGAAGGCAGTGCTCATGATTTTGGTAAAAATATCATTCCTTCATTCCTTGAACAAGGTAAGAATTTAATGTCTTATAAATTTGAAGGATATTGGAAAGATGTTGGTACTATCGATTCCTTGTGGGAAGCAAACATGGACTTGTTAGAAAAGAATAATGAATTAAATCTAGATGATCCAAATTGGAAGATTTATACAGAAGACGTTCCAGCTTTACCTCACTATGTAAGTTCTACTGGTTCAGTTGAACATTGTTACATTAACCAGGGTGCTATTATCCGTGGAAACGCAAAAGATTCTGTTTTGTTCAATCATGTGACAATTGAAGAAGGTGCAGATGTACAGCAGGCTGTATTGATGCCAGGTGTTCATGTTGGAGAAGGAGCTAAAGTGTATCGTGCTATCGTTGCTGAAGGTGTTAAGATCGATGCTGGTGCAGTTGTAGGTTCTTTAGATAATAAAGAAATTGCTCTGATCTCAAAACGAGTAAAGAAAGGTGAGTAAGCATATGTGTAACGCATTAGGAATTATTACATACAACGGACTTAACGTATATGTTCAAGGGTTGCAAGAATATCGTCCTATCGCAGGTTTTAACTTTTTAGGAAGATATCGTCTTGTCGATTTTCCGATTTCAAATATGACAAATTCAGGAATTGATGAGATCCAGGTTTTCATCAAGGGAAATCCTCGCCCTATGATCGAGCATATTGGAGATGGTCGTCAATACAATATCAATTCAAAACATGGTAGCCTTGATTTGATTCCATACTACAATGAAGAGGGTCGCGGTAATCCAGAGTTTGCTCCAGATGTAGAAAGTTATTACAACAATATTAATCAGATTGAAGATAACACCAATGATTATGTAATCATTGCACCAGTTAATATGATCTATACAGCAAATTATAAAGATTTGTTAAATCAGCACATTGAAAGTGGAGCAGAGATTTCTATTCTTTATCAAAACGTAGATGATGCAAAAGATAAATATATCAACTGTGATGTATTACAGATGAATCGCCAAAAAGGTGTATTAAAGATTGAACAGAATCTTGGTAATTACAAGACCCGTGCTCTTTCTTTGCAAACTTATATCTTATCAAAAGAATTATTTATTCAACTTGTTAAGGAAGCACGTAAAGTCAGCAGTATGTACTGGTTCAAAGATATCGTAAATGATCACTGTGTTGATATGGATATTCGTGCAATCAACTATCGTGGAAATGTTTACTGTATCAATGATTTACGTTCTTATTTTGAAAGTAATTTAGCTTTACTGGAAGAATCTCAAATGAAACAGTTCTCTAAAGACTCTTGGCCAATCTACACTCGTACAAGTGATACAGCACCAGCAATTTATTTAAAAGGTGGAAGTGCAAGCGGTTCATTTATTGCCAATGGATGTCAGATCAGCGGATCTGTAAAGAATTCGATCATTGGTCGTGGAAGTGTAATTGGCAAAGGTGCTAAGATTGAAAACTGTGTTATTATGTCCGATGTTGTCATTGGGGAAGATGCTGTATTGAAGAATGTGATCATTGATAAACATTCTAAGGTTCTTAAGAAAAAAGAATTGATCGGTAATGCGGAAGATCCTTTGTATATCGGTAGAAGGGAGAATGTTTAATGGCTTCAATTTTAATGGTTGCCAGTGAAGGCCTTCCTTTCATTAAAACAGGTGGTCTTGCCGATGTTATTGGTTCATTGCCTTTAGCTTTGACAGAAAAGGGTCATGAAGTGAAAGTAGTTATGCCTTTATATCGCAAGATTGCTGAAAAATACATGGATGAATTGTATTTCGATTGTGAATATACAGTATCTATTAACTATCAGGAAGTTCCTGTACGTGTATACTCAAAAATGGTAGATGATGTTTGTTTCTTCTTTATCCAGCATCAAGGTTACTTTGAAAGAGATACATTATATGGATATCAGGATGATGGAGAACGTTTTGCGTATTTCCAGAAAGCTGTTATCGAAATGTTGAATCAGTTGAACTACTGGCCTAATATCATCCATTGTCATGATTGGCATACTGGTATGATTCCTTGTATGATCAAAGAAACACATAACAATGACTCACGTTACAACGCGATTCGTTTTGTTTACACGATCCATAATTTAGCGTTCCAAGGAAACTTTGGCCCTGAAATGTTAGATTCATGTCTAGGTTTACCTTATTATCTATTAGATAACGGAAACGTGCGTTTCGACGGAGGTATTTCCTTCATGAAATCAGGTATCCTTTATTCTGATAAGATCACTACTGTTTCTCCAACATACTCACAGGAGATTCTTACAAGTCAATATGGTGAACATCTAGAAGCGGTATTGAATATGCGTAAGTATGATTTGTGGGGCATTGTAAATGGAATCGATATTGAATTGTGGAACCCTAAAACCGACCCAGAAATTCCATATCACTTTGATAAAGTAAATATTAAAAGTGAGAAACTTAAAAACAAATTGGCATTGCAAAAAGAATTGGGCTTAGATGAAAATAAAGATGTAATGTTGGTTGGATGTGTAAGTCGTTTGACTTGGCAAAAAGGTTTCTATCTTTTGATGGAACAACTTGATGCATTATGTGCAGCTCCAATTCAATTGGTTATCTTAGGTAGCGGCGAAAAACAAATCGAACAGAAGTTCAGAGAGCTTGAAAACGGCAATAAAGGAAAGATTTGTTTCTATCAAGGATATAATGAAAGCCTTGCTCATCGAATCTATGCAGCAAGCGATTTGTTCCTGATGCCAAGTTTGTTTGAACCATGCGGATTATCTCAGTTATGTTCATTGCGCTATGGTACTTTACCTCTTGTACGTGAAACAGGTGGATTAAAAGACACAGTTAATGCATATAATGAATATGATAAAACAGGGAACGGATTCAGCTTTGAAAAATACGATTCAAATGATTTGATCCACACATTATATTATGCGATCGATGTATACTATAATCGTAAGCAGGATTGGGATATGTTAGTCACAAATGCTTTAAATTCCGATGTTTCTTGGCAGAACAGTGCTAAAACATATTGCCTGTTATATGATGAGTTGTTGAATCAGTAAATGAAAGTATTGGTCAGCGCCTGTTTATTAGGTCATAACTGTAAATATTCAGGTGGTAATAACTACGATCCTATTTTAAATGAATTATTAAAGGGACATGAAATCATTCCAGTCTGTCCTGAAGTGATGGGTGGATTATCCATACCTAGAATTCCTTGTGAGATTATAGGAGATAAGGTAATCGGTAAAGATGGAAATGATTATACGTATCCTTATCAATTAGGAGCAAAAAAAGCTTTGGAAATTGCTAAAAAAGAAAAAATAACATTAGCAATCCTAAAGAAAAGAAGTCCTAGTTGTGGTGCTTCCTTGGTATATGATGGAACATTTACAAAACGTCTTGTGATAAAAGATGGTATCTTTGCAAGAGAGTTAAAGGAATTAAATGTTTTGATTTTGGAAGCGTAATCAAAAAATGCTATTTAGTATTGTTTTATTGATAAAAATGGACTAAAATATTTTTAGGTTTATTAGGAGGAATTAATAATGAAACAAGTAACTGTAACTGTAATCGATCCAGTTGGATTGCATGCACGTCCTGCAACAGTAGCTGTAAATGCTGCAAGTAAATTTAAAAGTGAAATCAATGTAGCTTTCAAAGGACGTGAAGTAAACATGAAATCAATCATGGGTGTTATGTCTTTAGGAATCCCAACTCAGTCTGAAATTACTATCAGCTGTACTGGTGAAGACGAAGAAGCTGCTGTAGCTGCAATCGAAGAAGTATTGCGCGCACAGAAAATCATCGCTTAATTATAATAGTTAAGGATAAGAAAGAGGTTGACTAAATTGTGTCGACCTCTTTATTTTCATATGGAAAACAATATGAGAATTTTTGAAAAGATCAATGGATTTTAATCATATTTGATTGAAAACGATTACATATTGCTCAAATTGTGCTATAATTCCATTAGAAATTTAACAGGAGGAATTTATTATGTCTTTAACTCAAGAAAGATATGAAAAATGGGTGAATCACCCAAATCTAGATGCTCGTTATAAAGATGTATTAGAAAATATGAACGAAGAAGAAAAAAACGATGCATTCTATACATTAATTGAATTTGGTACAGCTGGAATGAGAGGACTATTAGGTCCGGGTACAAATCGTATTAATATTCATACGATTCGAAAAGCAACACAAGGGTATGCAAATTATATTATTGCCGTTGGTAAAGAAGCTTGTGAAAAAGGTATTGCCATTGGATATGATAATCGTCATATGTCTAGAGAACTTGCCTTTGACTGTGCTGATCTTTTAGCTAAAAATAATATTCGATCTTATGTATTCGAATCACTACGACCTACACCAGAATTAAGTTTTGCGGTTCGTCATTTAGGATGCTTTGGTGGTATCATGATTACCGCAAGTCATAATCCAAAAGAATATAACGGATATAAATTGTATGATGATAAAGGATGTCAGTTGATTCCTTCTTTAGCTGCACAGGTTATCGATCAAGTTAATGCAATCGAAGATGAATTGGCTATTGATGCAAATTGTACAGAAGAACAGAAAAAATTAATTACTGTTATAGGTAAAGATGTTGATGAAGAATACTATAAAAATGTTTTAAGCATTCAGTTAAATCCGGATGTAAATAAAGATATTAAGATCGTATTCTCGCCAGAACATGGTACAGCCAATATTCCAGTTCAAGAAGTTTATAAACGTGCTGGTTATACTTGTATTCCTGTTGAAGAACAATGCACACCAGATCCAGATTTTTCAAATACACCAACTCCAAATCCAGAACAACCAGGAGCTTATGAATTGGCTTTGGAATATGCAAAGAAAAATGATGCAGATTTGATATTAGTATGTGATCCAGATGCTGATAGAATGGGTGTAGGTGTAAAACACAATGGTGAATATGTTGTATTAACGGGTAATCAGTCTGGTTCAGTAGAAATTGAATATATTTGTTCTCAATTGACAAAACAGAATAAAATGCCTGAAAACCCTGTTATGTTCAATACTGTTGTAACAAGCGATTTAGGTGAGAAAGTCGCAGCTGATTATGGTGTTACGACTGAAAAGACATTAACTGGATTTAAATTCATTGGAGAAAAAGTTGCCAAATATGAAGTAACACACGAAAAGAATTATGTATTTGGTTATGAAGAAAGTTATGGATCATTGATCAAACCTTTTGTTCGTGACAAAGATGCTCCTCAAGCTTGTTTGATGTTGGCAGAAGCTTGTGCTTACTATAAACAGGAAGGAAAAGATCTTGTTGATGTATTAGACAGTTTGTACGATCGTCATGGAACATATGAAGAAAGTCAAGTTGCATTAACATTGTCTGGTGAAGCAGGAGCGAACCGAATCAAAGAAATTCTCGCAAATCTAAGAAAGGATTCTCCAGCTGAAATTGGTGGAACGAAAGTTGTTAAGAGCGAAGATTATAAAGAATGTGTGATCAAAGAAGGTGACAAAGTTACTGAATTGACTGGCTTCACAAAGTCAGATGTATTGAAATACTATCTAGAAGATGGAAGCTGGATTGCAGTAAGACCTAGCGGAACAGAACCAAAATGTAAATTCTACTATTGTATCAAAGGAGCTTCTAAAGAAGATGCTCATAATAAAACAGTTCATTTCCAACAGGCAATGAAAGAATTAACACAATCATAAGAGCAGGAATATTACAATTCCTGCTCTTTTTAAGTAAGAAAAAAAGCAGCTGATTAGTCAGCTGCTATTTAATTCTAGACGAAATGAAATGTTCAATGCGATCGCAAGCTTCTTTGATGTGATCTAAGCTGTAAGCATAAGAGATTCGTATAAATCCTTCTCCGCTTTCACCAAAGGCTGTTCCTGGTACACAGGCAACCTTTTCTTCTTCAAGAAGCTTTTCACAGAATTCATCACTGGAGAGCCCGGTAATTTGAATGTTTGGGAAAACATAGAATGTTCCATGAGGCATGTTTGTTTTTAGTCCCATGCGATTTAAACGATTAACCAGCAAATTTCTTCGGTTTAAATAATCATTTTTCATTACAAGTACATCATCTATACCGTTTCTTAGTGCTTCTAAACCAGCATATTGTGCAGCAGTTGGAGCTGACATAATGATGTATTGATGGATTTTTGTCATTTGAGCACTTATTTCTTTGTTGGATAGAACATATCCTAAACGCCATCCCGTCATAGCAAAAGCTTTAGAGAATCCATTAATGACAATGACCTGATCACGAATTTCTTCAAATTGTGCTAAACTGGCAAATTCTTGATCAAAGCTGAGTTCAGCGTAGATTTCATCACTTATAACATAGATCCCTGATTCTTTTATGATTGGAACAAGTTTTTCATAGTCTTCATATGTCATGACACCACCGGTTGGGTTACTAGGGAAGTTGATCATCAAAGCTTTCGTTTTATCGGTAATAGCGTTCTTTAGATCTTCAGGTAAAAGTTTAAAATCGTTTTCTTCTTTTAACTGGATCATAACGCATTTGCCATCCGCTAACTCAACTGCTGGGGCATAGGCAACGTAGTTTGGATCAAGCATGATTACTTCATCGCCTGGATTAAGTAAAGCTCTAAAAGCTATATCGATAGCTTCCGATCCACCAACTGTAACCAAAGTTTCCGTTTCTGGATCGTAGTTTTGATTGTAACGAGTTTTATGAAATTTACAGATTTCCTGTCTAAGTTCTAATAATCCTCGATTTGCGGTGTAATGCGTTTTTCCCTGACTCATGGAATAAATTGCATTTTCACAAATATGCCAAGGAGTGTTAAAATCCGGTTCACCTACACCAAGTGAAATAACGCCTTCCATCGTATTGGCAAGATCAAAGAATTTACGAATTCCACTTGGCTTAATGTCCTTTACTTTTCTTGATAATTCTTTCATGGTGTCACGACCAATCTATGCTGTTCTTCTTTTTCCTGATCAACGATCACGATACCGCTTTGTTTATACTGCTTTAAGACGAATAATGTTTTTGTGCTGCGGACATCTTCAACGCAGGCGATCTTATCAGATACGAAACGTGCAACTTCAAACATTGTTTTTCCTTGAACCAAACATAAAAAGTCGCAATCACCACTTAATAAATACATCGTATCTACTTCAGGATAATTTGCAATCAAAGATGCAGTCTTATCATATCCTTTATTTCTTTGTGGAATACAGTCTACTTCTATATAGGCAAGTACTTTTTCGTCTCGTAATGCCTTGTTATAATTTATAACGGTATGGTAACCACAAATTATTTTTTCATCTTCTAATTTTTTGATTTCTTTGGCAACCTCATCTTTATCCTCGTTAAGAATATCGGCAAGATCCTGGCTTGATAGTCGTGCATCACTTTCCAACAAGTCTAATAATTTTGACTGATTCATAATGATCCTCCTTATATAAGCTATATTTTAACACTTTTTTTTAATGGAATAAATATAGAGTATTTAACGAATTACGGTTTAGATATTTTAACACATAATTTACACTTTTAGACTAGTTAATTCATTGACAAACGGGTATCTAAATTCTATAATATTGATGATTATTAAAGGAGGATTTACTGATATGACAGTAAAAGTTGCAATCAACGGATTTGGACGTATCGGACGTTTGGCTTTCCGTCAGATGTTTGGTGCTGAAGGGTATGAAGTAGTAGCTATCAACGATTTGACTAGCCCTAAAATGTTAGCTCATTTGTTGAAATACGATTCAACTCAGGGTACTTATGCTAAAGCTGACACAGTAACAGCTGGCGAAAATTCAATCACAGTTGATGGAAAAGAAATCACAATTTATGCAGAAGCTGATGCTTCTAAATTGCCATGGGGTGACCTTGGTGTAGATGTAGTTTTGGAATGTACAGGATTCTATACTTCTAAAGCTAAAGCTGAAGCACACATCAAAGCAGGTGCTCGTAAAGTTGTTATCTCTGCTCCAGCAGGAAACGACCTTCCAACTATTGTTTACAATGTAAACCATGAAACTTTAACTCCAGAAGATACTGTTATCTCTGCAGCTAGTTGTACAACAAACTGCTTGGCTCCAATGGCTAATGCATTGAACAAATTAGCTCCAATCCAGTCTGGTATCATGACTACAGTTCATGCTTACACTGGTGACCAGATGACTCTTGATGGACCTCAGCGTAAAGGTGACCTACGTCGTAGCCGTGCTGCTGCAGTTAACATCGTTCCTAACTCTACTGGTGCTGCTAAGGCTATCGGTCTAGTTATCCCTGAATTGAACGGAAAACTTATCGGTTCAGCTCAGCGTGTTCCAACTCCTACAGGATCTACAACTATCTTAGTTGCAGTTGTTGAAGGAAAAGTAACTGTAGATGAAATCAATGCTGCTATGAAAGCTGCTGCTACTGAATCTTTCGGTTATACTGAAGAACAGTTAGTATCTAGCGACATCATCGGTATGCGTTATGGTTCATTGTTTGATGCTACTCAGACAATGGCTCATGAAATGGCTGATGGAAACACTCATGTACAGGTTGTTTCTTGGTATGACAACGAAAATTCATACACTAGCCAGATGGTTCGTACAATCAAATACTTCTCTGAATTAAAGTAAGAACTTGATGTATGATCAAAAGGATCCTTATGGATCCTTTTTTTTCTTGTATGTGCCTGCCTTGAAAAAAAGGTGATTATAGGGTATTCTAAATATATTGAAACGAGGTGTGTTCTATGGCAATTAAAACACGTTTGATTGATGAAGATAGAGATAATTTGACCAAAGATGTTAATGATTTAGACGCTGCATATTTAGAGCGTATGAAAGAAGATGGAATCGACCCAGAACTTTTAGCACAATTTCGTGATCTATCTCTAGAAATGGATGAACAAACACAAATAAAATAACTTGTTTCAAACTGTAATTATGATCGAAGCATAGGTATTTACTTATGCTTTTTTACACTATATGAAGGGAGCCCATTATGAAATTATATAATAGTTATTCGCTGCAACTTGAAGAATTAAAACCAATTGAACCGGGAAAGGTATCCATGTATGTATGTGGACCTACGGTTTACAATTATCCTCATATCGGAAATGCTCGACCTATTGCGGTCTTTGATACATTAAAGAAAGCTTTAAGTGCTCAAGGATTGGATGTTACATTTGTTTCTAATTACACGGATGTAGATGACAAGATCATCAATGCGGCTATTGAAAACAATGTCTCAGAAAAAGAGATTACTGATAAATATATTGAGGCGTATAATGAAGTTAGAAATAACTTGAATGCTGATCTTCCAGATGTAGCACCTAGAGTGACTGAAACGATGGATCAGATCATTGAATTTATTGATAAAATGGTTAAAAATGGATCTGCATATGTTGTAGATGGAGATGTTTATTTCCGTGTAAGCAGTGATCCGAAGTATGGTGAATTATCACATCAAAAAATGGAAGATTTGATGGTTGGAGCACGTATTGATGAAAATACAAAAAAGGAAAATCCATTAGATTTTACTTTATGGAAAGTTACTGAAAAAGGAATCAAATGGGATTCACCTTGGTCAAAAGGACGACCTGGTTGGCATACTGAATGTGTAGTCATGATACAAAATGTATTTAAGAAACCGTTGATCGATATTCATGGTGGAGGATTGGATCTAAAATTCCCGCATCATGAAAATGAAGTTGCCCAATGTGAAGTATGTAATCATACACATCTTGCCAACATGTGGGTACACAATGGTATGATCAATATTGATGGCGCTAAAGTTTCTAAGTCTACTATGACGGAAGAACAAAAGAGCAAGCTATGGGCAAAAGATCTAATTGCGCATCATGGAGGTAATACGATTCGCTGGGTCTTGATTTCTGCTCATTACAGAGCTCCATTGAACTTATCTGATGAAACAATTGATACAGCTAAAAAGGAATTAACAAAAATTCAATCTGCTTATAAACAAGCTATTGTAAAATTACAGCTTGTCAATTTTAAGAATGTTGATTCTTATGATGAAGATCTATGGACAAAGTTCATTGATGAGATCAACGATGATCTAAATACACCAAATGCCATAGCGCAGGTATTTGAAACAGTCAAAATTCTCAATCAATCTTTGCGTGTAAGAGAAATTGATGAAAATAAAGTAGCTTCTTTGGTAAATGCTCTAGAAAAAATGATGTATGTTCTTGGTATTAAATTAGATCATATTACATTAAGTGATGCAGATAAAGCAACGTATCAGAAATGGCAGGATGCTAAAAAGGAAAAAGATTTCGCAAAAGCTGATGAATATAGAACTATCCTGCAGGACAAAGGAATTCTATAATGGAAATCGTTACTGAGAATGCGACAAGTCTTGCCTGGATTGGTGATGCGATTATGACACTTAAGGTGCGAGAACACATTTTAAAAAAAGGGTATCGAAAAGCTGATATTCTACAAAAGAAGAGTGCACGTATTTGTAGTGCAAAAGGACAGGCTTGTATCTTATCAACGCTTCGTGAAGAAAATTTTTTTAACGAAGTGGAATGTGAAATCCTTCAAAGAGGAAGAAATGCTACAATTCACTCTAAGGCAAAGAATGCGGATGGGAAAACTTATCTAGAAGCAACCGCATTGGAGGCTTTGATTGGATATTTATATTTATATGAACATCAAGATCGACTTGAACAACTTTTAGATAAAGTAATAGAATATGGAGACAAACTATGATCGTATATGGAAAAAATGTTTTTACCATGATTGAAAAAGATGCAGATTTAATTGAACAGATTTATCTTTTAAAAGATCTTAAAGACAAAAGGATCTTGCAGAGAGTTCAAGCTCTAAAACTTCCTTATACGTTTTTAAATCGCGCTCAGATGGATAAAAAAGCAGGGAATCCGCATCATCAGGGAATCATATGTGAGACACAAGATATAAAGACATATTCTTATGAAGAATTACTAAAGAAGGCCAAAACTCCAGGGTTGTTTGTAGCTTTGGACGGCATTCAAGATCCACATAATTTAGGAGCCATTTTAAGAACTTGTGACTGTACAGGTGTTCAAGGTGTCTTTATTACTAAGCATAATAGTTCTCCTTTAACTCCAACTGCTATTAAAGCCAGCACAGGTGCAGCATATACTGTTCCTGTCAGCATCGTTACTAATCTTTCGCAAACGTTACGGAATCTAAAAAAAGAAGGATACTGGGTCGTTGGTAGTGACATGGACAATGCCCGCGATTACCGTGAAGGTATCTATGATGTGCCTTTGGTCCTCGTCATTGGATCAGAGGGGAAGGGAATATCACCTTTGGTAAAAAAACAGTGTGACTATATGGTTTCATTGCCGATGGTAGGTACGATCACATCGTTAAATGCTAGTGTAGCGTGTGCTGTTTTACTGTACCAGATATTCTCTGATCGATGATTTACGTATTTGTAGAGAGTAAAGGCGAAACATGAAGAAAGAAAATGTTAATGAATTAATTTATAACTACTATCAAAAAGATGAATATGCACTAAAAGAAATCATTGAATTTTATCGACCTATGGTCATTAAAATATTACAGGAAAAATGTGATTTTCAAGATAATAGAACGGCCATCTATAAAGATGTTCTAAGTCGTGCAGACTATCTTCTTGTGAAATGCCTTGAACATTTTCGTTATGGATACAATGGTTCATTTACTTCGTTTTATCGTCGTTCCTTATACAATATGGTTGTTAATGTTGTTCGAAGCTATTCACGTGAAAGAACCATTTCGTATAAAATGCTTCCAATCTATCACTATGTCAAAGAAGATTCAAAATACTTAGATTTAAATAATGCGATTTCGCAAAGCAACGAATCAGTACATGAAGAAGTCATGTTACATCTTGAGGTAGAGGAAAAATTAACAGATGCGAAAAACGTGTTTACAGAGCTTGATCTAAAAATATTAGAATTAAAACAGGAGGGTTTTAGTACAGCATTTATTGCGGAAAAACTTCAAATGAATGTAAGAAGTATTCGTTATCGCATAAATAAAATGAAAAAGTATATTTTATCGGATTGACAGAATGCTTGATTTGATGTTACATTTTATTAGTTACAAAAGGGAGGTAAGATTATGGCTGACAAAGTAATCCTTACATGTACTGAATGTTTATCTAGGAACTATGTAACTGAAAAAAATAAAAAGACGCATTTGCAGCGTCTTGAAATAAAAAAATACTGCCCAAAGTGTAAAAAACACACTTTGCATAAGGAAACGAAGTGAGGGATATCATGGCAAAAGAAAAAAAAGATCGAGTTTATTCACCAGCTGGTGTAATCAGAGAACTGAAAACAGTTAAATGGCCAACTTTTAAAGAATTGATGTCTACAAGTGGAATGGTCATTCTTTTCACTGTATTATTTGGAGTTTATTTCTTTATTTGTGAATTGGTGGCTTCTGGTTTGATCAATTTTATTGTTAAAGCTTAATTTAGGAGGAAAACATGGCTGAATTGAAGAAAGAATGGTATGTAGTTAATACCTATGCTGGACAGGAAAATCGTGTTAAAGAAAACCTTGAACGTCGTGTAAAAACGATGGGTTTAGAAGATTCATTGTTTCAGATCGTTGTAGCGGAAGAAAAAGAAATTGAATATAAGAACGGTAAACCTGTTGAAAAAACTAAAAATCTATTCTCTGGTTATGTACTTGTACAAATGATCATGACAGATGAAGCATGGTATGTAGTTCGTAACACGCCAGGTGTTACAGGATTTATTGGCTCTAGTGGTAAAGGGGCTAAACCATTCCCTGTATCACAGGAAGAAATTGATTCTGTTTTACGTCGCTTAGGGCGTCAGGATATGTCTGTTCAGGTTGATTTTGAGGTTGGAGATACTGTAGAAATCTTGAATGGTGCATTTAAAAATAGTGAAGGAACAGTTGAAAAAATGGATGATGACAAGAAAGAGGCAACTGTTTTATTGATTTTATTCGGACGTGAAACACCTACAGATATTCCTTATATGGATCTAAAGAAAGTCGACTAGACTTTCTTTTTTTGGAGGTTGAAATGAAAACGGTTGTTTTAGATCTGGATGGCACAATGTATCGTGGTTCTCAAATCATACAAAGTGCTAAAGAATTTATTGATTATTGTCTTGAAAATAAGATTCCTTTTATCTTCTTAACGAATAACGCAATGCGTACACGCGCACAAAACGTGAAGCATATGTTAGACATGGGATACTCAGGAATTTCGAGTGAACAGTTTTTTAATAGTGCCATGGCTGCCTGTGCATACGCAAAAAAACAGTATTCTATCAAAAGAGCAGTGTATTTAGGCAAAGATGGATTAAAGGAAGCAATGGAACTGTCTTCCATAGAATATGATCCAAAGCATCCGCAGGCTGTCTTTGTTGGATTGAATAAAGAAGCGACTTATCAGGAATATTCTCAATATTTGGCGTATCTGTTGAAAGGTGCCAAGTTAATAGGTACAAATAAAGATCGTATCCTGGCAAGCCCAAAAGGATTTGAAATAGGAAATGGAAGTATTGTCAAGATGTTTGAATACGCTTCAAATCAAATAAGTCCTGATATTGGAAAACCGGCAACCCCTATTTTAGATTTATGTCTGGATCATTTTGAATTGGATCGTAATGATATTCTTCTTGTTGGAGATAACTTAGAAACAGATATAAAACTCGGACAAAATGCGAATATTGAAACTGTATTTGTACAGACTGGCGTTCATACAAAAGAGGATATCAAACGACTCAATATTCACCCGACATATGTAATTGATCATTTGATGGAATTACCAGCATTGATTTTTGATCATAATAATGATACAATCTAGAAACGTAGAAAGAGTGAACAAAATGGAAGATATTTTGAATGTTATATTAATGTGCCTAAGTGCTGTAATTATTATTTTAGTTCTTTTGCAGAGTGGTAAATCAGATGGTTTATCTGCTGCATTTACCGGAAGTGGTGATTTGAACTTGTTTGCGGTAACAAAAGAACGTGGACCAGAAAAGTTTATTAGCCGTATGACTTTGGTTTGCGGTATCGTATTCTTTGCGTTGGTCATTGCTTTGCAGATCGTTTAAAAAAGGGCATTAAGCTCTTTTTTTTTTGGAAAGGAGGTTTTTTATGAAAAATCAAATTCTAGACTATTTAAAAATTCATCAACAAGCAACCCTAAAAGAAATCGAAAAAGCTTGTAAACCAAGAACAAGTAAAGACTTTACAAATATGATACGTTCTTTAAACGAGATGGAGGAAGAAAAGTTGATTTTTAATGATCATCATATATATCAATATATCGATCCATCCTGTATGTTTATAGGGAGCGTAAAAGATATTTCTCGTTTTGAGTTTTTAGTCAATTGTGCAGATCGCAAGATTCGCGTTGATAAAAGAAACAGCCGAAATGTTTTCGAAAAAGATGAAGTGCTTGTACTGGAAAAGGAAAAACAGAACAAGATCATTCATGTCTTTTCACATGGCATCAAAAAAATTACCGGTACATTTTATCGTCGAAGAAATGAATTGATCTTTTATAGTGATGTTGATTTTCATCGACCAATCATCATCCGTAATAAAAAAGATTTTAAGATTGAGCATCGTACAAAAGCTGTGCTGGATATTATAAAGTACAAAGATCCTTTAGAAACGAAAATTTCAGCCGTATTAGGAAAAGAACATGAAAAAGGTGTCGATATCGATGCGATGTTATATGAAAATAATGTACGAATAAATTTCAATGAGCATATTAAAAAGGAAGTTAAAAAACTGGATCAAGTTGTTACAGAAAAGGATAGAATGAATCGTGTTGATTATCGAATGTTAAAAACTGTAACGATCGATGGGGATGATGCAAGAGATTTTGATGATGCGATTTCTATTGAAGAGGATGAACAGGGCTATATCTTATATGTTCATATTGCTGATGTAAGTCATTATGTAAAGAAAAATAGTGCGATAGATAAAGAAGCTTATTTACGCTCAACAAGCATTTATTTAGCTGATCGAGTTGTACCAATGCTTCCATTTGAATTGTCGAATGGAATCTGTTCATTAAATCCAAATGTAGATCGATGTACGCTAACTTGTAAAATGCATATTGATACAGAAGGAAAATGCACATCGTATACCATTGTTCCAAGTCTGATACATTCGGATCAACGCTGCACGTATGCGAAAGTGAATGCATTGCTTGAAAATGATCCAAGTGTTTTAGCTGAATACGACAATGTAAAAGATCTTTTATTACGATTAGAAAAATGCGCAAGAAGTTTACAAGAAAGATCCATGGAAAGAGGATGTATTGATTTTAATTCAAAAGAAGCCAAAATTATATTAAATAAAAACGGCAAACCTGTTGATGTACAATTGAAAAGCAGAGGATTTGCGGAGCAGATGATTGAAGAATGCATGATTTTAGCTAATGTATGTGTGGCTAATTATTTACATTCACATAGCTTGCCTTGCATGTATCGTGTGCATGAAGACCCAGATCCAAAAAAGGTTTATTCTTTATGCTCTATTGCGGATATCTTACACGAAGAAATTAATTTTGATCCAGAGCATATTCAAGCCAAGGATATTCAGTTGTTATTAGAACAAGTGAAAGATCCAGCAAATAAAGAAATTCTTTCAATTGTAGCTTTAAGAACAATGCAAAAAGCCCGTTATGATGAAAAATGTATTGGTCATTATGGATTGGCTTTATCGGAATATTGCCATTTCACATCACCAATTCGCCGATATTCGGATCTTATCGTTCACCGTATGTTAAGAAAATACTGTTTTGAGGAGTGTAAAAAAGATCCACGATATGATATGGAAATCATTCAGGAACAAAGTTTGCATGTATCTTCAAAAGAAAGAGATGCGATTGCGATAGAACGTAAAGTCGATGATTACGAAAAAGCTCTTTATATGTCTTCTAGAATTGGAAAGCGATTTAAAGGAACAATTGTTGGTGTGCAGAGCTTTGGATTCTTCGTTGAATTGGAGAATACGATCGAAGGCTTGGTTCCTATCCGATCACTATATGATGATTTCTATGAATTTGATGAAGATACAATGTCATTACAAGCGCAAATGACAGGGAATCGATATCAGATTGGTCAAAGTGTTAACGTAGTATGCATGGAAACAGATATAAATAAAGGGCAAATCACCTTTGCCCTTTGTTAGATAAGATTAAAATGTTTTAAAGCCCAGTATACACCATCTTCGCTCACTGGTTTTGTGACATAGTTGGCAACTTGTTTTACGCTTTCTACAGCATTTCCCATGGCAATACCACATCCAACAGTTTCCAACATATCTTTATCGTTACCGCCATCGCCAAATGCCATAGATTCATCTGCGGAAAAACCAAAATACTCCAAGATTTTTTTGGTTCCAATACCTTTACCACCAGTGGCTGGTATGATGTCCATTGCATCAGGATGCCATCGTGTACAAGTTGTGTGATTTAGATCTTTTAAGATCATTGGCTCTTGATCTTTTGTAGCTGCAACCATCATTTGGTAGATATTCTCTTTGATCAGTTCATCAAAGTTTTGTAAGACTTTGGCTCCATTAGGATCGGCAATCAACATATAATCATCAAGTTTTTTATCATAGAAGTTGGCACCCATTAATGTATCGGAAGCTGCCATGCAAGCTTTATCTATTTCGGATGCGTTTTGTATGACTTTTTTGACATCTTGAGGATCTAAGTGATTTTCATAAATGATCTCATCGTTGTAAAGACACAATTGTCCATTAAAAGTCAAAAAGCCATCAAATTCGATACCATCAAATTTAGGTACGATATAATAAGGCCTTCCAGTAGCCGCAAAAATTAAAATTTTGTTTTCTTTGAGTTTTTGTAGAGCATATTTTGTTTTGTCGCTCATATCATCGGCATCAATATCAATCAATGTTCCATCAATATCAAAAAATATAATTTTGACCATATTCGAATTCCTTTCTATACAAATTAGATTATAAGGAATTCAATTTAATTGTCCAATTCTTTATTGTTAAATACAAAAAGTATTTATACGTACAAATTCCAATTAGAAAAAAAGGTTTTTTTTGTGTTTTGCCTTTTCATATGAATGGATTGTGATATAATTAATGGCAGTAAGGAGGTTTTTCCCATGGGATTTATGGATAAAGTTAAAGACTTTGTTGCTCCAATTGAAGACGAAGATGAAGGTTATGAAGCAACTGAAAAAGTGCAGCCAGTTGTAGAAGAACCTGTGGAAACTCAAAGTCGCTATGAAAGGCCAAAAAGTCGTACTAATGCATCAACTTTGAGTGCAAATACTAAAATGGTATTATTTGAACCAAGAAGTTTTACTGAGGCAGAAGAAGTAGGACAGCGATTAAAAGAAGGTCGTGCTGTTGTTGTTAATTTGCATAAACTTGACAGAGATTATGCACAGCGTACAATTGACTTTTTAACAGGTGTTGTTTTTGCTTTAGACGGAAAAATTCAAAAAATTGGTCAGAATGTGATCTTATGTTCTCCAGCTCAGATTGGTGTTCAAGGACAGATCAATTTAGGAAATCCTGACGATTTTGATGAAGAATAGTCAATAAATGAATTTTAACGAAAAAGGTCATGAATTATTTATATCGCAAATACAGGATCAAATACGATCATGCCAGAAACGATATCAAATGGTTCAGACCTCTTTTTTAACGCCTGTTCAACAAGAAATCGTACAAAAATTAGCTGGTAAAAAAATAATGTATTCACTATATGGTGGATATGAAAATGCACAAAGAAAAGTCGCTTGTTTTTCTTCTTATGAAACAGATTTTGAATATGGAATAACGATCCTTGTTTCTAAGGTCGATCTAAGATTTCGCAAGGTTTCTCATAAAGATGTTCTTGGAGCTTTAATGAATTTAGGTATCGAAAGAGAAATGCTGGGAGATTTGATCGTTGAAGAGGATCGCATCATTATTTTTGTCAAAGAGAAGATGGCTGAATATATCATGCAAAATACGAATCGAATCGCAAATTGTCCTGTTTCTTTTGAAATACTAGATAATATTACGATTACTTCTAAATTGACCGAGGAAATACTGGTGAATGCATCTTCATTGCGTCTGGATGCGATTATATCCAGCTTAGCACATGTATCAAGAAGTGAAGCGACAATGATGCTGCGTCGTGGTTTTGTAAAACTTAATGATGTCGTACTTGAAGAAAATCGACAATTATGCAATAATGATTTTGTTTCAATCCGAAGATGTGGACGTTTTCAGTTTAAAGAAATAAAAACTGTAACGAAAAAGGGACGTCTATTACTTCGATTTGATAAGTTTATCTAAGCAATTATAGAAGACGCGTCAGAATTTCGATTCTTTTTAGAGAGTATCTTGTATTGGTGAAAAAGATATATAGATAGATTTTCTGGTATCACTTCTTAGCTGATTTTTTGAACTAATAGTAAAAAAATCCGGTTAAGCACCGTTATAAACTTGTTTAAGGGCACAAATCGTTTGATTTGTGAACTAAGGTGGTACCGCGTTATTAACGTCCTTAGAGAGGACGTTTTTTTTATGGAAAAGGAGAGTAAAAATGGATTACAAAGAAACACTACACATGCCTAAAACACGTTTTGAAATGCGTGGTAATTTGCCAAAGAAAGAACCTGGAATCCAAAAATCATGGCAAGAAAATCATTTATTTGAAAAAATGTTGGAACAAAGAGAAGACGCTAAACCTTTTATCCTTCATGATGGTCCTCCATATGCCAATGGGGATATTCATTTAGGACATGCTTTAAACAAAATCTTAAAAGACGTTATCAACCGTTCTCATTATATGGAAGGATATAAGATTCCATATATTCCTGGTTGGGATACTCATGGTCTTCCTATTGAAACAGCTGTTACAAAATTAGGTTATGATCGCAAAAAGATGCCTTTAGCTGAATTTAGAAAAATTTGTTATGACTATGCTATGGAGCAGGTTGAAAAACAAAAACAAGGATTCTTATCTTTGGGTTCTATTGGCGATTATGATCATCCTTATATTACACTGACAAAAGATTTTGAAGCTGAACAAATCAAGATTTTTGGGAAAATGGCAATGAAAGGATTGATCTATAAAGGATTAAAACCAGTTTATTGGTCACCAAGCAGCGAATCAGCATTAGCGGAAGCTGAAGTTGAATATAAAGATATCAAATCACCGACAATTTATGTAAAATTCCAGGTTAAAGATGGAAAAGGAGTGCTTGATACAGATACATATTTTGTCATCTGGACGACAACTCCATGGACAATTCCGGCTAACCTAGGAATTGCGGTTCATCCTCAATTTACTTATGCATTGGTAAATACCGATAAGGGTAAATTGGTCATGTTGGAAGAATTAGTTGAAACATTATGTCCAAAATTTGAATGTAAAGAATATGAAGTAATCAAAACATTCAAGGGTAAGGAATTTGAATATATTACTTGTACTCATCCTTTGTATCCTGAACGTGAAAGCTTATTAATGTTGGCAGACTATGTTACAGCGGATGCTGGTACTGGTTGCGTTCATACAGCTCCTGCATTTGGTGCTGATGACTTCTATATTGGTGCAAAATATGGCTTACCAGTATACTGTAATGTCGATGAACAAGGAAAAATGATGGCTTCATGTGGGGAATGGCTTGAAGGACAATATGTACTTGATGCGAATAAAACCGTAACGATGAAATTAGATGAATTAGGCGCTTTATTGAACCTAACATTTATTACTCACGCATATCCACATGACTGGCGTACTAAAAAACCAATCATCTTTAGAGCAACGACTCAGTGGTTTGCTTCTATTGATAAGATTCGCGATGAATTATTAAATGAAATTCATTCCATTAAATGGGTGCCATCTTGGGGTGAACAGCGTATGCATAACATGATTGCAGATCGTACAGACTGGTGTATCTCAAGACAGCGTGCATGGGGTGTTCCAATTCCTATTATTTATGGTGAAGATGATACTCCATTGATGGATGAAGCAATTTTTGATCATGTTTCTGACTTGTTTAGAGAATATGGATCAAATGTATGGTTTGAAAGAGAAGCCAAAGATCTTCTTCCTGAGGGGTATACAAGTGAACATTCTCCAAACGGTATCTTTAGAAAAGAAGTAGATACGATGGATGTATGGTTTGATTCAGGTTCCAGCCATACACCTGCTATGTTAAAGCGTGGTTTAGGATATCCTGCAGATTTATATTTTGAAGGTTCTGACCAATATCGCGGTTGGTTCAATTCTAGTTTGATCGTAGGAACTGCAGTTTATGGTAAAGCTCCTTATAAACAAGTTTTATCACATGGATTTGTCATGGATGAAAAGGGAGTTAAGATGTCAAAATCACAGTGGAATGCGGTTGCTCCAAGTGAAATTACGAAGAAATATGGAGCTGACATCTTACGTCTATGGGCATGTAGTGTCGATTATCAGGCAGACTGCTCCATGGGTCAAAACATCTTGAAACAAGTATCAGAGAACTATCGTAAAGTTCGTAATACATTCCGTTTCTTGATGGCAAATTTAGATGACAATACATTCACGAAAGAAGATTGTTTACCATTCAATGAACTTTCTGATTTAAACAAATATATGCTGGTTCGTTTAAACGATATGGTTGATGAATGTATTCCAGCTTACAATGAATATCGTTTTGGTGATATTGTGACTACATTATCCACTATGATGACCAATGAGTTATCTGCATATTATCTAGATTATACAAAAGATATTCTTTACATTGAAAAAACGGATGATCGTGCACGTCGTGAAGTACAGACTGTACTTTATACAGCTGTAGAAGTCTTGGCAAAATTATGGGCTCCAATTCTTTGTCATACGACTGAAGAAATCAATAGTTTCATGAAGTTTAATGAAACATCTATTCATTTAGAAAGCTTTAAAAAGTTAGATTTAGATTTTGATACAGAAAAACTTCGCGAAGAAATGAATGTTTTATTCGCTGTTCGTAAGGATGTATTTAAAGCACTTGAAGAAGCTCGTGCAAATCAGTTAATTGGTAAATCTTTGGAAGCGCATGTATTGATCCATGTAGATGCAGATACAAAAGCTGTGATCGATAAGATTCTAGATAAACCAGCTCAGTGGTTGATCGTTTCTAAAGTAACATTCACAGACAATGAACTAACTCAATATGAAAGCTGTCAAGTTCAAGTAGAAAAAGCAAATGGACATGTTTGCCCACGTTGCTGGAACTATACAGAAGCTGAACATGAAGATGGTCTTTGTGATCGTTGTCATGATGTTTTAACAAAATAAATCTCTTTACTGCAGCCTATAGTGGTTGCAGTTTTTTTTGTGTTTCGTGTATAATCTTTGTAAGGAGATCATATGCGCTTTAAATATCTTTGGAATCCAGGTTTACCTAAAAACGAAATTCATAATATCGAGAATGGCTTATATAGTGATGAACAAATTCTTTTTTTGTGTGAAACAATCATGAATTCATACCGAATCAGAAAAAAGAAGTTTATACCTGTTGCGATTTTAGTTTTTGTAATCGTAATCATTTTGACATTAACTACTTTATTTATGATCGAAGATAAGACAGCAGGTATTTTTGCCTTTTTGGTTACAGTAGGTTTATGTAGCGGGCTGTTGTTATTTGTCTATGAAAATCATATTGAAAAAGATCGTAGACAATTTATTGTTGCGCTCTCTAAAAAGTATCCTGAATATGTTGAATTATGCAAAGATAACTAGTTTATCTTGCATATTTTTTTTGTTAATATAATGACAGGTGATGCATATGAAGACATGTAAACTTGTGATATGTGATATAGATGGAACGATTGTTGTAAAACATAAAAAATTAACATCAAGAGCCAAAAAAGTCATTAATCTACTTCAACAAAATGGTATATATTTTGGTATAGCATCCGGTAGACCAATATTTCAAATCAAAGAAACGATCAAAGGGTGGGGGTATGATGATTTTGATGTTTTAATTGGATTGAATGGCTCTTCATTAAAAGATTCTTTGACACAAAAACAATATGAATACTTTAGGATGAAAAAAGAGTGGATCAAAGAAACGATCGAATTGATGAAACCATTTGATGCGCATCCATCCATCTATACAAACAATGCGCAAATCTTTGTTTTTGAAGATGACTTTTCGCGCCAGGCATCTACTTTTTCAGGATTGAAAACGATTGTGACTCATGATATGGCTTCTATGTATCTGAAAGACAACGCAAAGATCATGTTTCGTATAGAGGAATCTAAAATGCCTCAAGTAGAAGAATGGATAAAAAATCATCCATCTGAACATTATATTGGTTTTAAGACTCAACCTAATTTAATTGAATTTTGTGACAAACGTGTTTCAAAAGGATATGCGTTAAGATCATTCTGTTCAATGCATGATATTGATTTAGAAGAAGTTGCTGCCTTTGGAGATACGAGCAATGATAATGATATGTTAAAAATCAGTGGTCTTGGTGTCTGCTTGTTAAATGGAAGCGAAGATACCAAAGCAGCTGCAGATATCATAACAGATAAGACATGTGATGAAGATGGCTGGGCAGATTATATGGAAAAGCACTTCATTTCAAAATATATAAAAAACTAGCACAAGGCTAGTTTGAAAGAGTGACATCCTTACGGATATTATCTGTTGTTTTAATAATAAAGTCATTACATTCGATATCGGATGTGATGGCTTTTTCTTTATCTAGGATCCAAATGACACCGATATCATAGGTATCTTGTAAAGAAGAAATAAAATTAGCTCCATCTTCATAACTCATATTAAATAAGGCTGTGCTTAAACCATCTGCAAGGGTAGAATCATTACATATGATCGTGACGCTTCGTACATAGTTTGATGGATAACCGGTTTGTGGATCAATGATATGGGTGTATCTTTGATCGCTTATTTCATAATATCTTTGATAATCTCCACTTGTTACGATAGCTTTATCTTTAGTTGTGGTATATCGTACCAGGCTGGATTGTTGATCAGGGTTTCGAATACCAATTCGCCATCCATCGCTTTTCTCTGAGAGCAGGACAACATTTCCTCCAGCATTGATAAATCCGTTTACTAGTCCATTTTCATTCAAAATCTCTTTGCATTTTTGAGCTGTATACCCTTTGGCAATTCCACCTAAATCTAATTTTAATTCTGGATCTAGATAATGGATCGTATTGTTTTTTATTTCCAATTTATCAAAGCCGGTATGCTGCATCGCTTCTTGGATCGCAGAAGCATCTGGTAAAATACCATCTTTTCCTTCATCGTTTAATACAATACTTTCTTCTCGAGCATCATGCCATAAAGAAAGTACAGCTCCTTGTGTAATATCAAATTGTGAACTTAAACTATAGACCTTTTGTGCTTGTTGTATACATTCGATTAAATCGTCATCAACTTGAACATAGGAGTCGGCTGCTTCATTGTTTAGAGTATAGACGTTGTTGATTCCTTCATAGCTGTTGTATTGATCAAATAACTGATTATATTTTGTGAAAGTATCACGAACGATCGTTACATATTGATCAAATTCAGAAGGAGAACATGTCGCCTGAAAATCAATGGAAGTGTCAAAACCTACATCTGTTAATGTGATGTTTTGAGTTTTGGAAGAACTATTTTCTCGATTTGATATGTATGAAGTAATACATACTATAAGAAACAAAAAACAGCAGGACAACAAGAGCCATTGTTTGATTTTTGATACCTTTTTCATGAGTAATATTATATGTGAAAATTGTGTGTTTGTGAATACGAAAAGGGTTGTAAAGAACGAAAAATAAGACTAGAATTATAGATGAGTTTACTTAGGAGGAAGGTAGCATATGTCACTATTTTTAGGACCTATGAGACATCATATCCCGGGGAAAAAAGAACTTACAGAAAGTGTACCTTTAATGGAACTTCAGCCTAAAAAGGAAGTTTATATTCCTTTGGTAGCTGGAGCAAACACAGACTTTGAGATCTTTGTTCAGGAAGGTGATGCCGTCAAAGTTGGGACAAAACTAGCATGTACAAAAGCTGGGTTCTGTGTTCCAATTTATTCCAGTGTATCTGGAACGTATAAAGGGATCGTCAAACGAATGCATAATTCATTACGTCCACAAAATCACATGGTAATTGAATGTGATGGAAAACAAGAAAAGATCCAAGCTTTTAAACCTCTCGATTATAAAAGTGCTTCTAGAGAAGAATGTGTCGAGTTTGTGAAAAATGCTGGGATCGTTGGACTTGGTGGAGCAGGGTTTCCTGCTTATGTAAAGTATTCAAAACCAGAAGGCATTGACTGTGTTTTGATCAATGCGGTCGAATGCGAACCTTACATCACAGCTGATTATCGAGCTGTTATGGAAGATTGTTCTTCTTTGATCACGGGTTGTAAGATCATGAAGAAAATGGCAAATACTGACAAAGTCTATATTTGTATCAAAAAGAGTCATCCGGATTTAATAGAAAAAGTTCAATCCGAATTGCATGATGCACAAGGAATCGAAGTAAAACCAGTTCCAGATGTATATCCAATGGGATGGGAGCGTGTTTTGGTGCGTGAAGTTTTACATAAAGAATACAACGCATTACCAGCAGAAGCAGGTGCAATTGTAGGAAATGCCAGTACAGCAATTGCGATTGCCCATGCTTTTGAAGATGGAGATGCGATTTATGAAAAATGCTTGACCGTAAGTGGGGAAGGCGTTAAGAAACCAACAAATGTTAAAGTTTGTGTTGGTATGCCCGTAAGTGAAATCATTGAAGCTTGTGGCGGTTATACAAGTGAGAATGTTCGTTTGATTGCCGGTGGGCCAATGATGGGTAAAACGATCGTAAATGATATGTTTGTCGTTGATCGAGCAATGAATGCGATTACTGTGCTTCCAGATAAGCCGGTTGATGCGATTGCGTGTTTACGATGTGGTCGATGCAGTGACCATTGTCCAAGTGGTTTGCAGCCAGTTCGTATTTCACAGGCATTAAAGGCAAACGATGTAGACGAGATGGCAAAACGTGGAGCCAGCAGCTGTATCGAATGTGGTCTATGTACCTATATCTGTCCATCAAAAATTGATGTAACAGAAAATGTTCGTAAAGCTAAGCGAATCGTAGCCATGAAGAAAAAGAAGTAGGAGGCTTAGATTATGAAGTTTACTTTTCATGTAAGTCCCAATATAAAAGATCGTTTTTCAACACAGCGTATCATGTGGGAATTGACCGGTGGCTTAATGGTCATCTTCGTTATATCTTGTATATATTACGGAACTTCATACGGAATGAATTATGCGATGCAGGCAATCATTCTTCTAGCAAGTTCATTGATTACAACTTTAGTTTGTGAAGCTATTTTTGCGTTATGTACAAAGAAAAAACCATTGGATTATATCAAGACATCTTTTGGCTGGGTAACATCTATTATCTTGACGATGATGGTTCCAATTTCAATGACACCATATGCATTGATCATCGCAACAGCTTGTTGTATCGTACTTGGTAAATTGTTGTTTGGCGGGTTTGGTAATAACATTTTTAATCCGGCAGCAGTAGGTAGAGCTATCATCTTTGCTTCATTTATGGGAGCAACGACAGATTTAGTTACAAGCGCTACACCAACGACTGTAATAGCTTCTACATATAACTGGTTACCAGCTACAAGTTCTGTTTTAGATACTTTCTTGGAGCAGTTTGGAGGGTTCATGGGCTTAGCTCTTGGAACGTATCCTGGTGCTATTGGTGAAACATTCTCTATTGCGATTATCTTGGTTGGTATTTATCTTGCATTCCGTCAAGTGATTGACTGGCGAGTTCCTGTTACATATCTTGGAGGTATCTTTGTCTTAACGGCAATTGTTGCTCTATTAACTGGAATCGAATCTTATCATGGTATACCTGGATTTATCTGGTATCCAGTGTTACATCTGTTAACAGGTGGTGTGATCTTTGGTGGAGTATTCATGTTAACCGATCCAGTAACAAGTCCAACGAGTGCTGGAGGAAGAGTGATCTTTGCTTTAGGAGCAGCTGTACTAACTGTATTGATTCGTTTAAAAGCCAATCTTCCAGAAGGTTGTCTATATTCAATTTTATTGATGAACTTATTTACACCAATGATTGAAAATGCTTTAGATGGAAAACAGCTAGAAATCAAAAAGAAAGTATGGACTGGTTTTATCTGTATAGCGATCGTTGGATTAGGTGTTTCATTCTATGCAGCAAGTTCAATTGAACCAGTAACAAAAATTGAAAGCGAAGCAACTTCAATGGTTGTAGATAACGTGCCGGTTGAACACGTTCAAGAGGAGGTTTCTCTATGAACAAGATCTTAAAACTAGGTGTTTTTCTAGCTGTTGTATCAGCTATAGCAGGCGGAGCTTTGGCTTTTGCCAATGAAATGACAGCTCCTGTCATCGCTGCAAACAATGAGAAAACTGAAAAAGCAGCTTTATTGCAGATGTATCCAGATGCATCAGAATCTGATTTTGAAGAAGTAGAATTTAAATCAGAGTCTACAACAGTTCAAAAAGTTTATAAATATAATGACTTATTTATCTTTAATATGAAAGTAAGTGGCTATAAAGATGGTACTACATTCCTGGTTTCTATCAACAGCAACGATAAAATCATTGATAACTTTTTAGCTATGAGCAACGGGGATACAAAAGGATTAGGTTCTAAAGTCTTGGAAGATGATTTTAAAAACAGTCTTTTGCAAAAGAGCTCAGAAGAAGAATTAGATACGATTTCTGGAGCGACCGTTTCTTCGCAACCAGTTGTCGATGCAATCAACGAGGCATCAACATATGTTGATGAGCTTAAGTAAGGAGGGACTTGATTATGAATAGGTTTCAGAATTTTAAAAATGGCTTATTAAAAGATAATCCAGTATTTTCTCTTTATCTTGGTATTTGTTCGACCTTAGCTATTACTACAAGCGTAAACAACGGTTTGGGTATGGGTGTTGCCGTAATCTGTGTATTGATCATGTCCAATGTGATCATTTCATTAGTAAGAAATATTACACCTGAAGAGATTCGTATCCCTGTCTATATCGTTATTATCGCAACTCTTGTTAAGATCATTCAAATGTTGATCGAGGCTTATGCACCTGCACTTAATACAAGCTTAGGTGTGTTCATTCCTTTGATCGTTGTAAACTGTATCATCTTAGGACGTGCTGAAGCATTTGCCAGCAAACACGGTGTTTTGGATTCAGCATTAGATGGTTTAGGAATGGGTCTAGGATATACTCTAGCTGTTACATCTATGTCTTTGATTCGTGAAGTTTTATCAACTGGTATGATTAATTTAGTGAATCCATTTGATGAAACGCAGGTACTGTTTAATATTCGTATCCTTCCAGATGATTATGTAATCAGTATGTTTAGTTCACCTGTAGGAGCTTTCGTTACATTTGCGATATTAGCGGCCCTTGTAAGTGTTTATAAAAAACATGCTGATCAAAAAGCGGCAGCTAAGGAGGTAAAGTAGTATGGGTGAGTTAGTTACTTTATTGGTTACGAGTGTTTTGATCAATAATGTTATCTTAAATCAGTTTTTAGGAATGTGCCCATTCATGGGTGTTTCTAAGAAACGCAGTTCAGCAATCGGTATGGGCGTTGCGGTCATGTTCGTTATTGTCGTGGCTGCAATTGTAACATATGGTTTGTATTATCTTGTATTGGTACCACTAGGATTAGAATTCATGGATTTGATTACGTTCATTCTTGTTATCGCATCTTTGGTACAGTTAACGGAAATGTTTATCAAGAAAACAAGTCCATCTTTGTATAAATCACTTGGTGTTTATCTACCTTTGATCACTACAAACTGTGTTGTATTGAATGTATGTTTGGTTAATATTTCTAATCATTATGATTTTGCTCAAATGCTTATATATTCATTTGGCACGCCATTGGGTTTTGCTTTGGTATTGTATATTTTCTCTACGATTCGTGAACGTTTAGATCTTTGTGATGTACCTAAACCATTTATTGGAAATCCAATCGCATTGATCGTTGCAGCTATTATGTCTATGGCGTTTAGTGGATTGGCAGGAATCGTTTAATGAAAATCGTTTTAGCAATCTTATTTTTTGCCCTTTTAGTGACAATTTATATCGTGCTTTATTTAATGAACAAAAAAACCCCACTTCCAGAGGGGTGTGAAAATTTAAAAGCCGACTGTGAAGGCTGTAAGGATTATGCTTGTACGAATAATCCAGCGCATAATTCTAGAAAGGATTAAGCTTTATGTTATATGCAATTTTAATGATGTTAGTTTTAGGGGCAGTCTTGGGCTTAGGCCTTGGAGTTGCTGATAAGTATTTAAAAGTAGAAACAGATGAGCGTGTTGACACTGTAACGGGAATGCTGCCTGGTTATAACTGTGGTGGTTGTGGATATCCAGGCTGTTCAGGTATGGCAGAAGCTTTGGTATCTGGTGAAATGGATCATATTGCCTGCAAACCTTGTAAAGATGACAAGAAAAAAGAAATTGTCGATTATCTTGCAAGTACACCTGGTCCAGATGGAAATACGATAAAAATCAAGGGATAGCTTGGCTATCCCTTTTTTGCATATGTATGGATCCATTCTTCAATCTGCCTAGGATCTGGATCGATATAAATTGTTTTGTATGATTTCATTGTCACAAAGCCAATTTTAGAGCCGGGTACTTTTTTGATTTGAGAAATAGGGCAGTAATCAACAGGAACACTGCTTGATTCTTTTCCTTTTGAATAATAAGCAGCTAAATTTGCACACATACGTATCAATTCTTCATTTAATTCATCAGTTTTTATCAATACATGACTTCCGTGGTAATCTTTGACATGAAACCACATATCTTGTTTACGGGAAAGATGATGCGTAATGTAATTGTTTTGAATGTTATTTTTGCCAACATAGATTTCTGCATTTGGTAATACGAGCTTTAAAATATTTGGTTCTTTTTTCTTCTTCTGTCTATGATTGATCTTCTTTGGCATCAATACCCGTTGTTTGATGAGTTCTTCTCGAATCTCCAGAGCATCTTCTACAGAGCAGAATTTCAATTGCTGCTGCAACTGTTCAAAGTATTCAATTTCTTTTCTACACTGTACGATTTGTTCTTGTAGAATGATTTCTCCACGTTTTAGTTTATGATATTTTTGATAAAATTTATTGGCGTTATCCTTGATATCAAAACGCATATCAAGTGGAATTTCTATCATTTTACCTGTTTCAAAGCTTTCAAGACGAATGATTTTTTCTTTTTTGATCTGCGATTGATACGCAAAGAGCAGATCTCCATACTCTTTGTATTTCATATAATCTTGAGATTCATGAAGGCTTTCTTCCAATTTCGGCAATTTTTTCTTTAATTTTGCGAGTTCTTTATCAACTGTTTTAAAAACATCACCACATTGCTCCTTGATTCGTTGTTTCTGTTCTTTTTCGATAAATAAATGATCAAGTCCATCCATAAAATCATAGACTTTAGGTATTTTTTCAAGATGTTTTAATTCAATACAATGAAAATCTTTATCATAAACATAGAGTTGATTGGATTGAAATATTTCTTCTAAAATGTCTTCGAACTTTTCGTTTTTGTGTAAACGGTAGATAAACTCTTTTGATAACAAAGGAGAAAAGCCATAAACCTGATCCACAAGACTTTGATCAAGATCCAATGATTGAATGTGTCTAGGATCTTGTTTAAGAGGTTGTGGTGGTAGGGTGTATTTTGCTCCAGGATGAACTAAGCGTTTTGAATTTTCAAACACGGGAATGCGCTTTAAAGCATCAATAATGATATCTTTTTCATCAACCAAAACTAGATTGGCGTATTTGCCCATTAATTCAGCATATAACTTTAGATGAGATATATCTTGAAATTCATTTCTTGCTTCAATATCAAAACGAACGATGCGATCAAATCCAATTTGTTCAATATTTGTAATAATAGCTTGTGAACATTGTTTTCGAAGCACCATAACAAAGTTAGAAGGGCTTGGTTGTGTATTCCTTAAACTCTTAGAGATGTAAACACGACTGGTGTTGGAATGAACGTTGATAACTAGGCGTTGAGCCTTTGCTTTGCGTGGATGGATATGAAAGAGTATTTCTTCATCCGATACGTTTTGCATTTTTCCAATCTTACAAGGTGTTAATTGATTGAGTTTATTTGTTAAAGTATGTAAAAGTAATCCATCGATTGCCATAAAATCTCTCCTTTATAGTCCAATTGTATCATAAAGTCTTTGACAGTCGAAGTGATGACTTGTACAATGTATAAAAAGGAGAGTTTATGAAAAAAGGGTTATTGATTATTCTCAGTGGTCCAAGTGGAGTAGGAAAGGGTACAGTTCGTCGTTATTTTGAAAATGATGAGCGATTAAATCTCGCCTATTCAACATCTATGACAACACGTGAACCACGAAATGGTGAAATCGACGGGAAAGATTATTTCTTTACTTCACGACAAGATTTCGAAAACGCAATTAAAAATGGTGAATTATTGGAGTATGCAGAATTTGTTGGAAACTACTATGGAACACCATTAAAAGAAGTTGAAAAATTAAGAAATGAAGGCAAGAATGTTATTCTTGAAATCGAAGTTCAGGGAGCAACACAAGTTCAGGAAAAATGTCCAGATGCCTTAAGCATTTTTATCATACCTCCATCAATGGAAGAGCTGGAAAAACGAATTCGTGGAAGAAAAACGGAAGCTGAGGAAATCGTTCAACAGCGTCTTGCCAAAGCGGCCCAGGAAATGAAGATGATTCCTCAATATAAGTATATCGTATGCAATGATGATCCTAAGCTTGCTGCAGAATTGATCACTACGATCATCTTAAGACATATTGAATTAGAAGAAAATAAATAGGCTGAACTATCAGCCTTTTTTTCTAGGCATATCATTCGCTTTTTTATGGATCTGTGTCCATAATAAAAGTAGGAGGTAATACGTATGACAAAAAAAGTATGTATCATAACTGGCGGTACGAGAGGTATCGGATTTGCAAGTGTGAAAGCCTTTTTAAAAGAAGGTTATCAAGTGGTGTTTTATGGCTCAAAAGAAGAAACCGTTACAAATGCTTTAAAAAACTTGAATTATGATAATGTAGAAGGAAGATGGATCAATTTAAATGATGAAAAGCTTGTAAATGAAGATTTTACCCAAATTAAAGAAAAATATGGAACGATTGATGTGCTGATTAATAATGCTGGTCTTTCGGATTCGGCATCATTTTTAGATTATGATGTAGACCGTTTTGATAAGATCATGAATTTAAATTTGCGTGCAGTATATATTACGACACATGCAGCTGCAACTATCATGAAAGAGCAAAATCATGGTGTCATTTTAAATACAAGTTCTATGGTGTCTTTATATGGACAGTCAGCTGGCGTAGCATATCCAGTAAGTAAATTTGCGATCAATGGCTTAACTAAATCATTAGCTAGAGAACTTGGTAAATATGGTATTCGCGTTAATGCGGTAGCTCCAGGAATTATTAATACAGATATGGTAAAACAGCTTCCTAAAGAAATGATCGAACCTATGATCAATGCAATTCCATTAAAACGAATTGGGGAACCAGAAGATATTGCATCCGCTTTTGTTTTCCTTGCTAGTGATAATGCAAGCTATATTACAGGAACTATTTTATCTGTTGATGGAGCAATGATGTCTTAATTGGTTTTGAATCTGTCTTAGTTGGTACTTGATTTGCCTTTTGTAAGAAATTTAATATAATGAAAGCACTTACGAAGGGAGTGGTAATGATGAAAAATGTTCCAACTGTTTCAACAAGATTCCACTCTTTTCCACATTTATAACTGGGGTACGTTTGCGTGTTCCAGTTTTTATATTTTTGATCGCTATAAAGAACGGAGGAGATTAAAATGGATCAAAATTTCAACAAGGTTTTCTGGGATGCTTGTGCAAATGGCGATTTTGCGATGGCAGCAAGTCAAATTAAGGCAGGAGCCGATGTAAACTATCAAAATGGAGATGGACGTACAGCTTTGATGCGAGCATCAAAAAGGGACAGAAAAGATGTGGTACAGCTGTTGATTGATAATGGAGCCGATGTTAATTTGGTGGATAATAAGGGTAAAACGGCTTTAATGGCAGCTGCCAAAAAAGGAAATAAAACAATTTGTAAAGCTTTACTTGATGCAGGAGCTGATGTGAATGCAAAAGATGATCGAGGACGTACTGCTTTGATGCGTGCTGCTTTATTAGGGCAGGATCGTTGTGTTGAAGTATTGCTGGATGCTGGAGCAGATATCAATGCACAGGATGAAGTTGGACGTACAGCTTTGATGGAAGCTTGTATCGCTTTTAAACGTGATACTGTTTCCATGTTGTTGGAAAGAAATGCAAATGTAAATTTATTTGATAATAACGGATGTACTGCTTTGATGCGTGCTGCCTATGGAGGTTATCCAAGCCTTGTTGAAAAACTTTTATCTTATGGTGCCGATAAAGACATGGAAGATAAACAAGGAAACGTTGCACTTGATTACGTGCGTGAACATTGCCGAGCTCAATTAGAGCCGATCTTACGTTAAGGAGGTTTTTCCATGAGAGACTATTTAAGCAGTGAAGTACGTAACGTTTGCGTCATTGGACACAGCGGTGCGGGAAAAACTTCTGTATTGGAATCCATGTTATATTATACGAAAGCGACAGATCGATTTGGTAAGACTTCAGAAGGAAGTTCAATGATTGACTTTGACGCTGAAGAAATTCGCCGTGGTATCAGTGTCTACACGTCCATCGTTCCAATTGAATGGGAAGACTGTAAAATCAATTTTATCGATACACCAGGTTATCTTGATTTTGTTGGAGAAAAACAAGCTGGATTTGCCGTTGGTGACAGCTGTTTGATCGTAGCAAATGCAAAAGATGTATTGGAATCAGGAACTCGACTTGCTTATAAACAAGCGATTGCCGCTAAAAAACCTACAATCTTCTTTATTAATAAACTTGATGAAGAAAACACAAGTTTCCAGGAAGCTTATGATAAACTTCATGAAGCCTTTGGTAAGAGCATCATTCCATTTGAAGTACCAATCGTAGAAAATGGAGAATGCGTTGGTTCTGTTAACATCATTCGTAATAAAGCATGGTACTATAAAGGACCTAAGGCTGATGGCGACAAACCACATCCAGTACCAGAAGATATGCAGGAAGAAGTTAATCTATATAAAGATCAGATTGCTGAAGCAGTGGCTATGGGTGATGATGATCTTATGGAAAAATTCTTCTCTGGAGAAGAATTCACCGATGCAGAATTAACTCGTGGTGTTCGTATTGGTGTTCGCAATGGTGAAATTTGTCCGGTATATTCAGGAAGTGCAACACAGTCTATTGGTATTCAACGTTTAATGGATCTGATCGTTACATATTTCCCAACATATTCTGAAAAAGGTATGTATACGGCGACTTCACCAAATGATGTAAAAGTGGAATTGATGACAAGTGAAAAAGAAGTCTTAACAGCGCAAGTCTTTAAGACGATCATTGACCCATTTGTAGGTCGAATCTCATATGTTAAAGTTTTAAGTGGTGTTCTATCAAGTGATTCTGTGGTTTCAAATGCAAATAATGGAAAACCAGAAAAAGTAGGTACGATTTTTATTATCAAAGGTAAACACCAAACGGCTGCTGGTAAATTATTTACAGGCGACATTGGGGCTATTCAAAAGCTTCAATATACGAAGACCAATGATACGCTGTGTGAAAAAGGAAAGCTTGTTATGGCAGATCCAATCGTATTTGATGAGCCAATGTATGGGCAGGCTGTTTTACCTAAATCAAAGAACGATGAAGATAAACTTTCAAATGGTCTGGCAAGGCTGCAGGAAGAAGATCCTACTTTCAAAGTAATAAACAATGCAGAAACAAAAGAGACTGTCATTTATGGTATTGGTGATCAGCATCTTGATATCATCGTTAACAAATTAAAGAACAAATATAAAACAGAAGTTACTTTATCCGATCCTAAAGTAATGTATCGCGAAACCATTACAAAAACAGCTGTTGGAGAAGGACGTCATAAAAAACAATCTGGTGGTCATGGGCAGTTTGGTCATGTGTTTGTTGAATTTACACCAAATCCAGATGAAGAAGAAATGGTGTTCGCAGAGAAAGTATTTGGTGGTGCAGTTCCAAAACAATATTTCCCAGCTGTTGAAAATGGACTTCGTGAATGTTGTAATGAAGGTACTTTGGCTGGCTATAAAATGGTTAATGTTAAAACGACATTGCTGGATGGAAAATACCACGATGTAGACTCGAGCGAAATGGCATTTAAATTAGCAGCTCGTTTAGCATTTAAAGATGCTATGACGAAAGTGAAGCCAATTTTGTTAGAACCTATCATGAATGTTACTATTAAAGTACCTGATGAATACACAGGAACAGTCATTGGTGATCTAAATAAACGCCGTGGAGCTATCATGGGTATGACACCGGATGAAGGAGATCAGATCATCGAAGCACAGGTTCCTATGTCACAAATGGCAAAATATTCTGTTGAATTAAGAAGCATGACGCAAGGTCTTGGAACATATACAATGAGCATGGATCGTTATGATCCAGTTCCAGAACCATTTGCTTCTAGAATTATTCAGGAACACAACAAAGATTAAGCAAAAAAAGGCATCTAATGATGCCTTTTACTTTGGAAAAAACATTTTTTAGATTATAATAGTCTTCGTTTGGAGGATTTGATATGAAGTTGTTTAAGCATTTTTTACAATATTATAAACCTTATAAAACTGTTTTTTTTCTAGACTTGTTATGTGCTTCGATCATTTCGATCGTTGATCTTGCATTTCCTTTGATCTTGAATTTTTGTACAGACAATCTGTTTATGCAGAGTCATTCTACAATTCTTTCAACTCTTGGTATTTTGGCAATTGCCTTATTGGCGTTATATCTTTTACGCTCTGTTTGTCGTTATTATGTTTCAGCGCAGGGGCATATCATGGGAGCCAACATGGAAAAAGATATGCGAAAAGATTTGTTTGATCAATATCAAAGATTATCTTTTTCTTATTATGATCGTCATAATACGGGTGTAATGATGTCAAGGGTCGTATCCGATTTGTTTGATATTAGTGAGTTTGCGCATCATGGCCCTGAAAATCTATTTATCTCTCTTGTAAAGATCTTTGGTTCCTTTATCATTCTTTATATTATCTATTGGCCATTGGCACTTTTATTGTCAATCGTAACATTCATTATGTTAGTCTTCAGTTACCGACAAAATAAAAGCATGCAGAAAGTGTTTATGGATAATCGAAGAAAGATCGGTGATGTGAATGCCCGCTTACAAGATTCATTATCAGGTATTCGTGTTGTTCAATCTTTTACCAATGAAGATCTTGAAAAAGAGAAGTTTGCTCAGTCCAATGATGCTTTTTTAGCTTCGAAAAAAAGCAATTATTATGTAATGGGCACCTATCATTCTACAAATAATTTTTTTCAGGGATTGCTATATATAACAGTGATTATTGGCGGCGGATATTTCATTGCGACAAGTGATCTGAGTCCTATTACTTTAGCTACATTTGCTCTTTACATCAATATCTTTATTGCACCGATTGAAGTGTTGATCGAATTCACCGAGATGTTCCAAAAAGGATTGTCTGGCTTTAAACGTTTTGAAGAGGTAATGAAAGAAGTGCCGGATATTCAAGATAAAGAAGGAGCTAGAGATTTACATGATGTTAAAGGGGATATCTGTTTTGACCATGTAAGCTTTTCTTACAATCAAGATGAAAATGTCTTAAACGATGTAAATCTTACGATACCTGCCGGCAAAAAGGTAGCTCTAGTTGGACCAAGTGGTTCTGGAAAGACCACGCTATGTTCTTTGGTCTCTCGATTTTATGATGTCAAAGGTGGAAAGATTACTTTAGATGGTGTGGATATTCGAGAATATAAAGTTAAATCTTTGCGTCAATGTATTGGACTGGTTCAACAGGATGTTTATCTGTTTACTGGAACTATTGAAGAAAATATTGCCTATGGTAAGTTAAACGCTACACATGAAGAAATTGTCGAAGCTGCCAAAAAAGCAAATATCCACGATTTTATCATGTCCTTGCCAGAAGGGTATGATACTTTTGTAGGGGAAAGAGGAACACGTCTATCGGGTGGACAGAAACAAAGAATTTCAATTGCACGTGTTTTCTTAAAAGATCCAAAGATCTTAATCTTGGATGAGGCTACGAGTGCTTTGGATAACGAAAGTGAACGTATCATTCAAAAAAGCTTGGAAGAATTATCTAAAAATCGTACTTGTATCACAATTGCTCATCGTCTTTCTACGATTCGAAATTCGAATGAAATTGTAGTATTGGATTCAAATGGTCTTCATGAAAGAGGTACACATGAGGAATTGATGGAATTAAATGGTACATATGCACGATATTACCAATTACAATTTGAAGGTCTGCATTGATATGTAGACCTTTTTGTGCTATAATCGTTTCGATGCTTGAGTAGATACAGAACGAGAGTCTGTAATCGAAGTTAGTGAGCATTCATTCTTTGTTTTATACATCGTATTCGTTTAAGAAACGAGAGTAGGAGGAAAATTGAATATGTCTAAAACAACCAATCAGATTCGTAATCTAACGATGATGGCCTTGTTTGTAGCAATTGAGATCATCTTGTTAGTAACGCCTTTTGGGTATCTACGCATCGGTCCCTTAAGTGCGACTTTAATGCATGTTCCTGTTATTGTGTGTGCTTGTGTCATGTCAACAAAATTTGGTGCTTTTTTGGGACTTGTATTTGGTATTACCAGTGTAATTAACGCAACAATGGCGCCTACGATCACAAGTTTTGCGTTTAGTCCATTTATTGAAATCGGTGGATTTCAAGGTGGTTTTCAAAGCTTGATTGTTGCGATTGTTCCAAGAATTCTATTGGGAGTCATTGCAGGTTATCTATATCGATTTCTGTTAAAGAAAAGTTTTTCCAAAACAAAAAGTGCAGCAATCAGTGCCGGTGTTGCCACATGCTTGCATACGATCATGGTTTTAGGGTTGATTATATTATTTTATGCTGTGCCATATGCTGAAGCAATTGGGGTTGCTAATTCAGCATTGATGGCTTATATGGGTACAGTTTTACTTACAAATATGATTCCGGAAATCGTAGTAGCTGTGCTTATCAATATTGCTTTGGTTAAAGCTCTGGCTCCGGTTTTAAATAAATAGTGAATGGTCAAATGATCTTTCACTTTTTTTATATCATCTTAATCACTTTTTATGTAGAATAGATACAAGAGGTGGATATATGAAGAAGTTTCATTTTTTTAAAAAGAACAATTACAGTACAAATACACAAGTATTTCATTATGATAAGAAAAATATGATCAAGTGCATTGTATTCTGGGTTTTGCTTGTTGCGATTGCGTGGTATATCATGACCCCGTCTATTGCAATCAATGGCCCTGGTTTAATTTTCTGGTCGATTGCGATCATTGTTTTATTAAAGATGATATCCATAATGTTTTCAAACAAGAATGGATTATATTCTTTGAACGAAATCTTATTTAAAGGATATGCACATACGTCAATTATTTCTAAGGCTCTATTTTATCTTTCAAATCTTTTAGCTACAGCAACAGTTATTTGGATCTTTGTTTCACCAATTGTATTTAGTCCTGTGTTTAATGCGCAGTCATATGCAAATCGAATCGAGATTGAAAATGTCGATTTTTCAACAGTCAATGAAGTGGATTTCACAAAGACGCCTATTATTGATCGAGAATCGACAATTGTCTTAGGCGACAGGGTCATGGGAGAAATGCCTGAACTTGTTTCACAATTTGAAGTGAGTACTGAATATACACAGATATCTTACAAAGATAGCGTATATCGTGTTACACCTTTAGAATATGCGGATTTTATCAAGTATTTTGGGAATCGAAATGAAGGAATACCTGCATATATCTTGGTCAATTCAGTGACAGGTGAAGCCGAATTGGTGAAATTGAAAGATTTAGGTTTAGACGGAATGAAATACGTTCCGTCAGGTCATTTTAATGAAAACTTGCATAGGCAATTACAGATGCAATATCCTAACTTGATGTTTGGTTCCCCTTCATTCGAAATTGATGATGAAGGACATCCATGGTATGTTTGTACAACGTATTCTTATACAGGATATCAAACACGACAAAAGGTTAGCGGTGTTGTATTGTTTGATCCAATCACAGCAAATTCAATAAAATATGATGATGTTTTAGATGCACCTAAATGGGTGGATCGTATTTATCCCGAAAGTCTGGTTATTGAAGAAGTCGATAATAATGGATCTTTACAGTCCGGATTTATCAATTCAATTTTTGGACAAAAAAATGTTACAGTTACCAGCGATGGTTATAACTATCTAGAACAAGATGGCGATATCTATATCTATTCAGGTATTACATCCGCCAATGAAGATGCTTCCAATTTAGGATTTGTATTAATTAATTTAAGAACGCATGATGCGATGAAAATTTCCAGTGCTGGAGCTAATGAATCCAGTGCAATGAACTCTGCAGAAGGGGAAGTACGTAATTATGGCTATACTTCAACATTCCCGCTACTAGTAAATGTAAATGGGGATCCTGTATATATGATGGCTTTAAAGGATGATAATGGATTGATTAAGATGTATGCCATGGTGGATGCAACGGACTATCAAAAAGTTGCCACGATTGAATCAGATGAAGGCTTTGAAACATTGAAGAAGAAATTTGTTTCTACTTCTGGAGGTTCAAGTTCTGCACAAGATCTAAAAGAAAAGGATATCACCATAGCCAGTGTACAGATATTGGATGTGGATGGAACAAGCAAATGTTTTATTACGGATACAGAAAACAAGAAGTATAAATGTACATTAACTTCTAAAAATGAAGATGTTCTGGCTTTTTTGAAGGCTGGAGATACAATTTCTATAACATATGAAGAATTAGAAGATGTAAGTGTTATCAATACAGTTAAGTAGTGTAATTAATTGCAATTTGATCTCTGTTTTAAGCTTTCGTTTTTGTTGATATCGATATCAAAAAGTGTTAAAATTCTAATGATTGAAAGCGTATAAATTACGCATATAGTTTTAGGAGGAATATATCATGTTAAAAGGTATTGCGGCAAGTGCTGGTGTTTCAGTAGCAAAAGTTTATAAACTGGAAACTCCAACTGTTGTCATTGAAAAAAAATCCGGTGTACCTGCTGAAGAAATTGAAAAATTTGATGCAGCATTAGCTAAAACAGTTAAAGACATCGAAGGTGTTAAAGAAAGAGCAGCAAAACGTTTAAAAGAAGAAGAACTTGCAGTTTTTGATGCCCATTTAATGATGGCAAATGACCCTGAACTTGCAAGCCAGATCAAAGCAATGATCGAAGCAGAATCTTGCAACGCTGAATATGCAACTGATACTGTAGCAAATTCTATGGTTGCAATGTTCGAAAGTATGGATAATGACTATTTCCGTGAAAGAGCTGCCGATGTTAAGGACGTTACTTTCCGTTTAAAATGTAATCTATTAGGATTAACAATTCCTGATTTAACCGCAATTGATGAAAATTCTATCATCGTTGCTCACGACCTTACTCCAAGTGATACAGCACAGTTAAATGAATATGTAAAAGGTTTTGCAACTGAAATTGGTGGAAAAACAAGTCACTCAGCTATTATGGCCAACAGTCTTGAAATTCCAGCTGTTGTAGGATGCCCAGGTGTTGTTGATGCATGTAAGACAGGAGATGTAATGGCTCTTGATGCATTATCTGGTGAAGTGGTTGTAAACCCAGATGAAGATACAGTAAAAGCTTATCAGGCAAAAGCTGAAGCTTACGCAAAAGAAAAAGAAGAACTAAAAGTATTAGTTAATGAAAAATCCGTTACAAAAGATGGTCATGAAGTTGAATTAGCTGGAAATATCGGTGGATTTAAAGATGTTGAAGGTGTATTGAAGAACGGCGGAGAAGGTGTTGGATTATTCCGTACTGAATTCTTATACATGGATTCTGATCACTTCCCAACAGAAGATGAACAGTTTGAAGCTTACAAACAAGTTCTTGAAGGAATGAAAGGTAAGAAAGTTGTTGTAAGAACATTGGATATCGGTGGAGACAAACATCTTGATTACTATGAGTTCCCTAAAGAAATGAATCCATTCTTAGGATATCGTGCTATCCGTCTATGCCTTAAAGAAACAGATATTTTCCGTACACAGTTACGTGCATTGTGCCGTGCATCTGTTTATGGTAAACTTTGCATCATGTTCCCAATGATCGCAACTGTTAAAGAATTCTGTGATGCAAAAGCTATCTATGAAGATGTTAAAGCTGAATTAATCGCAGAAGGTGTAGCTGTAGCCGATAATATCGAAGTAGGTATGATGGTTGAAATTCCTGCAGCTGCTGTACTAGCTGATCAGTTTGCTAAATACGCAGACTTCTTCTCAATTGGAACAAATGACTTGATCCAGTATTCTATGGCTGCTGACAGAATGAGTGAGCATGTATCTTACTTGTATCAGCCATACAATCCAAGTGTATTACGCTTGATTGCCAACACGATCAAAGGAGCTCATTCTCAAGGTAAATGGGCTGGTATGTGTGGAGCTATGGCCGGAGAACCAAATGCTGTACCAATTCTATTAGGTCTTGGTCTTGATGAATTCTCTATGAGCGCTACACAGATTTTGAAAGCACGTAAGGTTGTTAAATCATTAAGTTATGCTGAAATGCAGGAACTTGCTCAAGAATGTTTAAATAAAGAAACAATGGAAGAAGTTCTTGAATACGTTACTTCAAAAGTTGGTGAATAAAGGTTAATAAGCTGGGTCCTATATAGGACCCTCCTTTTTTTTGAATGTTAAGGAGTTTTTATGAAGTTGATATTAAAATACCTAAAAAAGTATAAGTTACTTTTCTTGATCGATGCCATTTCTGTATTTGGATTTGCATTGGTGGAACTTGGTATTCCTACATTAATTTCAAGAATGATCGATCAAGGTGTAAACACAAAAGATACCTCTTTTTTATGGTCAAATTGGGCGTTAATGTCAATTATTTCCATTGTTGGTGTTTGTGGAACCGTCATATTAGGATATTGTTCGACAAGAATATCAACCAATGTTACAAGAGATATACGCAATGATGTTTTTGAACACGCAATGACGTTTTCCAGTGCGGAAATGGATAAATTCGGTGTATCAAGCATGATTACACGTACAAACAATGATGCTTATCAGATCATGTTGTTTTTAAATGTTATTTTAAGAATGGCGTTGATGACTCCGGTTATGATGATCGTATCCATCATGTTGATCGTTCGTATATCGCTACCACTGTCATATATCGTTTTATTAACGATTCCTTTTATTTTGATTGGTGTATTTGCTGTAGCTAAAGTGAGTGAACCTATCAGTGAAAATCAACAGAATTCTATTGATCGTATCAATAAGATCTTGCGTGAACATATCACAGGTATTCGTGTCATTCGCTCTTTTAATAAAGAAAAAAATGAAGAAGAACGTTTTGCCAAGGAGAATCGTTACTATCAAAGAGAGAGTTCTAAATTGTTTAAGTTAATGTCTTGTACAGAACCTACTTTCTTTTTATTGATGAATATTGCTGTGATGACAGTATATTTTGTTTCTTGTTCTATGTTAAGTGCACAGACCATTTCAATTGGTGATTTGATTGCGTTTGTGGAATATATCTTTCATGTCATGATGAGTGTATTGTTATTCTGTATGGTTTTTATGATGTATCCACGTGCAAATGTGTCAGCTAAACGAATTCAAGCTGTTTTAGATACTAACTCTTCAATTATAGAAAAAGAAAATGCCTATGTATGTGATTTAATTGAATCTTTAACTTTTGATCATGTTAGTTTTTCTTATCCAGATGGAGAAGAGGCGGTTTTAAGTGACATTTCTTTTACTTGCAAAAAGGGAGAGAAAATTGCGGTCATAGGAAGCACAGGATCAGGAAAATCTTCTTTAGTAAAATTGATGACACGATTATATGATGCTACAAAAGGGCAGGTGTTGATCAATGGAAAAGATATCAAAGAATATCAATTAAATTCTCTACGCAATCAGATTGGCTATGTTGCTCAAAAGGCACATTTATTTAAAGGTAGTATTAAAGAAAACATCTCGTTTGGAAAACCTGATGCAACAATGGATGAAATCGAAGAGGCTGCAAAAATTGCGCAGGCAAAAGAGTTTATTGAAGTTCGTGATCATCAATACGAAGATGAAATCAGCGAAGATGGAACCAATGTGTCTGGAGGGCAAAAACAACGTTTATCGATTGCACGAGCCATTATCATGGATCCATCTTTATACATCTATGATGACTCCTTTAGTGCTCTAGATTTTAAAACAGATGCAACATTGCGTGAGGCATTAAAGCCTAAAGTAAAAGATGCAATCTTTTTTGTCGTTGCCCAGCGTATTTCCACAATCATGGATGCAGATATGATCCTTGTGTTAAATGATGGCAAGTTAGTTGGAAAAGGCACGCATAAAGAACTGATGAATACTTGTAAGATTTATCAAGAGATTGCCCTTTCCCAGCTTTCAAGAAAGGAGTTGATGTTAGATGAATAAGAAAATGACATTTACATCCTGCATTAAACATCTTTGGCCTTTCTTAAGACCATATCGATTTAAATTGTTTGTTGGAATTTTTATGATCATTGTGGCTCAAATCACTTTTGCGATCAATCCTAGTGTGGAAGGTATGATTACAACACAACTGTCAAAGGATGTAATGGATATCGCAAACAACATTCCTGGTGCCCATATACAAATGGATATTATCATACAGATCGCAATTCTATTAGGCATTATTTATATCATAAAAACAGTTTCACAATATTTGATGGCTTTCTATTTAACAGATGCGATTCAGTTTACGATGTATGATATCCGAAATGCAGTCGAAGATAAGATGCAGCATCTTCCGGTTTCATATTTTGATAAAGAAAAAACCGGTGAATTGTTAAGTCGTATTACCAATGATGTCGATACATTATCCAACGCGTTACAACAAACTTTATCACGAGTTATTTCTGCTGTTTGTACATTTGTGTTTGTCTTGTTCATGATGTTTCGTATCCATGCGATCATGGCATTGATCATAGTATGTATTTTACCGATCATCTATTTCTTATCACGTTTTATCGTTAAAAAATCACAACCATTATTTGATGAACAACAAGCTAAGTTAGCTGATTTAAATGGTACCGTTAATGAATTATATGATGGGTATCAGGAAATCATGATGTATAATCAACAACGGTCTTCTCTGGATAAATTTAAAGAAGTCAACGAAGGTATGCGAGTAGCTGGTTTTAAAGCGCAGTTTGTATCCAGCTTGATTTCTCCTTTATCCTCTTTAATCACATATTTGACAATTGGAGTAGTTGCCTTATATGGGTGTTTCTTGGTACTTTCTTCAACAATATCCCTAGGACAATTACAAGCGTTTATTCGATATATCTGGCAAATCAACGATCCGATTTCGCAGGTATCACAATTATCAGCACAGGTTCAATCTTCTTTTTCTGCAATGTCAAGGTTGTTTAGCTTCTTGAATATAGAAAGCTTAAAAGATGTAGAAACAAAACGACCAATCAAAGAGGTCGAAACAATTGATTTTGAACATGTGCAGTTTGGATATGGTGATAAATTGTTGATGAAAGATGTAAATATCCATGTAAACAAGGGAGAAACGATTGCAATCGTAGGACCTACAGGCGCAGGAAAAACAACACTTACGAATTTGCTATTACGTTTTTATGATGTGAAAGGTGGATCTATTAAGATCAATGGTATTGATATTCGAGAATTATCGTATAAAGACCTGCGATCGTTGTTTAGTTTAGTATTGCAGGATACATGGCTATTTGAAGATACAATCGAAAAAAATATATCCTATGGTAAATCGGATGCTCAAAAATATGAAGTTATTGAGGCGGCTAAATCTGCAAATGTGCATCATACGATTCGAACTTTATCTCATGGTTATGATACGATCGTCAATGAAGAAGGAACCAATGTATCACAAGGAGAAAAACAGTTATTAACAATTGCCAGAGCTATCTTAAAAGATCCTCAAGTGTTGATATTAGATGAAGCAACAAGTTCAGTAGATACGCGACTGGAAAGGAGATTGCAGTCGGCTATGGATAAAGTAATGAAAGATCGTACTTCATTTGTAATTGCACATCGCTTATCCACAATCGTAAACGCAGATAAGATCCTTGTCATGGAACATGGAAATATCGTCGAACAGGGAACGCATCAGGAATTGTTGGAATTGAATGGAGTATATGCTCGTCTTTATAATGCACAATTTTTATCTAAATCATCCAATATGTAAATTATGAAAATTTATGAAAGTGAATGAAAAAAATATCTTGAAGCGTATTTAAAATAGTGATAAACTCACTACATAAGTATATCTTAGGGAGGCTTTGATATGGAAATTAAGTTTGAACAAGCAAAATCATTAAAAGAAAAACCTACAGGTTCTCTTGGTTTTGGTAAGTATTATACAGACTATATGTTTGTCTGTGATTGGGATAAAGGAATTGGTTGGCATGATGCGCGAATCGTTCCTTATGCGCCATTACAGTTTGATCCGGCATCAATGGTATTGCATTATGCACAGGAAACATTTGAAGGATTAAAAGCATATCGTGCAAAAGATGGTCGTATATTGTTATTCCGTCCTGAAATGAATGCAAGACGTTTTGCCAATAGCAATATTCGAATGAGCATGCCTACACTTGATGAAGACTTATTTATTGAGTTTGTAGAAGCAATCGTTAAAAAAGAACAGGATTGGATCCCAACAAATGAAGGAGAATCTTTATATATTCGCCCATTTATGTTTGCCACTGAGCCAGCTGTGGGGGTGCATCCATCTAATTCATATAAGTTTATGATCATCTTATCACCGGTTGGTGCCTATTATGAAGAAGGTGTTAATCCGGTTAAGATTTATGTTGAAGATGAATTTGTTCGTGCAACTCTTGGAGGAACCGGATTCGCCAAATGTGGAGGAAACTATGCAGGAAGCCTTGCAGCGCAAGTCAAGGCTGAAAAATTGGGCTATTCACAAGTTTTATGGCTGGATGGAGTTCATCGAAAATACGTAGAAGAAGTAGGCTCAATGAATGTAATGTTTAAGATCGAAGGTAAGATCGTAACAGCTCCATGTGAAGGTACTGTACTTCCTGGAGTTACAAGAGATTCAATCATTACTCTATTAAAAAGCTGGGGTTATGAAATCGTTGAACGTCATTTATCCATTGATGAGTTGATGGAAGCTGGTCATTCAGGAAAATTAGAAGAAGCCTGGGGAACTGGAACGGCAGCGGTTATCAGTCCAATTGGTGAATTATATTACAAGGGCGATGTCGTAACGGTTCATAATTTTATGACTGGAGAATTGACGCAAAAACTATATGATACATTAACTGGAATTCAATGGGGAAATATCGAAGACAGCTTTGGCTGGACACGCTCTATTGAATAATTGTTTAATTTTACTTGAAAAATATTTTTGACATGGTAAACTAACAACATAAATGCAATGAATAGAAGGAGTAATCATGATTTAAGGCAGAGAGATCTTCTGGCAGGTGAAAAGAAGAGCTTAGACATGATGAAGGTAGTCTAGGAGCAGACAATCTGAAATACAGTAAGATTGTACGTACACACAACGTTATGTGAAATAAGGCATACTTTGTATGTGAATTTAGGTGGTACCACGTTTAGCACGTCCTATATAGGATGTGCTTTTTTTTAAGAAGGGAGATATTTATGGCAAAAACAATGGATACGAAGTATGATCATTTAGCTGTAGAAAAAGATATTTACTCTAAATGGGTAGAAAAAGGTTATTTTACAGCTGGTGATCTGACAAAGAAACCATACTGTATCGTTATTCCTCCACCAAATGTAACAGGGAAACTGCATTTAGGGCATGCATGGGATACGACGCTACAGGATATTCTTTGTCGTTATAAACGATTAAAAGGATACGATGTTTTATGGGTATCTGGAATGGATCATGCAGGGATCGCAACACAGGCAAAAGTAGATGAACGTTTAAAAAATGAAGGTATTTCTCGTTATGATATTGGTCGTGAAAAATTTCTTGACCGTGCATGGGAATGGAAAGAGGAATATGCTTCTACGATCCGCAGTCAATGGGCTAAATTAGGTTTATCTTTGGATTATACTAGAGAACGTTTTACTTTGGATGAAGGTTTATCCAAAGCTGTACGTAAAGTATTTGTGGATCTTTATAACGATGGTCTTATCTACCAGGGGGAAAGAATCATCAACTGGGATCCAGAAGCTAAGACTGCTTTATCTAACATTGAAGTAGAACATAAAGAAATTTTAGGTCATATGTATTACTTCAAATATAAAGTAGTTGAAAATGGACAGGAACTAGTAATTGCAACAACACGTCCAGAAACAATGTTTGCCGATCAGGCTATCTTTGTTCACCCAGAAGATGAAAGATATAAAGAAATTGTAGGTATGCATGCGATCAATCCGGCAAATGGTGAAGAATTACCGATCATGGCTGATGATTATATCGATATGGATTTTGGTACAGCGGTAATGAAATGTACACCGGCACATGATCCAAATGACTTTGCATTGGCAAAAAAATACGGATTAAAGATGCCAATCTGTATGAATCCGGATGGTACGATGAATGAAATGTGCCATAAGTATGCAGGTATGGATCGTTTTGAGTGTCGTGAAGCTCTTGTAGAGGACTTTAAAAAGGCCGGTGTTGTGGACCATATTGAAGAACATATGCATCAAGTTGGACATTCAGAAAGAACGGGTGTTATCGTTGAACCATATTTGTCAAAACAATGGTTTGTTAAGATGAAACCGTTGGCTGAAGAGGTTTTAAGAAATCAAAAGATTGAAGACCAGAAGATCCATTTTGTACCATCTCGTTTTGAAAAAACATTTGAACAATGGTTGGAAAATATTGAAGATTGGTGTATTTCAAGACAGTTATGGTGGGGACATAGAATTCCTGCATGGACTAATAAAGAAACTGGTGAAATGTACATTGGAATGGAAGATCCAAAAGATAAAGAGAACTGGATCCAAGATGAGGATGTATTGGATACTTGGTTCTCCAGTGCTCTATGGCCATTTTCAACTTTAGGTTGGCCAGAATCAACAGATGATCTTGCACGATATTTCCCAAATGATGTACTTGTTACCGGATATGACATTATTTTCTTCTGGGTTGCCAGAATGGCTTTCCAAACACGTTATTGCATGAAAAATCGTCCATTTAAAGATGTTTTGATTCATGGATTGGTTCGTGATAGCCAGGGCAGAAAAATGTCTAAATCTTTAGGAAATGGTATCGATCCAATGGATGTTATAGAAGATCATGGTGCAGATGCACTTAGATTCTTTTTAACAACAAATTCAACTCCAGGCTTGGATCTTCGTTTTGATGAAAAGAAGATGGAATCAAGTTGGAACTTTATCAATAAGATTTGGAATGCAGCTCGTTATGTACAGATGCAGATTGGTAATACAAAACCAACTTTAGACGTAGATTGTTTAAGCAGTGTTGATAAATGGATCTTATCTAGAATGGATGAAGTATTGGATCATGTCAGTATGAATATGGAAAAATACGAATTTGCGATGGTTGGAAATGAATTATATTCATTCATTTGGAATGATTTCTGTTCATGGTATATCGAATTAAGCAAGGCAACGTTATACAGCGAAGATCAGGCAGTTGTACAAAATACAAAAGCTGTACTATATACTGTTTTAGAGGCAATCTTAAAGATGCTTTCTCCATTTATGCCATTTGTGACAGAAGAAATCTATTTGGATTTACCACATGATAAAGAAAGCATGAATTTAGAAACATGGCCAGAAAAAGTAAACTTTACGTATACAAATGAAGAAAAGGATGAAATGGCTTTGACGATCTCTGCGATTCAGGCTGTACGTGAAACCAAGACAGAATATGGTATGAAACCAAGCGAAGATCTTGAAATTTCATTACATGATGAACAGGGAAATTTTGTAGAATTGTCTAAAGATTCCAAGGCTATTCTAGATAAGATGTGTCATGCACATGTTGTAGAGAATCTGAACAGTGATGATGTATTATCAAGAACGATTGAAAAAGCGGTCATGACGATCAAGATGGATGATTTAGTAGATCTTGAAGCCGAAAAAGAAAAACTGACAAAAGAAATTGAACATCTTGAAAAAGAAATCAAACGTGCTAGTGGAATGCTGTCAAATCCAAACTTTGTATCCAAAGCACCGGAAGCTAAGGTCAAACAAGAAAAAGAAAAACTTGCTTCTTATCAAGAAAAGCTTGAAATGACAAAAGCACAGCTTAATGAAATCTTAAAGAAAATATAATGATTGAACCGAGAGTCATCTCGGTTTTTATATTGACATATATTTAAGTTATATTTATAATTTAGACACTAAATAGTTAAGTCGCTTAATTAAAAAAGGTGGTGAGAAAATGTCAAAAGAATCGACGATCAACGTCATCAATAAAAGTATGTATACTTTGATGGAATTTACACGTAAATCAAGAGGTCCAATCACAGGGTATCGAATGCGAGATTTATATATTCTCGGTTTCATCTTCTTTGATTCAAAAGATCATCGGGCAACGATGTCGGAACTTGCAGCGCATATGAATATTACTCCAGCTGCTGCCAGCCAGATCATATCAGGTTATGAAAAGAATGGCTGGGTCATTCGAACACGTAGTGAAAAAGATCGTAGAACAGTTTATGTCGAAATTTCAGATAAGATCAAAGAACATCTTAAGAGCAAATGGCGGGATAACCAACAATTCTTATCGGATTTTTTAGATGAATTATCACCGGAAGATCTAGATAGCTTAGAAAGAATTTTAAATAAAGTATTAGATTATTTTGAGGAGTATTACAAATGACAAAATTAACGCGTTATTTAAAACCATTCGTAGTACCAATACTCGTTGTGATTGGTCTATTGTTTATGCAGGCCTATTGTGAATTAACGTTGCCGGATTACATGCAGAATATTGTTAATATTGGTATTCAAAACAATGGTATTGAACATGGTGTTTATGAGCAGGTACGTGAATCTACGCTGAAGCCATTCTTGATGGTTGCAACTGAGGATCAAAAAGAATTGATTGAAAATTCATATAAACTTGTTACACCAGATGAAGCAAGTGAACTACAGCTTGAAGAGATTCCAGTCTTAAAAGATGAAAATGTATATATCTTAAATGATATTTCTGATGAATCTTTTACAGAACTAGAAAATTCTTTTGCTGAGATGGATATGACATTTGCCGAAATATCCAGCGATGCAAAAGAGAAGAATGTAGAGATTCCTGTTCTTTTGATGCAAAATGGCATCAAGACTTATCGAGAACAGGCAAAAAAGCAGATTGAAGCTTTAGGTTCTTCGACGGTTTCAAGTTTGACTTGCCAAATGGTTAGGAGTGAATATGAGGCGATGGGACTTGATATGGCAGCAATCCAGCAAAACTATATCATTCACTCTGGTCTTGTTATGCTTGGATATGCTTTAGGAAGTGCAGGCTGTGCTATTCTTGTGGGTTTTTTTGCTTCTAAGATTGCAGCCGGATTATCGAAAAATCTTAGAGAAGCTGTCTTTAAAAAAGTTACATATTTTTCCAATGAGAACTTTAACAAATTTAATACTTCAACTCTGATCACACGTACAACAAATGATATTCAACAAGTCCAGATGGCCTTGGTGATGATGTTACGAATTGTTGTATATGCACCTATCATGGGAATTGGTGCTTTGTTGCATGTTATGAGCAGTGAAGCCAATATGACATGGATCATTGCCCTTTGTGTAGTGTTGATCTTATCTGTGGTCATGGTTGTTTTTATCGTTGTTATGCCTAAGTTTAAGATCATGCAGAAATTAACCGATAAATTAAATTCTGTGGTTCGTGAGCTTTTAGATGGAATGCTCGTTATTCGTGCTTTCAACAATGAAAAAGTAGAAGAAGAAAAATTTGATAAAGCCAATATGGATATCACAAAAGTTGGTTTATTTACATCTAGAGCCATGGCTATTATGATGCCAGTCATGATGTTTTTGATGAATGGTACCACTTTGTTGATCTTATGGTTTGGATCCAAGCAGGTAGATGCCGGAATGATACAGGTCGGAAGCATAATGGCATTTATGCAATATGCAATGCAGGTCATCATGGCTTTCTTGATGATCACGGTTGTATCAATTATGATTCCAAGAGCCAATGTATCGGCTTTACGTATCAACGAAATCTTAACAACAAATCTATCGATTACAGATGATGAACATGTACAGTCTTTTGATGGAAATGAACATGGAACCATACGTTTTGAAAATGTTTCGTTTCGATATCCTGGAGCTGATGAAGATATATTGACAGATATTTCTTTTGAGGCAAAACCAGGTGAGGTAACAGCTTTTATAGGAAGTACTGGTTCAGGTAAGAGTACATTGATCAATCTTGTCCCTCGTTTTTATGATGTTAGCGAAGGATCCATTTCTATTGATGGAAAAGATATTCGAAACGTGGAACAAAAAGATCTTCGCAATAAAATTGGATATGTTCCACAAAAAGGTATCTTGTTAGCTGGAACGATTCGTTCCAATCTCTTATATGCAAATCCAAACGCAAGTGATGAAGATATTGATGAAGCTTTACGAATATCTCAATCAAAAGAATTTGTCGATACAAAACCTTTAGGAGTTGATGAACCAATTTCTCAAGGTGGAACCAACGTATCAGGTGGACAGAAACAAAGACTTTCTATCGCACGTGCTATTATCAAAAAGCCGGAAATTTATATTTTTGATGATTCTTTCAGTGCATTGGATTTTAAGACAGATGCAGCTTTAAGAGAAGAATTGATGAAATCATGTAAGAAAACTGGAAGTACTGTTTTATTGGTTGCTCAACGTATTTCGTCTATATTACATGCTGATCAAATCATCGTTTTGGATGAAGGAAGAATGGTAGGTAAGGGAACACATCAAGAGTTGATTAAATCTTGTCGTATCTATCAGGAAATTGCTTCATCTCAATTATCGAAGGAGGAATTGGCCAATGTCTAACGAAACAAGAAAACCAAGACAACATATGGGTAATCGAGGACGAAGCGTTGAAAAAGCAAAAGATTTTAAAGGAACAATGAAGAAGTTGATCAAATATCTTGCTCCTTATAAGTTTACATTTATCTTTGGTCTAATAGCTGCTGTTTTCTCTGTAGCAATCAGTGTAATTGGACCTAAGATCGTTGGTAATATCATTACTGAGGTTGCGGAAGGTTTTATGGCCAAGGTCATGCAGACAGGTGGTATTGACTTTGAAAAAATTTTCCAGACAGTTATGATTTTGTTGGCAGTCTATGCTTTAAGTATGGCTTTCGAATATATACAAGGTTTCTTAATGTCTGGTGTTTCCAATAAAATGGGGTATCAGTTCCGCAAAGAAATGAATATAAAGATCGATAATTTACCACTATCTTATTTTGATCGTAATTCTCATGGCGATATTATTTCAAGATTTACCAATGATGTTGATACATTGGTTCAATCTTTAAATCAGTCATTGTCTACTCTTGTCAGCAATGTCGTAAAAGTAATTGGATTTTTGGTAATGATGTTGATGATCTCATGGAAGATGACTTTATTAGCGTTAATTGTTATACCTTTATCAATTGTTACAGTAGCTTTTGTGGTAAAACGAAGTCAAAACTATTTTAAACAACAGCAGGATTCACTTGGTGTTGTAAATGGTCACATTGAAGAGATGTATTCGGCTCATGTGGTTGTGAAGGCTTTTAATGGAGAAGAAAAGAGCATAGACGATTTTAATCGTTACAATCAGGATCTTTATAACAGTGCCTGGAAATCACAATTTCTGTCGGGATTGATGATGCCTCTTACAACTTTCATTGGAAATCTCGGGTATGTAGGTGTATGTATCTTGGGTGGAGCTCTAGCAATCAGTGGAGAAATTGCTGTTGGTGATATTCAATCTTTTATCACATATACTCGAAACTTCACACAACCAATCAACCAGATTTCTCAATCAATGAATATGTTACAAAGTACAGCTGCAGCTGCAGAACGAGTTTTCGAATTTTTAAATGAACCAGAAGAAATTAAAGATATCAAAGAAACGATTCCAGTTCGCTATGGCCTACAATCGTTGATCAAAGGTCAGGTAACTTTTGAAAATGTGAATTTTGGATATACTACAGAGAAAACGATTATTCATAATTTCTCTATGTATATTAAGCCGGGTCAAACCGTTGCTATTGTAGGTCCAACTGGAGCTGGTAAAACAACCATAGTAAAATTACTGATGCGATTTTATGAATTAAACAGTGGTAGAATTTATATTGATGGGCACGATATTACAACTTTTAGTCGAAGTGATTTACGTTCGATGGTAGGAATGGTGTTGCAGGATGCTTGGTTGTTTGAGGGAACAATCATGGATAATCTTCGCTTTGGTAAATTGGATGCCAGTGATGAAGATGTAGTCAAAGCTGCTAAAGCTGCTCATGTTGATCATTTTATACGTACGCTTGATCATGGTTATCAGACAGAATTGAATGATGAAAGTTCTAATATATCACAAGGGCAAAGACAATTATTAACAATTGCACGTGCTTTCTTGGCGGATCCTAAGATTTTGATTTTGGATGAAGCCACAAGTTCTGTCGACACAAGAACAGAAGTTTTAATTCAAAAGGGAATGGATGAGTTAATGGAAGGTCGTACTAGTTTTGTGATTGCGCATCGTTTATCGACGATACGAAATGCTGATGCGATCATAGTTATGAATCATGGTGATATTATTGAAGTAGGAAATCATGATGAATTAATGGCACGTAATGGCTTCTATACAAAACTATACAACTCACAATTTGAGGAGGATTAAAAAATTGAAGAAATACCGAATAAACCTTAATGATCTTTCAAAGGTATCTGATCCTATTTTAGAAGTCTATCATTGTTTGGATTTTGATGATGCAAACATGAGTATTGAAGATTTGTATGAGAGATTAATACAAATAAATGATACAATTGTAATTGAGCTTTGCCAAAAAAGTTTAATTAACGATGAATTGTATCAAATTATCAATTGTTTTGAGAATGTTCAACAAAAAAATGATAAAGTTTATTTAATTCATGAAGTTGATTGAAAAAATATGACCATCAAGTGAAATTTGATGGTCTCTTTCTTTATTTGATTATATACTTTTTCTAAGGAAGATTTATGAAAAAGTTACTCTATTTATCTGTTGTCGCTCTTATTTACATTTTATTTGGTATCTTTTATTACTGGAATCCTATTCTTTTGGTTCAACAAGATCCCATAATAGAAATTGGTACTCAATTTGATCCGTATGAAAATGTATTGAATATTGTTTATGGAGATATCAAAGATTTAAAAATCAAAGGTAAGGTTGATACGAATACTCCCGGCGTATATTCTTTAACTTATCAATATAAAGATAGAAAGAAAACAATTAAAGTTAAAGTAATAGATTCAAAAGCACCAATCTTAGAAGTTAAAAACGTTAAAACGGATTTGCAAGAACATATCACTCCGGAATTGTTTGTAAAAAATATCAAAGATTCGTCTAAAGTTACTTTATCTTTTGAAAATGTTCCAGAATTAAAGAAGAAGGGAAAACAAAAATTAAATATACTAGCTAAAGATATTTATGGAAATAGTACAACAAAAAAAGTAATCTTGGAACGTTTAGAAGATAAAACTCCGCCAGAAATCAAAAATAAAAAAGCCATTCAAGTTTTACAAGGTTCGATGGAAGATTTTGCATCTAAAATTAGAGTAAAGGATGACTTAGATCCTAATCCACAACTTGAACTCGACACAAGTCAAGTTGATACCTTTTCGCCTGGAATTTACTCTATTCATGTAAAAGCTACAGATCGATCAAATAATATAGTTGACCAAGATGTTAAGGTTGAAGTAAAAGAGAATCCAGAATATAACAAAAAAATTGTCTATTTGACATTTGATGATGGCCCTAGCGAAAATACAATTAAAGTATTGGACATCCTAAAAGAATATGATGTAAAAGCTACTTTCTTTGTAACTGGACATGCTCCATCATATAATGATTTCATAAAAGAAGCCTTTGAACAAGGACATTCGATTGGTTTACATACGTATTCACATGATTATAAAAACATATATTCATCGACAAATGCGTATTTTAATGATTTGGATCAAATTAATTCCATGGTTGAATCTATCACTGGACAAAAATCGGATATTATTCGCTTTCCAGGAGGATCTTCAAATAGCATTAGTGCAAAGTATTCGCCAGGTATCATGAGCGAGTTAGTAAAAATGGTAAATGAAAGGGGCTATCAGTATTTTGATTGGAATGTTAGTTCAAGTGATGCTGCAGGAAATGACATTTCAAAAGAGCAGATCATTCAGTCAAGTTGTACTGATAAGTTTGATCAAATTAATCTTTTGTTTCATGATTCAGCAACGAAAAATTCTACTGTTGAGGCTTTACCTGATATTATTAAATTTTACAAAGACAGAGGGTATAAGTTCTACCCTTTAACAAAAAAATCGTATGTAGTGCATCATCAAACGACAAATTAAAAAAGACTATTATTATATTGTATTGCATCTGTGCAGTTGTACTAACATAAATAAATCGATTCATTTTTATTATTTAAGGGATTGTTGCCTATACATCAAAAGACTCAATCTCTTTTTTATACGTTTAACCTTTAAATTGTTGATATATTATATTATCTACATAAAGGATATCATATTGGACTCTACCTTTATGCAATTAAATATGAATCTAACTCTTCTAAAAATTTTAGATCAATTCTGTGCTTAACAGAAAAATTGTGTTTTTTAGATGATTTTGATTTTATCAAGAGCAACGTAAAGAGAATATACGGAAGTAGACAGTTAGTAAATCCCTTTTTAATCGTGAAGAGGCTGCAAAAATAGTTTGTTATTTTTTTACTCTAGATGTGGAAGAAGGATCTTTTTATGCTTGCGATTACCTAATATGAGTTATATCAATAAATTGAAGATTAAATGTTTTTATATCGATTATTGATCGAAACTAATAATATATCTTTTGAATTATTAATACATCCATAATCACATTGAGACTCTTCATCGGTGTATTTTCTATACAATTTCCTTTGAAATAAAATGATTATTTAATTTTATATTCTAACGAGTACTGCATAAAAAAACTCATCAGTTGTGATACAACTGTTGAGTTCCTTATTACTAGTCTTTATTTTGTGCCATTTTTTCACGATATAGATTTCTACGATCTTGTGCCGTTAATCCTTTTTTACGAATACGAATTGCATCAGGAGTTACTTCTACAAGTTCATCATCATTGATCCACTCTAATGCTTCCTCTAGGGAGAAGATACGTGGTGGTGTTAATAACATAGCTTCATCACGTCCACTGGAACGAATTGCTGTTAGTTTTTTATTCTTAAGTGGATTGACGTCCATATCAATATTCTTAGCACTTTCTCCAATGATCATTCCTTCATAAACTTCTGTTTGTGGAGAAATAAATAACTGTCCACGTTCTTGTAGATTCCATAAAGCATATGTCATAGCTTGACCTGTTTCTGTAGAAATCATTGCACCTTGCATACGTTGCGTGATTTCACCTTTATATGGTTCATAGCCTGAAATACGACGAACTAGAGTTCCTTCACCGTGTGTATCGTTAATAAATTCACTTCTAAAGCCCAATAATCCACGGGTTGGTGCAAGATATGTAATCTTAACATAACCATTTTCTTCCTCCATATCCTGCATGACACCTTTTCGCAAATTCAGTTTATTGATGATAGTACCTTGATATTCGCTTGGGGCAAGACATACAACTTCTTCAATTGGTTCAACTTTTGTTCCGTTTTCATCACGGTGCAAGATAACTTCTGGTTTGCTGACGGCTAATTCATATCCTTCACGACGCATATTTTCAATTAAAATAGAAATGTGTAATTCACCACGCCCACTGACTTTGAAGCAGTCGGCGCTGTCTGTTGGTTCTACACGTAATCCTACATTTACTTCCAATTCTTTTTCAAGTCTTTCTTTTAAATTTCGACTCGTAACGAATTTTCCGCTCTGTCCGGCAAAAGGAGATGAATTGACATGGAAATTCATTGATAGAGTTGGTTCTTCAATTTCGATTTGTTCCATAGGTTCAATGTGTTCTGGATCACAGATCGTATCACCAATGCTGATATCCGGCATTCCTGCAATCACAACAATGTCTCCAGAATGAGCTTCTTTTACATCGGTTCTAGATAAACCTTTATATACAAAAATTTTTGAAATTGTTTCCTTTTTTTCCAAACCGTCTTGATTACAACGAATATATTGTGTTCCTGGTTTCAAAACACCTTTGTAGATTCTTCCAATACCTAGACGTCCAATGTATTCATCATAGGCTAGGGCAGATACTTGCATTTGAACAGGGTCGTCATCCAAATCAGGATATACATCACAGTGTTTTAAGATTGTCTTAAATAATGGTTCAATAGAATCACTTGGGGTATTTAAATCGTATTGTACGATACCTTCACGGGCAATTCCGTACAGAATTGGGAAATCCAACTGTTCATCATTTGCGTTTAGTTCAAGGAAAAGCTCATATACTTCATCCACAACTTCTTCCGCTCTTTGATCTTTTTTATCAATCTTATTAATTAGAAGAATCGGTTTTAATCCAATTTCCAGAGCTTTTGAAAGAACAAAACGTGTTTGCGGCATTGGTCCTTCACTTGCATCAACCAATAATATAACTGTATCCACTGTACGAATGATACGTTCAACTTCACTTGAAAAGTCGGCATGGCCTGGTGTGTCAACAATATTGATCTTGACTCCATCGTGAATGACAGAGCAGTTCTTTGAATAAATGGTAATTCCACGTTCTCTTTCTAAATCGTTGGAATCCATGATACAGTCTACGACTTCTTCATTATCTCTAAAAACATCACTTTGTCTTAAAAATGCGTCAACCAATGTACTTTTTCCAGCATCGACATGGGCGATGACCGCAATGTTTAAGATTTTTTCTTTGTTTGACATTTTATTCACTCTCTTTCCTGTTAAAAAACACAACAATTATAAGGCAATGCATAAAAAAACTCAATGAATTGTGCTATAATTCCTGTATTAATATTATAAGGAAAGGTCGATATTTTATGCAAATTCGTTATTTTAGAGAATATTCACAGAACTTAGATCGATTTATGGAATTTAAAATGTATGGACATGCCGGAAAGATGTGTTTTGTCTTTCCTTGTCAGGATGGTCGCTTTTTTGAGTGGGAAGATCGTCACATGTTTGAACAGGTAGAGGATTTGATCGATCAAGGACGTATTCAGTTTTGTACTGTTGATTCCATAGATAAAGAAACATGGTCTGCCTTTGGGAATACAGCTCATAGAATGAGACTGCAGGAGCAATGGGTACACTATGTTATGGATGAATTAGTGCCTAGTGCTTTATATAAAGCAGGTCTTCCAGCTGACTCAAAATGTATGACAATGGGTGCAAGCATGGGCGGAACACATGCAGCCAATTTATTTTTCCGCTTTCCAGATCGCTTCGATAAGGTTTTAGGAATTTCAGGTGTTTATAATATGGAAGAATACTATGGTGGATATCACGATGAAAATACGTATTTAAATAACCCATGTGCGTATCTTTCGATGATGGATCCAAACCATCCATATATTCAAAAGTATAATAATTCTCAAATTATCTTTGTTGTTGGACAGGGAAGCTGGGAAGATGTTTGTAAGGCAACTTTAGGGGAATTAGCTTCTATTATGTATGAAAAAGGAATTAACGCATGGGTGGATTTCTGGGGACATGATGTATATCATGACTGGCCTTGGTGGGAACTCATGATCAAATATTTCCTTCCTCAAATGGTTTAAAATATATTGACCTGTAGTTTGATAGGCTACAGGTTTTTTTAACAAACAATAAAAAATAATAAAAAACAATTGAAACTAATAATAAATCAGGTATAATGAGTGTAGGAGATGATTGTATGGCTAAATTGAAGAATAATGAAAGAATCGAAATCTTAAAAAAGAGAATGTTAGAAGCGCCTCGCTATGCTTCCATTGAGCAGGCAAGAATTATTACTCGTGTATATAAGGAAAATGAAGAATTAAGTACACCTAAAAAGCGTGCTTTATCTTTAGCTGCTGCATTAAGAGAATTAGAAATTGGTGTTGAACCTGAAGAACTGATCGTAGGAAATCGTACAAAAGGGGTACGTTATGGAGTTGTATTCCCAGAAAGCGGTTGTTCATGGATTGATCGTGAATTTGAAACCCTACCTACACGTGATCAAGATAAGTTCTTAGTACATGATGAAGATATCAAAGAATTTAGAGAAACCATCTATCCATACTGGAAAGGGCGTTCTATGGAAGATGTAATTCGTCATAACTATGGAGAAAAGATTGATGAAATTGCTAAAGTGGTAAAGATCAATCAAAAAGATCATGCCCAGGGTCATATTTGTCCGGATACAGAAATGTGGTTGCGTTTAGGTGTCAATGGATTAATTGACAAGATTCATCAGAAACAAAAATACTGCAAGCCTGAACAGGAAGAATTTTATGAATGCACATTAATTGTTTTAGATGGTGTAAAAGATTTCATGAAAAGATATCATGATCATATTTATGCGATGCTTGATGATGTAGATGATCAATATCGTGAGTCTTTACAAAATGTTGCAGATATTTGTTTAGCCTTAACGCAAAGAGCACCGGAAACATTCCATGAAGCTTTACAATCATTATGGTTCTTATTTGTTGTGTTACATATGGAATCCAATGCATCGAGCTTCTCTCCAGGAAGAATGGATCAATATTTGTACCCATATTATCGTTCAGATATTGCTTCTGGCTATATGACTCGTCAAGAAGCTTTAGAGTTAATGGAATGTCTATGGTTAAAATTTAATCAGATCGTATACTTGCGCAACAAAAATAGTGCCAAATATTTTGCGGGATTCCCAATTGGTTTTAACGTCGCTATTGGAGGCCTTGATCAAGATGGAAATGATACTTACAACGATTTATCTTTATTGTGTTTAGATGCGCAATATGATTTAGGTTTGCCTCAGCCTAACTTGTCTGTACGTTTGAATAAAAACTCTTCTCATGAATTGATGCAGGAGGCCATTAAAGTTGTTGCCAAGGGAAGCGGTATGCCACAATTTTTTAATGATGAAGCCATCGTTCATGCGATGCATGAAGATCTGGGAATTGATTATAAAGATGCGTTGAATTATGCAATCGTAGGTTGTGTAGAATTAACGACTCATGGAAACAATTTAGGCTGGTCCGATGCCGCTATGTTCAATTTTAATAAAGTTTTAGAGCTTACTTTAAATAATGGAATTTGTTTGTTAACGAATAAGAAGATTGGATTGGATCTGGGAAATCTTGAAACATATGAAACTTTTGAAGATTTAGAAGCGGCTTTTAAAAAACAGATTGATTATTTTATCGAAGAGATGATGAAAGCTGAGGTTGTAGTCGAAAAAGCACATCAAGATTGTCTTCCTACAGCATTCTTATCCTGTGTTATTGATGATTGCATCGATAATGGATTGGATGTAACACGTGGTGGTGCCAAGTATAATCTTTCAGGAATTCAAATGATTCAGGTTGCGAATTTAGCAGATTCTCTAGCTGCATTAAAGAAACTTATTTATGATGAAAATAGAATTTCAAAACATGAATTGTTAAGTGCTTTACAGGCGGATTTTAAGGGCCATGAAATAACGCAAACGATGTTATTGAATAAAGTTGAAAAATACGGAAACGATGTTGCCTGGGTTGATGAACTTGGTGCAAAATGGGCCATGTATTTTAGAAATCGTATGAAAGATTATACAAATTATCGTGGCGGAAAGTATCATACTGGTATGTATACAGTGAGTGCACATGTTCCAATGGGAGAAAATGTAGGCGCTAGTCCAGATGGACGAAATGCAATGACGCCTTTAGCAGATGGTGGTTTATCAGCTGTTTATGGTAGAGACATGTCTGGTCCTACCGCGGTATTAAAGTCTGTTTCTCGCATCAGTAACAGCTGTACAACCAATGGTGGATTGTTGAATATGAAATTCTTACCAGAATTCTTTAGCACACAATCTGGTCTAGATAAATTTGAAGATTTCCTAAGAGCTTTTGTCGATTTAAAAGTTTGTCATATTCAGTTTAATGTTGTAAGAAAAGAAGATCTTTTAGATGCTAAAGTGCATCCTGAAAATCATCGTTCTTTAACGATTCGTGTGGCCGGCTATACAGCTTATTTTGTCGAACTGGCTGGTAAATTGCAGGACGAGATCATAGAGAGAACTACATATGACCACATCTAAAGCGTATGTGTTTGATATAAAACGATTTGCGGTTCATGATGGATACGGCATTCGAACAACGATTTTCTTTAAAGGTTGTCCATTACGTTGTAAGTGGTGTCAAAATCCAGAAGGTTTAGAAACAAAGCCTAGAGTTTTATGGTTTGAGAAAAACTGCATCCATTGTCGTCTATGTGAAAAGGCAAGTATGCCAAATCAAATGCATTATGAAGAGCGACCATATTTTAATAAAGAATATTCAGGTAATTTTGATAATTTGGTTCATATTTGTCCATCTTCAGCTATACGTTATGATTCAACTTTATATACTGTAGAAGAATTAATATCCAAAATTGAAGAGGATAGAGTTTTCTTTAAACGAAATGGTGGGGTAACCTTTAGCGGAGGAGAGCCTTTTCTTCAAAAAGATTTTCTAGTTGATATCTTAAAGGAATGTAAGAAACGTGGCATTCATACTGCAATTGAGTCTAGTTTTTATGCTAATCTTGAGCTTGTTAAGCAGGTTGTTCCATATCTTGATTTAATCTTTGCCGATTTAAAAGTGTTTGATGAAACGGATCATAAAGCGATGACTGGAGTTTCTAATCAAAAGATCCTGCAAAACATTGAATATTTATTAACGAGTGAGCATAAAGATAAAGTAATCATTCGTACACCTCTTATTCCTGGCTATAATGCGACTGAGAGAAACTTAAGTCAAATTTCAAGTTTTATATTCAACTTATATCCGGAAGTAAAATATGAATTGTTGAATTACAATCCTTTGGCTTCCAGCAAGTATGATCTTGTAGATATGAAATATGAGCCTGGAAAGCTTAAGCCTTTTGCTCCAGATGAATTAGAAACATTTAAAAATATCGTCAAAGAAGCAGGAATCAAAAATATTATTGAGGTTTAATTGTCTGATAGAGAAATTCTCTATCAGTTTTTTTTATAAAAAAAGAATTCGTAATTTACGAATTCTTCTTATTCATTCTAATTCTATGCATCAAGATTTATCCAACAAGGATAACATCGCGAATGCCAGGGACTTCATCCATTAATAGAAGCTTGATTCCGCTTGAGAAATCCTCTGTTGCCATCATACATCCAGCACAGGCTCCTCTAAAAGCAACATAAACATAAGCATGTTCATCAATACCTAAAAGTTCAATGTCACCGCCGTCATGTTGTATATAAGGACGAATCTTATCGAGGCATGCTTCGACTGCCATGCCATCTGGCATTTCCATTGTTTCTTCAGCCATAGTTTCAACTCCAATCTATTAAAAAATCAAAGGTGTCAATAGTAGTGGTATGATCAATCCAACAACGAATCCACCGACTACTTCGATAAATTTATGACCCAGAACACTTTTAAGTTGTTCCTGATAAATCGGTTCATCGAATTCAATCAGAGAAGCTTCTTTTAAATCATCAACCAGTTGTTTGACCAATTCAATATTTTTCCCTGAATAGTATCGCACATGACAGGCATCATACATTACTATAAAGGAAAAAATTGCCGTGATCGCAAATAATGTCGAATCAAATCCTTCCTGAATTCCTACAGCCATGGACAGTGCAGTGACTGTCGAACTGTGGGAGCTTGGAAAACCACCACTGGCAATGACCCAGTGAAGATCCCACTTTCCTGACTTGAAATAATAAACGATCGTTTTACCTACCTGTGCAACAACATTGGCAAGCAATGCGGATACAAGAGGGTAAAGTGCTGAGGGGATCATACGTTTCACTCTCCTTAAACATTATGTATTATAGCACACAAAATTAAAAATCGTGGTATAATTGCATTGAAATCAAAAACCGGAGGTAGATTAATATGATTCAGTTAGATCTAAATCACGCTCATTTAAAAGAAAATGTGAAAGATTATCAGGAACAAGTCGTATCACTCGATAAACAGCTTGTTTCTAAAACTTGTCTAGGCAATGATTTCATTGGCTGGATGACTTGGGCAAATGACTATGATAGAGAAGAGTTTGCTCGTATCAAAGAATGTGCTAAAAAGATTCGTGAAAACAGTGAAGTTTTCGTTGTATGCGGTATAGGTGGTTCATATCTTGGAGCGCGTGCGGCTATCGAAATGATCAATGGTCTTTATGCAGATAAAAAACCAGAAATCATTTATATGGGAAATACATTCTCAAGCTCATATATTGCACAGGTAATGGACTATATCAAAGATAAAGAAGTAACGGTTAATGTTATTTCTAAATCAGGAACAACAACGGAAACAGCTTTAGCATTCCGTATCTTAAAACAATTTATGGAAGAAAAATATGGTGATGAAGCTAAGAACCGAATTATTGCCACAACGGATAAAGCACGTGGAACTCTAAAAACGCTTGCAACTAAAGAAGGTTATGAAACTTTTGTAATTCCAGATGATATTGGTGGACGTTTCTCAGTTATTACTCCTGTTGGATTATTACCTATTGCCGTAGCAGGTATCGATATTGATGAACTTATGAAAGGTCTTCATGATGGAATGGGAGAATATGGTGATCCAGATTTAGATAAAAACCCTGCATATCGTTATGCCGTAGCGCGTCGTATCTTACAAAATGAAGGATATGATGTTGAATTATTTGTAAACTATGAACCGCAGATGCAAATGGTTGCTGAATGGTGGAAACAATTATTCGGTGAAAGTGAAGGTAAAGATGGAAAGGGTATTTTACCTGATTCTGTATGTTTCTCAACGGATCTTCATTCTTTAGGACAATTTGTTCAGGAAGGAAAGAAAGTGTTATTTGAAACAAATCTTTATGTAGATAAACCAATGATCGATGTTACTTTCCCTAATGATGAAGCCAATGAAGATGGTATGAATTATCTTGCAGGAAAGAGCGTTGACTGGGCAAATAAAATGGCGGCTCAGGGAACATTGATGGCACACGAAGAAACAGGTGGTGTTCCAAATATCTTGTTAACAATGCCGGATATGAGTGCATACAGTTTTGGTAATATGTGCATGTTCTTCTTTAAAGCAATCGCAATGACTACTTTGATGAATGACTCAAATCCATTTAACCAGCCAGGTGTTGAAGTTTATAAAAAGAACATGTTTAAATTATTAGGAAAAGAATAGTTAATTTTGGTACAGCATATGTTTGCTGTACCAAATTATTTATTAGTTAGCTATGTTAAACATAATTAACGTTAAAAATGAAATTTTCCTTTAAAAACGCTTTCTAAAATCGTATAATAATACAGGTATAGTTTTACTAATCAGGATAAGGAGGACAAAGTTATCATGCCTAGAGCAAAACAATCAATGGATGGTAATACTGCTGCGGCTCACGTTGCCTATGCGTATACTGAAGTTGCCGCGATTTACCCCATTACACCATCTAGTCCTATGGCTGACTCTGTAGATCAGTGGGCAGCTGCTGGACAGAAGAACATTTTCGGAAATCAAGTTGTAGTAAGTGAACTACAGTCTGAGGCTGGTGCTGCCGGTGCCGTTCACGGTTCTTTGGCTGCTGGTGCTTTGACAACTACATTTACTGCATCACAGGGATTATTGTTAATGATTCCTAATATGTATAAAATTGCCGCTGAGCAATTACCATGTGTTTTCGATGTTTCTGCACGTACTGTTGCAACACATGCATTGAACATCTTTGGTGATCACAGCGACGTTTATGCATGTCGTCAGACAGGTTTCGCAATGCTTTGTGAAACAAACCCACAGGAAGTTATGGATTTATCTCCAGTAGCTCACTTAGCTGCTCTTGAAGGTAAAGTGCCATTTATCAACTTCTTCGATGGATTCCGTACATCTCACGAAATTCAGAAGATCGAAAAATGGGACTATGAAGATCTAAAAGAAATGTGTCCAATGGATGCAGTTGAAGAATTCCGTAACCATGCTTTGAACCCAGAACATCCAACAATGCGCGGTTCTCATGAAAACGGAGATATTTTCTTCCAGCACCGTGAAGCATGTAACTCTGTTTACGATGCATTACCAGCTGTTGTAGAAAAATACATGAACAAGATCAACGAAAAATTAGGAACTAACTATGGTCTATTCAACTACTATGGTGCTCCAGATGCTGATCGTGTAATTATCGCAATGGGTTCAATCAATGACGTTGCAGAAGAGGTTATCGATTACTTAACAGCTAAAGGTGAAAAAGTTGGTTTGATCAAAGTTCGTTTATATCGCCCTTGGTCTAGCAAACACTTATTGGCAGTTCTTCCAGAAACAGTTAAGAAAATTGCTGTTCTTGACCGTACAAAAGAACCTGGTGCATTAGGTGATCCATTATACTTGGATGTTGTTACAACACTTCGTGAAGCAGGATTGGATACAATCAAAGTTTGCGCAGGTCGTTATGGTTTGGGTTCTAAAGATACTCCACCATCAAGCGTATTTGCCGTATACACTGAATTGTTGAAAGATGAACCAAAACCTCGTTTCACAATTGGTATTGTCGATGACGTAACTTACTTGTCATTGCCAGAAGTTAAACCAGCTCCAATCACTTCAGCTCCTGGAACTGTAGAATGTAAATTCTGGGGACTTGGTGGAGATGGTACTGTTGGTGCTAACAAGAACTCAACTAAGATCATCGGTGACCATACTGATAAATATATTCAGGCATACTTCCAGTATGACTCTAAGAAAACAGGTGGTATCACTATTTCTCACTTACGTTTTGGTGATAACCCAATCAAATCTCCTTACTACATCAACCAGGCTGACTTCGTAGCTTGTCATAACCCTTCTTATGTAGTTAAAGGATATAAGATGGTTCAAGATGTAAAACCTGGTGGTGTATTCATGATCAACTGCCAGTGGTCTGATGAAGAATTAGACAAACATATGCCAGCTGAAGCTAAGAAATATATCGCTGATAACAACATTCAGCTATATACTATTAACGCAATCGATAAAGCAATCGAAATTGGTATGGGTAAACGTACTAACACGATCCTTCAGTCAGCATTCTTTAAATTAGCTAACATCATGCCTATTGATGAAGCTGTTCAATACATGAAAGAAGCTGCTAAGAAATCATATTCTAAAAAAGGTGATGCAGTTGTAGAAATGAACTACAAAGCTATCGATGCTGGTGTAGATGCAACTCATAAAGTAGAAATCCCAGCTTCTTGGTCAAATCCAGAACCAGATGCTGCACCTGCTCCATTAAAAGGACGCCCAGCTACTGTTAAGATGGTTCAGGATATCATGAATCCAGTTAACATCATGAATGGTGACAGCCTTCCAGTATCTGCATTCAAAGACAATGCTGATGGACAATGGGAAACTGGTGCTGCTGCTTACGAAAAACGTGGTACAGCTGTTACAGTTCCTGAATGGGATGCTACTAAGTGTATCCAGTGTAACCAGTGTGCATTCGTATGTTCACATGCTACAATTCGTCCATTCATCCTTGATGAAAAAGAAGCTGAAGCTGCTCCAGAAAATATCAAACTTGCAGATTCTAAACATGCTCCAGGTATGAAGTATACTATGAGCGTTACTCCACTTGACTGTATGGGATGTGGTGAATGTATCACTGTATGTCCAACAGGCGCTATCAAGATGGTACCTCAGGAATCTCAGGCAGATCAGCAGCCAGTATTTGATTACCTAGTAGCTAATGTAGGTAAGAAGAAAACAAACTTTGCTGATAACACAGTTATCGGTTCTCAATACAACCAGCCATTGTTAGAGTTCTCTGGTTCATGTGCAGGTTGTGCTGAAACTTCATATGCTCGCTTAGTAACTCAGTTATTTGGTGAACAGATGTATATCTCTAATGCAACTGGATGTTCATCAATTTGGGGTGGACCAGCTGCTACATGTCCTTACACTGTAAATAAAGATAGCTTACAGGGACCAGCTTGGGCTAACTCTTTATTCGAAGATAACGCTGAACATGGTTATGGTATGCATTTAGGACAGAAAGTATTGCGTGAACAAGCAATCACTAAATTGTCTCAGATGGCAGAATGCGAAAACGCAACTGAAGAATTCAAAGCTGCTTATGATAAGTTCATGGAAACAAAAGAGGATACTCGTGCTAATGCACCAGCTGCAAAAGCATTGATTGCTGAACTTGAAAAGGCTGCTGAAAATGGATGTGAAGATGCTAAAGAAGTATTAACTAAGAAACAGTATCTTGCTAAAAAATCTGTATGGATCTTTGGTGGAGATGGTTGGGCTTATGACATCGGTTTCGGTGGACTAGACCACGTACTTGCTTCTGGTGAAAACGTAAACGTAATGGTATTTGATACAGAAATGTACTCAAATACTGGTGGACAGGCATCTAAAGCTTCTAACATTGGTGAAGTTTGTCAGTTCGCTGCAGCAGGTAAAGAATTGAAGAAAAAATCACTTGCTGAAATCGCTATGACTTACGGATATGTATATGTAGCTCAGATTGCTCTTGGTGCTAACCCAGCTCAGGCTATTAAGTGTATTGCTGAGGCTGAAGCTTACGATGGACCATCATTGATCATCGGTTATGCTCCATGTGAATTACACGGTATCGCTAAGGGTGGTATGAACCACTGTCAGGATGAAATGAAGAAAGCTGTTAAAGCTGGTTACTGGAACTTATTCTCATTCAATCCAGATAAGAAGAAAGCTGGACAGAACCCATTCACATTAACTTCAAAAGAAGGTGACGGTTCTTATCAGGAATTCTTAAATAACGAAGCTCGTTACACTCGTTTAGTTAAACCATTCCCAGAAAGAGCTGAAAAACTATTCAGTGAATCTGAAAAGGCGGCTAAAGAACGTTTCGAACACTTACAGAGACTTGTTGAACTTTATAAATAAGATCTGTTATTAAAGAGGAGTTGAAACTCCTCTTTTTTTAAATTTTCTACAGTTTAAAAACAACATTTCATGATTTGTATACAAATGTAAAAAAAGTTAATTTTTTGATTGAAATCAAAATTTTATAGGTCTATAGTGGAATGGTGTCAACAAGGAGTTGTTAATATGTTAGATACATTGAAAGAACTTCAAAAACAGAAAAAGATCCGTTTTTGTATTTCCGTATTTATGGTTACCTTGAGTGCTTTTGTTCAGGTGTATATCATGCAGGTATTTATGGAACCTTCAAACCTTTTATCGGGTGGTTTTACAGGTATTTCTTTATTGATAAATAAGATCTTGGCACTTGTTGGAATTAATTTTCCGGTTTCTGTAGGAATTATCTTATTAAATGCACCAGCGGCTATCTTATGTTATAAATATGTTTCTAAACGTTTTACTTTCTTGAGCTGCCTTCAATTTGGTCTGGTTTCATTATTCCTGGAAATTTTCACCTTTGAACCCTTTATCGATGATCAGACTTTGAATGTGTTATTTGGTGGTCTTTTATGGGGCTTCTCCATATCTTTAGCTTTACGAACTGGTGGTAGCACTGGAGGCACTGATTTTATAGCTCAGTTTGTTTCCAACAAGATCCATAAAGGTATTTGGGATTATGTATTTGCGTTTAACTGTTGTATGTTGGTCATATTTGGAGCTATCTTTGGATGGGTTCACGCAGGATATTCAATTGTATTCCAATTCCTGTCTACAAAGGCGATTTCGAGCTTATATCAGCGGTATAATCAAGTTACAATAGAATTTATTACCTCAGATCCAGATCCTGTGATTGATGCGTTTATGGCAGTTGTACGACATGGTATGAGCGTTTTTGAAGGATATGGTGGATATAGTCAAAGAAAGATATATTCATGCAAGGCTGTAGTGAGCAGTTATGAAGTTCACGATGCGATAGAAAATGTTCGAAAAGTCGATCCTAAAGTTATCGTTAATACGTATCATACCGCAAACTTCTATGGAAATTTTTATCAAAAACCAATCGAATAGGCGAATGCCTATTCTTTTTTTTGAGCTTTTTGCTTTTCATTTTTAAAGATTTAAGTAAAATATAATGGTTGAGAGGTGATTGATATTATCTTACATTTATTATCACATACATTTGAAGATACATGGTTAACGTTTCCTATCTTACTAGTTACATATATAATCATTGAAATATTTGAAAGAAGACCTTCTAGCAATGATGATCGTATCTTCTTTCTATTACAAAAACTTGGCCCAGTTCTTGGGGCCTTGTTAGGATTGTTGCCACAATGTGGTTTTAGTATTTTGGCCGCCATGTTGTATCTTCAAAAGAATATAACACTTGGAACCATGCTTAGTGTCTTTATTGCCACTAGCGATGAAGCCATTCCTGTCTTATTATCTAATCCGGAAATGTATTCTACATTACCGATATTGTTGATCTTAAAATTTGGTATTGCAGTATTGGTTGGGTATATTGTAGATTTCATTTTTAAACCGGATATTATTAAGTTTGAAAATATGGAAGAAGAGGATATTGATGAAGAGGATTATGAAGAAACAGCTGTTGGATCCAGTTGTCCTTGTTGTTATACACAGTATCCTTTAATCGTTAGTGCTTTACTTAGATCTTTAAAAATATTTGCATTTATTTTTGTTACTACATTTATTTTTACAGGATTAATCGAATGGATAGGGGAAGAGAATTTACAAGCTTTCTTGTTGACTGATTCTGTTTTCCAACCTATTTTTGCAGCTGTTTTTGGCTTTATTCCAAACTGTGCTGCAACGGTCATACTTTGCCAGTTATACATAGCTCAGGCATTGAGTTTTGGATCTTTATTGGCTGGATTAATTACCAATGCTGGATTGGGAATCTTAGTGTTAATCCAATATGGAGCTTCTAAAAAAGAAATATTTAAAACAATTGGTATATTATTTTTAGTAGCGATTATTTCTGGCTTTCTATGTATTATTTTTGCATAGAAAGCTTTTTTGTATTGACATTAAATATATAAATGAATGATATCAAAAAAAATCCATCATCGATAGATGATGGATTCATTTATTAGATGGTGGGGACGGTGGGACTTGAACCCACACGGGATTAACTCCCAACGGATTTTA